>NZ_CP012023.1:2748352-3096705 GCF_001308265.1 Celeribacter marinus
TTCCAAGAAACCTATTTCCAACAGTACAAAGGCTACTATTTCTCGGGCGATGGCTGTCGCCGTGACGCCGATGGCTACTACTGGATCACGGGGCGCGTCGACGATGTGATCAACGTGTCGGGCCACCGCATGGGCACCGCCGAAGTCGAAAGCGCACTCGTCGCCCACGCCGCCGTGGCTGAGGCCGCCGTGGTCGGATATCCCCATGAAATCAAAGGCCAAGGCATCTACGCCTATGTCACTTTGATGAATGACCAAGAGCCAAGTGATGCGCTCAAAAAGGAACTCGAGGTCTGGGTGCGCACCGAAATCGGCCCGATTGCAAAGCCTGATTTTATCCAGTGGGCCCCTGGCCTGCCCAAAACCCGCTCCGGCAAAATCATGCGCCGCATCCTACGCAAAATCGCCGAAAACGACACAGGCAGCATGGGCGACATCTCAACCCTCGCAGACCCAAGCGTTGTCGAGGATTTGATTGGAAATTCTATATACGCAGTATCTGCGTAACTGTGGTATAAGTTAGTATCGCTTCCCCACATGGGGTGGCGATATGATCCCCGACCCACAACATACGGGTCGACTGGGAAGGGAGGCGACACAGAGCATGCCGCTCGTGTTGCAGTTAAATGATGACGGCAAGTGGACACAATCCGCACCGTGATCGGGGACAAAAGGGAGGACCGCATAATGGCGGACAACTCACAAAACAACGCTTACTGGGCAGCGAACAAACGGATCATCGGCATTAGCCTCGTGATCTGGTTCCTGTGTTCATTCGGTGCAGGCATCCTGTTCCGTCCGATGCTGTCAGGCATCAAAATTGGCGGCACGGACCTCGGGTTCTGGTTTGCACAACAAGGGTCGATCCTTGTGTTTCTTGTGCTGATCTTCACCTACGCAATCAAAATGAACAAACTCGACAAAGAACACGGCGTCGACGAATAAGGAGCCCAGAGAATGGATCAGTTTACCCTCAACCTCATCGTTGTGGGCGCGACTTTTGCGCTCTACATCGGTATCGCGATCTGGGCCCGTGCGGGTTCCACATCTGAATTCTATGCAGCTGGCCGTGGGGTCCACCCCATCGTCAACGGTATGGCAACTGGCGCTGACTGGATGTCTGCCGCATCGTTTATTTCGATGGCCGGTATCATCTCTTTTGGCGGCTATAACACCTCCGCTTACCTGATGGGTTGGACGGGCGGCTACGTGCTTCTCGCTATGCTCATCGCGCCTTATCTGCGCAAGTTCGGCAAATTCACCGTGCCCGAGTTCATCGGTGACCGTTTCTATAGCCAAACAGCACGCACCGTGGCTGTTATCTGTCTCATCGTTGCGTCTTTGACCTACGTGATCGGCCAGATGACGGGCGTTGGCGTTGCGTTCTCGCGCTTCCTCGAAGTGGACAAAACAACCGGTCTTTTGATCGGTGCAGCCATCGTGTTTTTCTACGCGGTTATTGGCGGCATGAAGGGCATCACCTACACGCAGGTCGCCCAGTATGTCGTTCTCATCACGGCCTACACGATCCCTGCGATCTTCATCTCGCTCAAACTCACAGGCAATCCTGTCCCACCGCTTGGTCTGTTCGCAGATGCCAAGTCGACGGGTCTGCCATTGCTTGAGACGCTCAACGGGATGCTCGCGGACCTCGGCTTTGCCGAATACACCAAGCAATCAGATACAACGCTGAACATGTTCTTGTTCACCGTGTCTTTGATGATTGGTACCGCCGGCCTGCCACACGTTATCGTGCGTTTCTTTACGGTTCCAACCGTAGCTGATGCGCGTTCGTCTGCCGGTTGGGCCTTGGTCTTTATCGCATTGTTGTACCTCACCGCTCCTGCGGTTGCTGCAATGGCGCGTGTGAACCTGATCGACACGTTTTACCCCAATGGCACAACAAGCGAGGCCGTCTCTCTCGAAGCAATCGAGAACGACGCAAACCTTGATTGGGTGCGCAACTGGGAGCAAACAGGTCTCTTGGGCTTTGAAGACAAAAACGGCGATGGCTTCATCCAGTATAATGGATCGGCCGACAACGAGTTGACCGTGAACCGTGACATCATCACGCTTGCCAACCCCGAGATTGCCAACCTTCCCGGTTGGGTGATCGCACTGGTTGCTGCGGGTGGCCTAGCGGCGGCACTCTCGACTGCTGCGGGCTTGCTCATGGCGATTTCGTCAGCTGTCTCTCACGACCTCATCAAGTCGCAGATCAACCCATCCATCTCCGAGAAAGGCGAACTCTTGTCCGCTCGTATCGCAATGGGTGTCGCGATCTTGGTTGCAACCTACCTCGGCATGAACCCTCCGGGCTTTGCCGCGCAAACCGTGGCTCTTGCCTTTGGTCTGGCTGCCTCCTCGATCTTCCCTGCTTTGATGATGGGGATCTTCTCCAAGCGCGTGAACAACAAAGGCGCGGTTGCGGGTATGCTTGCAGGTCTTGGTGTGACAGTTGTCTACATCTTCTTGCACAAAGGTTGGTTCTTTATCCCAGGAACAGCATCCTTTGACGACAGCAACCCATTGCTCTTGTCGATCAAATCGACATCCTTTGGCGCAATCGGTGCGGCAATCAACTTTGCGGTCGCCTACGTGGTCTCCAACGCCACAGACGAGCCGCCTGTTGAAATTCAGGAACTGGTCGAAAGCATCCGTATCCCACGTGGTGCCGGCGGCGCTGTTGATCACTAAATAGGATTGGGCTGGCCCTCGGGCCTGCCCGTCTTCATACTGCTGGGCGCGGGGGTCAAACTGGCTTGCGCGCCCTTTTCCTTTTATTTTTCAGGTGTCGTTATGGACGCAACGCAAAAAATTCTCACCTTTCTCGAAGCGGCACATCCCTATGACGTGTTGCCCCGCACCGAGCTGGAAGAACTGGCGCAATCCTTCGCACGTAAAACCTACACCGAGGGCGAGGCTATTTATGCTCACGGCGACCTACTCGAAGGGCTGTACCTGATCAAAGAGGGCAGCGTCGAGATTACCGATGTGAACGGCGCGCAGGTGTCCCTCTTGCAAAAGTCCAACCACTTTGGCGAACGTGGATTGTTGCGTGACGGTTTGGCAGCGACCACCGCCGTGGCGGCGTCTAAAACCACGCTCCTGATCCTCACCCCCAAGGCGTTCAAGGACGAAGTGGCCAAAAGCCCCGCCTTTGCCCGTTACTTCAATCGTGGCCAAGCACGCCCGCAGGCCGCCGCAGGTCTGATGACGCAACACGTCTCGGATTTGATGGCCAAAGACCCCGTGACCTGTCCCATCGATATGACCATTTTGGAATGCGCACGCCTGATGCGCGACCGCCGCGTGTCGTGCCTTGCTGTAACGGACAACGCCGCCCTCAAGGGTCTGGTGACCGTACGCGACATGACGAACAAAGTTCTGGCCGAGGGCTTGGATACCGCCCTGCCCGTTTCGACCATCATGACACCCGACCCCATCACGTTGGAGCCATCAGCCCTTGGAACCGATGTGATCCAAACCATGCTAGAGGCCAAGATTGGCCACCTGCCTATCACAGAGGCCGGCCGCCTTGTCGGCATGGTAACGCAAACCGATATCACGGGCTTTTTCGGATCGTCACAAACCCAAATGATATTCGAACTAACCAAAGCAAAAACGGTGGCCGAAATGGCCGATGTCACCGCGCGCTTGCCTACGTTTCTTATGCAACTTGTCGGCGCACATCTGGCTCATGATGTTGTCACACGTAAGATCACGGATGTTGCTGATATCGTCACGCGCCGCCTCATCAAGATGTACGAGAGCGACTGTGGCGCCGCTCCCGTTCCTTACCTATGGGCCGCCTGTGGCAGTCAGGGCCGCCAAGAGCAAACGGGCGTCTCCGATCAAGACAATTGCCTCATCATCGACAACGCCGCCACTGACGCCGACATGGCCTATTTCAACGCTATGGCCAAATACGTCTGCGATGGATTGGATGCCTGTGGTTACGTCTATTGCCCCGGCGATATGATGGCGATGGCGGATCGGTGGTGCCAACGTCTGTGCGTTTGGGAAAGCTATTTTGACACATGGATCAACAAGCCAGATAGCGAGGCGCAAATGCTTGCCTCCGTGATGTTCGATCTACGACCGATTGCGGGCGACAACTCGCTCTTTAAACCGCTTCAGCAAAGCGCCCTGCAATCTGCGAAAAAGAACTCGATCTTTGTCGCGCATATGATTTCCAATTCGCTCAAACACACGCCACCCCTTGGGCTGTTGCGCGGGTTTGCCACCATTCGTTCGGGCGAGCAACGCGGACATCTGGACATGAAACACAACGGCGTTGTGCCCCTTGTCGATCTGGGCCGCGTCTATGCCCTCCAAAGCGGGACATCCGCGTGCAACACCCGGGCACGCATCGACGCCGCGATAGAGGCAGGTGTCATCTCCGCCTCGGGCGGGGCCGATCTTTTGGCGGCCTATGACACCATTGCCACGGCCCGCCTTGAACATCAGGCGGAACAAGTGCGCGTTGGAGACGCGCCCGACAACTACCTTAGCCCCTCGGCAATTCCCGCCTTTGAGCGCTCCCATTTGCGCGATGCCTTTGTCATCGTGCGCACCATGCAATCCTCGCTCGGCTCGTCATCCGCGCGCAGCTAAAAGAAGGGTCCAAACCCCATGCTCCTCGAATTCATCGCCGTTATCGCCCTCGGGGGCGGCACCGCCGGCATCGTTATGCTGATCCAAAAGCTCACACGCGGCGCACTGCCACGTTGGTCCACATCCGCGGCGGCCGGTCTGGCCATGCTCGGCTTTGCGATTTGGAGCGAATACTCGTGGCTTGACCGGACCGCTGCGGCCCTCGGCCCCGACCACGTTGTCGTGACATCGGTAGAGCGCAAACAGATCTGGCGGCCATGGACCTATTTGGTCCCTGTCACCACCCGATTTATCACGGTGGATATGGGCAAGACCCAGATCAAAGACCGCATTGTGGCAACTGACCTATACTTGCTCTCAAGATGGCAAAAGGGGGCGGTTGTGCCCGTTGCCTTTGATTGCCAGTTGGGCAGGCGCGCCGATATATTCGCGGGATTTTCGGATGATCTCGCCGCTGATCTGATCGGCGCGAATTGGATCACACTTGAAGAGAACGACCCGATTTTTACACAGGCGTGCACAGCCCTCAACTAAGGCGCGCGCCGCACACGGAGAGACGACACACATGCGCGGTCCAGACCATATCTTGCTCGTCGAGGATGAGGACAACATAGCAATCGCGGTGGAGCTGTTGCTTGTACGCGCGGGGTATCATGTCACGCGTGTTGCGACCGGATGTCAGGCGTTGCCCAATTTGCGCGCTTTGATCCCCGCGCTTGTCATTTTGGATGTGACCTTGCCCGAAATGTCGGGCTACGAGATCTGCCAACAGCTGCGCCGCGATCCTGATTTGGGTCGAACGCCTGTCTTGATCATGTCGGCCCGCACCTCTCCTGCGGAACAGCGAAAAGCAATGGCCATGGGCGCAGACGCCTTTTTGGCGAAACCTTTTGCGGCCACTGACCTCATCACCGCCGTGCACCACCTCTCGAAAGGGACACCCCATGAACATTGAACACTGGTCCCTGCGTCTGCGCGTCTTTCTCTTTTTCGCATTCCTTGCGGCGGCGGGCATTGGCGCAGTGTGCGCAGGCCTGTATTTTGGCTTTCACCGCCTCGCCATCCCCCAAGCCCTCAATGGATTTGTCTTTGCTGGCGCGATCTCTAGCTTTGCCATCCTTGGCGTAACTGTGTGGATCTGGCTCATGTTTGATGAAAACGTGGCCAAACCGATCCAACGGCTTTCAGGGGGCATGTTGGCACGCGCCCATGCGAACGTGGAGGATGAACTAGACGCAAGTACAGCTCGCTACCTTGGGGATCTTGCACCCGCCGCTCGCGCCGTGACCCAAAACCTGTCAGCCACACGCAACCAGTTGGCCGAAACCGTGGCCCAAGAGACAACACGTCTGGTTGAGGAAAAGGAAAAACTGTCTGCCCTATGCGCAGATATCCCGCTTGGCGTAGCCCTCGTATCGGGCGCGCACAAGCTGGCATTCTACAATGGCGCTGCCGCTGAATTGCTCGGAGCCGACCACGCCCCGGGCTTGGATCATTCGGTGTTCGACTACCTGAGAGACGCTCCCATCCTCTCCGCCTACCGCCGCCTGTGCGCCGGCGAAGGCGGTGACGGCCACGTGATCGCCCTCACAATTGCGACCCGCCATGGCGCACATACTGTGTCCGCACGTTTGCGTCTCACCCACGCCCCGAGCGAGGGAGACGCCACGCCGCCCTATGTGCTCACCCTTGATGACGTCACCGACGATTTGGCCACACATGTGACACGAGAGGCGTTGTTGCGCCGCGTGGTCAATCGGCTCCGCCCGTCTGTCGCCATGCTCAAAACCGCGCTCGACGCGCGCGCATCGGATGACACCTTGCGCCATGACGCGCGTCTGGACGGCGCGATGATGTCAGAGCTGAACACGCTCATTGCCGAGTTCCACGATATTGACGCCACCTACGAGAACGCCAAAAGCGATTGGTGGCCGATGGGCACCGTACGGGGTGCTGACCTGTGCGATGCTCTCACCGCGCGCCTTGAGGATGATGGGATCGCGCTATCCGCAGACGTGCCCGATCCCCTTGATCTCACGCTCGACGCGGTACAGATTATTTCCCTCATCGACCATATCGCGCAACACCTCACTCGTGATGGGGCAAAGGCGCTCTCACTCCTGATCACGCCAGAGGACACCGGCGCTATGATTGCGTTAGGATGGTCGGGTGAGCCGCTTGCTGTGGATCGTCTGGATGGCTGGATGCGCAGCGAGATCGATGTCGGATTGGCCAACATGACGGGGCGCGCGATCCTTGACCTACACGCGACCGAGCTGTGGCCGGAACAGGGGCGTGGCTCACGAGCAGTACTCAAACTGCCGATCCGCGACGCGCATCGTCGCCATATGACCGCACAGGGTCGCCGCACAGTGGCCTATGATTTCGACCTCCTCGCCAAAACACCGCCCAAGGACGTGATGGACGCGCCACTATCCGATCTGACCTATGTTGTGTTCGACACCGAAACCACGGGCCTCTTGCCGTCTCAAGGTGATGAGATATGCCAAATTGCCGCCCTGCGTGTCGTCAACAATAAGATCATTCATGGCGAGGCCCTTGATCGCTTGGTCAACCCCGGTCGCGACATCCCCGCCGCGTCTACCGCCGTGCATCATATCACCAACGCAATGGTCAAAGATGCCCCCGCAATTGGTGTCGTCGGCAAGCAACTCCATTCCTTTTCGCGCGGTGCAGTTCTGGTCGCTCACAACGCACCATTTGATCTAGAATTCCTGCGCCGTCACGAGGCCGACATCGGCGCAAAATTCACCAATCCCGTTCTTGATACCGTGCTGCTGTCCGCGGTGGTCTTTGGCCAAAGTCAGGATCATACACTTGACGCCATTTGCGATCGTCTGGGCGTGCGCATAGCGCCCGAAGCGCGCCACACTGCCATGGGAGACACCGTTGCCACCGCAGATGTGTTCATCAAAATGGTGCGCATGGCGCAAGAAAGAGGGATCAATACCTTTGGCGAGATGCTTGTCCAGATGCGCAAACACAAACGCCTGCTCCAAGATGCCAATGACCACTTGTAACGCTGCCTACACCAGAGAGCGTATTGACCCCACTGCGCCGCGATGATCGTAAAACGGCACATGCGCGGGGGGAAGCGGCGCGCGTAGCACCGCCTCAACCTCGCGTAGCGCAATCCGTGTCACGGACGGCATATCAAACGTCCGCGCGGCCTCAAGTGTCACCCATTGCAAATGGGATAGCTCATCCTCGGCCCGACTAAAATCGTCCATATCGCTCGAAATAAGGGACGCATCAGCGAGGAAAAACCGCGCATCAAACCGGCGGGGGCGATTGGGTGGCGTGATGGCGCGAAACACAAACGAAAGCCCTGTGACATCCTCAATCACCAAACCGGTCTCTTCGCGCAACTCACGCAGTGTCGCCACAGGAAGGGCATGCGCCAACGCAGGATCAACCTCACGCGCCAATCGCGCCTGACACACCGCAGACATAGCACCGTGCAAAGGCGTGTCAAAATCAGCAGCATCCACCGCCCCACCGGGGAACACAAATTTTCCGGGCATAAACACGGCACCATGACCGCGTTGCCCAAGAAGGACGCGCGGCGCATCCAGCCCGCTTTTGCGGATCACAATCACGGTTGCTGCGTCTTTGATAGGAAGCTCACTCATACGGGCAAGCCTACCGCGCTCTTACGGTTCGCGAAAGGCCTCACGCGATTTGTAGAGCGGTTTAAGAAGATATTGCAAAAACGTCTTTGAGCCTGTGTGCAATTCCACCTGTGCACGCATACCGGGGCGGATTTCGATGTTCTTTTGACGGTCTGTCAGCCCGCCCAAATCAACGGTTGCCGTCACACGGTAATAGGGTTCGGCCTTTGGATCGCGCTCGTCCTTGAACGTGTCGGCCGACACAACTTTGACCGTGCCTTTGAGCGCACCGTAAATCGTATAATCATAAGCCGACAGTTTGATCGTCGCGGCCTGACCCGGCTCGACATGCGCGATATCTTCGGGGCGAACTCTGGCCTCAATAAACAACTCTTCGTCAATCGGGATGATCTGGACCAAGTCCTCACCGGGGCGAATAACGCCGCCAATGGTCGTCACGGTCAACTCGTTGATGATCCCGCGCATGGGAGATGTAATCACCGTGCGGCCCAACTGATCTTGCGCCAATGTCAGCGCCTGTTTGACAGAGGCTATTTCGCGCAACGTATCGGAATATTCCTCAGCCCGTTTCAACTCGGCTTGGCTCACCGTCTCGTTGTATTTCGCCTGTGCATCCGAATGCGCCTTGCGCGCTCGGGTCACTTCGATCAATGCCACAACGTTTTTGGTGAGCATATCCTCCATCAAGGAACGCTCGGCCTCGGCCTGTGTCAACACCGCTAATGCGCCATCTTTGCGTGCCAGATAGTCGGCAGTGCGCGCATTCAAAAGAGCGCGCTCAGAGGCCAAAACCCGCTCGACCCGTCCCGCCAAATCATCCGGAACTACGAATGCATCAGCGCCCTCTAGCTCTGCCTCAAGGCGCAACTGGCGCACACTTAGCGCATCCAACTGCTCTTGGAGATCATCGGTCGAGGTGCGAAATTCGGTTCCTTGCAGACGGGCCAATATCTGCCCCTGCTCAACCGTTTGCCCCTCACGCACAAGCATCTCCGACAAAATGCCGCCCTCAAGGTTTTGCACGATCTGCGAGCGCGACGATGAAATCATTTCACCATCAGATCGGACAATCTCATCGACTGTCGCAATCGAGGCCCAAAGGATAAATACCAACACAACCAAGCCCGCGATGCGGATCACCCAACCCGGCTTGTCGAGATCTTTTTCAAGGACGTTATCAAGCGTAACCATCAGCTTGCGCCCCCTTGGGCCTTGGCAAGATGCGCCGTGACCTGATCGCGCGGGCCATCGACGATCATACGACCGTCTTTAAAGACCATCACGCGGTCCGTCAGCTCAACAATCGGCATCCGGTGGGTCGCGATCACCGCAGTGCGTTGATCCAGCCATGTGGACACCCGCTTGATCAACTTGGTCTCAAGCGCTTGATCAAGAGCCGCAGTCGGCTCATCAAGCAGGCATACACTGGGATCTTGAAGCCATAAACGCGCCCAACCTATTGACTGGCGCTGTCCGACCGAAAGCCCCTCGCCTCCGTCGCGAATTTCGAGATCAAGACCACGATGATGGCTACGCACAAACGCGCCAAGCCCCGCGAAATCGAGCGCGCAATACAACCGGTCATCGCCGTGCGGCAATCCGCCAAGCGATAGGTTGTCGCGCAGTGTCCCCGCGAACAAACGCACATCCTGACCCAGATATCCGACATTGCGCCGAACATCCCGCGCATCAATCTGGTTCATCTCCGCGCCATCCAGCATCACACGACCTTGGCTTGGCGAATACAACCCCGCAAGCACCTTGAGAAAGGTCGATTTGCCCGACCCGTTGGCCCCAAGCAGAGCAATCTTTTGACCCGCCTTTACATCAAGTCCGGGAATATCAAGGCTAGGCGCGCCGTCCGCCTCATATCGAAACTGAACCTCGCGCAATGCAAAGTCGCCCGCGATATGCTCGCGGCGCAAATAGCTCCGTGTCGGGTCGCTCTCTTGTGGCGCATCCGCAATCGCATCCAAACCGTTTAGCGCCGTTTTGACATTGCTCCACCGTGCTAGCGTGCCTGACAATTGTGCCAAGGGCGCAAGAGTCCGCGAGGTCAAAATGCCCGTGGCAATGATCGTCCCGACGGTAAACTCGCCCGCAAAGACCAGATATGTTCCCGCCACAACGGCCGCCACATAGGTCAATTGTTGAACCGCTTGCGCCCAGAACGTCAACAGGCCTGCCAGCTTGCGTTGCTCCGATGATTTCACCGATGACAACAGGTTCAACTCGTCCCAAACCCGTTTGATCCGATCCTCACCACGCTGCGATTTGATCGTGTCCAGCTCGAACACTGCCTCATGGAGCAACCGAGAGGCCTGCGCCGATGCACCTTGTGTCTCTTTGGTGAGTTTCATCATCCGTTTTTGGAAAAAGTACCCCGGTACGATCATCAAAACCGCACCCGCCATCAACAAAAAGACGACAGGTCCGGCGATCGACGCCACCAGCGCGAAAAACAAAAAGATGAACGGAATATCGGCAACTGTCCCAATCGTGGTCGAGGTGAAAAACTCACGCACCGACCCAAATTCGCGCATGGCCGAAAACAACCCCGAGGACGTGGTGGGGCGCGCATCCGAACGCATCCCCAAAATCCGGTCCATCAAAAGCGACTGCACCTTGGTTTCGATCTGACGCCCCGACCCATCCATAAGGCGTGAACGCGCAAGTTTTAGAACGGCCTCAAGCGCAATCGCCACACCCGCCCCAAGTGCCAAAACCCAAAGCGTCGATTGGCTTTGATGCGGGATCACACGGTCGTAAACCTGTAGCGAGAACAACGCGACAGCAACGGCAAGCATGTTGGCAACAAGCGACCCAAGAGCGATTTCACCGATCTGGCGTTTGTAGTCTTTGAACTGCCCCCAAAACCAATGCGCACTCTCAAGGTTCGGCACATAAGAGCGCGATAGCGCATCAAGTGTCTTTCCCGCACGCACAAGCGTGCCCGAAAAATACGGCGCAAATTCCGTCTCCAACACTTCGGCCGTGTGATCAGGCGCAGAGCGGTCGTGAATTTTGAGCACGCCGTTATCTTGCCCAAGAACCAAAACGATGTGACCCGATGTCATATACGCCAGTGCGGGCCACAGCCGTGGCTTTAGCGTTGTCACCGTTGCAACCTGTGAATCCAGTCCCACGTCTTTTAACGCGCGCGCCAGTGTGGCTGGGGCAATATCACCCGATTGCGGTCCGAAACTATCAATCACATCAGAGACCGTGGCCAACACGCCGAACCGTGAGGCCAAAAGCGTGACAAGCTCCGCGCGCTGCACCGTCTGCTTTGAGATCGCGGGTGCGACAGGCATAACCGTTGTCGTTGGCGACACTACAGGCTCGGGACGAGTTTGTGGCTGAGCTGGTGCGGCCATCTGAGGCGGGGCAACGGGTTGAGGCGCGGGCTGTAGCGCAACCTCGGGGGCGCGCGGCGCGGGTGCCTCCACAACAGGCTGATCGACTGTGACCGCTTGTTGCGCCCGCGCTTGCATGCGTGCCTTTGCCTCGGCTTTGACGGTTGCAGCGTCCTTCTTGAGCGGCTCCCCCCCATCGGTGGCGGCGCGTGCACGGGCCAATCGCTGGGTTTTCGCGGCCTCACGCGCACGGCGCTCTTCGGCCTGCTCGCGTGCAAGATGCTCTTCGCGCTCCTTGGCGTCTTTGGCGGACTTTGCCGCCATCGCCCGCACCGCTTTGGCGGCGGCACGTTTCTTGTCGAGGTGCGGATCAACGATCTCAACCTCGGGGATCACCGCCACAGGCACGGCTTTTGGCCGCCCACCCAAATGGACTGTCATTGGTCCGACTTTGGCATTCGGGGCTTTGGCTTTGTTTGACACGTCTTTGGGCGCCACAGGGCGCGCCGACGTAATCTTGAATGCCAATTTGCTACCCCGGCTCAAATCTCTGCTCCGTTCGCCAAGACACCAGCCAAACGGGCCGCTTCCAATTGCGTTTGCACGATCTCGTATTTGACATCGATGTGTTTCAACTCGTCGCGTACCATCTGCTCATAGACGCTCAACACATCCATGACCGTCTTTTTGCCGGCCTCGAATTGGTCTTGGAACAGGCGGTAATTTGCACGTGATTGCTGTACCAGATCGGCGGCGTCCCGCTCCTTGCGGCTCAACGCCTGTAGGCTGCTGTCCAATCTCGAACGCTGACGCGCTGCGGTCTCTTGCGCGCGACCGACAAGGGCGAGAGCCGCCCCCTCGCGTGCTTTGCTCGCTTCCATTTCGGCGCGCGTGCCAAGGCCTAGGCCACTGCCCTCATAGTCCAAAGCAGCCGAGCTATTCTTACCAATCAATCCCGTTGCGGACAAAGTGGGCAACAAGGATGCACGCTCCACATGGGCCTCCGCAGAGGCGCGTTTGGCCTCAGCCCGTGCGCGCACCACATCCAATGTCTCAAGGGACGAGGACGCCAATTTGATCCCACTTGGCGCGCTCAATTCAGGCACAGAGTGGCCCGACATCATAGAGCGCAATTCGGAAATCGCGCTATCACGCGCCTCGCTGTGGGTCGCGGCCTCGTGCTCCATCTCGGAGATTTTGGAATGCACCACACGCTCGTCAGCAAGACTGGAAAGCCCCCCGCGCACGCGCTCGCCAACCACACGGTTGAACTCGCGCATCCGCCCTAGACCACTTTGCGCCATCGCGGTTTTTTCGCGCGCCTCAGCGGCGACAACCAGTAGCTCCAGCCCCGAATGAACGCGGTCGTTTTCATCTTGAGCCAAGACAACCGCAGCCACTTCGACATCGGCGGCAGCAAATTCGCGCTCGGCCTTTTTCTTGCCGTTGTCGTACAACACCTGATTGACCAATAACCCGGCCGCGAATTCACCCAATGACGTCAACGAGATGGAAGGGCCAATCGTGGGAAGCCAGTTTTTATCACGCGACACAGACCGCATTTTGGCCGCACGCAACTCTGCCTGCGCCACACCTGATGAGGTTTCAAGCAACGTCGATGCCAACGTGTCATAGGGCGAGCCTGCATCCAACACACTGCGCCGCGAAATCAGGCCCGAAATGATCTCGGATCCGCTATCAGAATTGGCCGCCGCAAGTTGCGGCGCACCCGTCACCATCGGGGCCGGAGCCGCCATTTGGTCACGTACAAACGCCACAGGTTTGACATCGGAGAGTTTGGACATCAAAGGCGCATCCATACATCCAGACAGAGCAGTGGTTGCCCCGATAAAGATACAAACTGAAAGACCCTTGCGCATGACACCCTCACTCAACACCTGCGTGAACTGACCCCGAAAAGACACAAGACGTCCTTACGGGAGCACCACTTCGATATCGTGATCTACCAGAACCTGACCCTCGTCGCCCAATGTATAGACATCGTAGGTCGCGCCATCGATTTGCGTCGATTGGCCTGTGTTCGTTGCACCCTCGAGGATCACACGGTCGTCTTCGCCGCCATGAATGGTGATCGCACCATCCACGCCCGCCAAACGATCCATGTCAGCGGCCTTGAGCGTGACCTGACCACCGTTGACGAACTGAAGATCAATCGCGCCAAGCTCGAACCCGTCAAGGCCGGTATTGTCGAGATCAACATCGAACATCGCGCCATCAGGGCGTTCATTGGTGGTGTCGAGTACAAACAGAGTATCAGATTGGTTGCCCGCTGTGTCCTCAGAGGACAACACGATTTGCGACCCGTTCGGGATCTTGTTGCCAAAGACCATCATAGTTTCGCTGCCGACCTCAATGTCGGTTGCGGCCACTTCGGTAACTTGGCCCGCATCCGTGACAGAAAAGACCGAGACATCATCCGCCGTAGCGTCGATTGAAACAGACCGTACACCGGTGGTGTCGCGCATAACCGCCTCGACCACGGGTTCGGTGTCGATGGTATCAATCTCGATCTGTGTCATCTCGGACAAGGTATTGTTGTATTTGTCGATGGCTTCGATTTTCACGTCTGCGAACCGTTCGCCGCCCGCAATCACACCGTCCTCAAACGTCACGGTCCAGCCGCCGTTGCTGTCCACCTCTGCTTGTTGGCGCACGCCGTCGATAGTGACAAAGACGCGCGACCCTGCTTCGACTTCGCCCGTTAGAACCAGACCACCGTCCATTTCCGCGCCGTTAAATACGCCATCCGCGCCCGCAACATTGGCGTCCATGCCAAGCTCGTTCACAATTGTGTCGTAAGTCACCGTGTCGGACAAACGTGCCTCGTTACCCGCAAGGTCGGTTGCTACGACCAAGATTGGAACAAAGCCCTCGCCCGCAGGGATTGTACCCGCAGGAAGCGTATAGGACCACGCACCTGTGCCATTGGCCGTGACCGAGAACTCGGACCCGCCCACGGTGATGACCACATCTGAATATGGCTCAACTTGACCGTTCAGTTTCACACCGTTGTCAGATTCTGTTTTGTTTACAACGCCATCGGAGCCGCCAAAATCAGACAGGTTATTGAATTCATTTACAAAAGTATCGACTTCGATTGCGCGGGTAACCGTTTTGGTGTTGCCCGCATCATCCGTGATCGTCGCCGTAGCTTCGGTCATGTATTCGCCCGCGACCACTTCGCTTGCGGCAAATTTCACCGCGAACGAGCCACCAGATGAGGCCCGTACCGTGTGCGACGCATCGCCCAACGTCACGACCACATTTAGTCCCGGCGTTGCCGTACCCGTAATCCAGACGCCATCAGCGGCCTCATCAAAGTTGATGACGTTGTCGCCCTCAACCGGACCGGTCGAGAGGGCAACATTGCCAGCCACGGTATCTACACGAACAGACGTTGCTGACTGCGCAGAGTTACCCGCCGCGTCTGTCGCAACTGCCGTGAGTGTTGTGTTGTATTCACCCGCAGGCAACGTACCGGCCGGAAGTGTGACATTCCAAACGCCGTTTGCGCCCGCCGCCGTGGTCATCTCCACACCTTGAAGCGTGACAACAACGATCGATCCGGGTTCGGCTGTGCCAGAGAACGTGAGCGGTTGACCGCTTTCCGAAAGGTTCACGATCTCGTCGCCACCCGAGTGGTTCGGATCAATCGCAACACCCATTTCAGTGTCGATATGGAATGTGCCAGATGTGGACGACGAATTGCCCGCCGCGTCCGTGGACACCGCCGTCACATTGGCGTCATAGGTGCCTTGGGGCAGTGAACCATTGGCGTAGTTGACCGTCCACGTTCCATCCTCACCGACAGTTGTCGAGCGCGATACGCCCGCGACCGTCACCACCACAGTCGAGCCTGCCTCGCCGGTGCCGGACAAATCAACGCTCTCTTTCATTTCAGACAGGTTTACAGTGCCGTCACCACCCGCGCCGCCCGCGTTCACCGTCAGGCCGCCTTCGAGGTCGACGTGAACGTCATGCGTATAACTCGCCGCATTGCCTGCCGCGTCCGTAACGGTCGCAGAGATAGTGCTATCGTATGTTCCAGACGGGAATTGCGTGCCGTCAAAAACGGCGCTCCATGTGCCATCTTGGCCAACGGTCGTTTCGACCTGCTGACCTTCCATTGTGACAACAACGGTTGCGCCGGCTTCGGAGGTTCCCGATACGGTCACATCGCCTGTGGCTTCGTCGATATTGATGACATTGTCGCCAGCAACCATATCAAACGTTAGGTCTTCCGCTTCGGTATCGACCAAAAGCGTATCAGTCACAGTCGTAGAGTTGCCCGCCCCGTCCGTCGATGTGACGGTGACATCTGTGGTGTATTCACCCTCTTCAATCGTTTCGCTGTCGAAATCGACAGTCCACGTGCCGTCCTCGTTTACCGTGGTTGTACCCGTGGTGTCGTTGATAGTGACATCCACCGTTGCACCCGGCTCACCCTCGCCCGAAATGGTAAAGCTGCCACTATCGTAGCCCTCGCCATTGACGATCGCACCCGTTCCTTCGGTTCCGTCCGTAATGACAACATCAGGCGCAGATGTGTCGGGCGCAGACCCGCCACCACCACCACCACCATCACTTCCACCGCCATCACCATTCGCGAGCGCACCAGCCGCCAAAGCTGCACCACCTGCACCAAGACCAAACAATGGGCCAAGCAATGGCGCGGCAATCGGCGCAACAACCGGTTCGATCCGCTCAAGGTCAAGGAACACCAACTGGTCGTATTCGCTCCACTTGCCCGACAAATCGACATCGCCGTAACTTGCCAGCAATTCACCCTCAGCCGTGTCTGCAAATTCAACCTCGGAGATAAAACCGCGCTCGGACAGCAACAGCTCCTTTTCACCGCCAACAAAGAAGCCTTCGAGACGAATTTCCTTGCCACCGACCAACGTGAGGATCAAATCCCCGCCGTCGCGCGCATAACCGGAAATCGCGGCCTGCGTTGTGTTCAATGAAATGTCTTCTATGCCCGCCATACGGATGACTTCGACATCACCCGCGAGAGAAAGACTGCCTGTGTCGATTTCGCCCGCATTATTGCGGACGGTAAATTGCAAACCTACCATTATACATATTCACTTCTGCTCAAGTATGTGCCGTGTATCCTAAGTTTGGTCACAGCTATCATTACGCTCTAGCTTAGAAACTAACGTATACTCGAATCACTTGCTAGATTTTTCTGCGATTTCGGCAAAAAAAGCCCTATTTGCTACCAGATAGCGCCATAAACCCCGGACTGCTCCCAAGATTTGGAGAAGAACACGACATATTGGCAATCAGGCAAGATAGCGAAAATGGATGATTTTTATGACCTTACGTCAGCCAGCACGGCCCACACCGCGCAGCCGAAGTGCATTGCTGATCACAAAGACAGATGAGAGCGCCATTGCCCCCGCGCCCAGCATCGGAGAGAGCAAAACACCCCAAGTCGGGTAAAGCACGCCCGCAGCAATCGGGATAAGTGCGACATTGTACGCAAAGGCCCAAAACAGGTTTTGGCGGATATTGCGCATCACTTTGCGGCTCAGGTCCAACGCCGTGACCACCGCGCGCGGGTCCGCCCCCATCAAAACCACGTCCGCCGCCTCAATCGCAACATCAGTGCCGCTCCCAACGGCCAACCCGACATCTGCCGAGGCCAACGCAGGCGCATCGTTTATCCCATCGCCAACAAATGCAATCTGGCCAAACTGTGCACGCAATGCCGCGACGATCTCGGCCTTGCCCTTGGGCAACACCTCCGCCTCGACCCGATCGATGCCCAACTCGTCCGCAATCGCGCGTGCCGCCCGCTTGGTATCGCCCGAGACCATGACCACGGATAGCCCGCGCGCATGTAACATCGCGACCGCCTCTTTCGACCCTGCACGCACACGGTCAGACACGCCAAGGACCATCGCAGGCACGCCGTCTATCGCCACCAAAACAGGGGTGCGCCCTTGCGCCTCCAACATCTCTAACGATGCGCCAAAAGCCGCCATTTCGACGCCTTCGCGCACCATCAATCGCCCATTGCCGACCAAGACCTGATGATCGCCAACCTGCGCACTCACCCCGTGTCCTGCGACCGCGCGGGCGCGACCAACCGCTGGCAGGGTCAGGTCATGCTCTGCCGCCGCCCGCTCAATGGCGCGCGCGATCGGATGCTCTGATTTTGCCTCCACGGCGGCAACCATCGCCAGAACGGTGTTTTCATCGCCAAACAGCGCGATGATATCCGTCACCACGGGCGCGCCCATCGTGAGTGTGCCGGTCTTGTCAAACGCCACCACCTTGACCGACTGCAACGCCTGAAGGGCATCACCCTTGCGAAACAACACGCCCAACTCTGCGGCCCGCCCCGTTCCCACCATGATCGATGTGGGCGTGGCCAGACCCATCGCGCACGGACAGGCAATGATCAGCACCGATACCCCCGCAACAAGCGCATATTGCAACGCCGCATCAGGCCCAAAGGCCAACCAGACCAGAACAGTCAACGCGGCCAACACCATCACAGCAGGCACAAAATACATCGTCACCTTATCAACCAAAGACTGAATTGGGAGCTTGGCCCCTTGCGCATCTTCGACCATGCGAATGATCTGCGCCAACATGGTGTCACCGCCCACCTTGAGCGCGCGGTAGCTCATCGCCCCCTCGCCGTTTACCGTACCCGCGATCAACGCCGCCCCTTCGCCCTTGGCCACGGGCAGCGGCTCGCCGGAGATCATCGCCTCGTCAACATGGCTGTCGCCGCTGATCACAACACCGTCCACCGCAACCTTTTCACCGGGACGCAGGTGCACAATATCACCCACGACAACCTCACCAATGGCCACATCAACAACCGCCCCGTCACGCTCTACGCGGGCTGTCACGGCCTTCATCCCGGCCAGTTTGCGAATGGCCTCGCCCGTGCGCCCCTTTGCGCGCGCTTCTAAATAGCGCCCCAACAAGATCAGCGTCACAATCACCGCCGCAGCCTCGAAATACACGTTTCGCGCGGCAGGCGGCAAATACCACGGTGCAAAAGTCGTCACGCACGAATAGGCAAACGCTGACCCCGCCCCCATCGCCACGAGCGAATTCATATCAGGCGCGCCGCGCAACAAGGCGGGAACCCCCTTTAAAAAGAACCCGCGCGCAGGGCCGATCAAGACGACCAATGTGAGCCAAAACTGGATAAGCCGCCATGTTTGGTGCTCCATCGCCCCCATAATCCAACCATGGACAGGCGGGTATAAATGCCCACCCATTTCAACGACGAACACCGGCAATGTGAAGGCAGCAGCAACGATTAACCGGCGCAAATAGCCGCGCGCCTCATCGGCTTTGCGATCCTCGTGTGGCGCATCTTGCGCGCGAGATCTGGCGGTGTACCCGACCCCCGCCACCGCGCCGCATAGGGCATCCGCGTCTGTTACTCCGGCTAAAACCGTAGCGCTCGCCGTTTCTGCCGCCAGATTGACCGATGCGGCGATCACGCCCTCAACATCCGCCAAAGCCCGCTCAACCCGCCCGACACATGAGGCGCACGACATGCCCTCGACATCGAGCACGATAGCCTCCGTTCGCGCGGGATAACCCGCTTTTTCCAAGGTTGCGACAATACTGGACATGTCCGCAGGCGCTTCAAACGTAATCTCCGCCGCCTCCACGGCAAGGTTCACATTGGCCGCATGAATGCCTTCGGCCGCCAAAAGAGCCCGCTCGACACGTCCCACGCAGGACGCGCAGGTCATTCCCTCAACGCTCAATCTGACGGAGTGCATGTTGGCCTCTTTCGGTTAAATTCCTTGCCCCACCTAGGTGTCTACGTCGCCACGCGTCAAGACGCAGCGCGACAAAGTGAACGCATTGCCTTTCACCGGCGATATGCTACTCATTTCAAAACATCAAAAGGAACCCGCTATGTCCGTGTTTTCAGTTCCCGATATGACGTGTGGCCATTGCAGCGCCTCCATCTTGCAGGCCCTCGAAGCTGTTGATGATGGCGTCGATATCGAGGTCGATATGGAGAACCGTGAAATTGATGTGCGCTCCAACGCCACAGACGCGGCTGTTCTGAAAGCCCTACAAGACGCCGGATACCCCGCCGAACTGCGTTCCTGAGCACGCCCACACGCCCCTTGTTCATTTATCTGCATTGCACGCGCGCGATGCCCGCGCAATAACGGTGCGTAAACCACGCAAGATGAACACGAGGGAGAGGCTGATGATCAAAGCCGACTGGATCGCTGTCGATTGGGGCACAACCGCCCTGCGCGCTTGGGCCATGAGCACAAGTGGCACTCTTCTGGCTGAGGCGCATTCCGAAAACGGGATGGGATCGCTTGATCCAGACGCATTTGAACCTGCACTTCTTGACCTCATCTCGGATTGGCTCCCTGCGGGCAAAACCCGCGTGATTGCATGTGGTATGGTTGGCGCGCGCCAAGGTTGGATTGAGGCTGATTACGCCCGCACACCCTGCGCCCCCACCGCCAGCATACTCACACACGCGCCGACCACCGATCCGCGCCTTGATGTGCGTATCCTTCCGGGGGTTTGCCAAATGTCACCCGCCGATGTGATGCGCGGCGAGGAAACCCAAATCGCTGGATTCCAAGCCCTCAATCCCGACTTTGACGGCGTAGTCGTCCTGCCCGGGAGCCACACCAAATGGGTCCATATGAGCGCGCGCGAAATCGTATCGTTCCAAACCGTGATGACAGGGGAAATGTTCGCGGCCCTGTCCAATCACACCGTATTGCGCCACTCTGTGACCTGCGATGACTGGGATGCGTCCGCCTTTGACAACGCGGTCGACGAGAGCCTGTCACGCCCTGAAAAGCTTGCCGCCAAACTGTTTTCGCTGCGCGCCGAGGGCTTGCTCAATGGCATGACCAACGCCACCGCCAAATCCCGCTTGTCCGGCCTCTTGATCGGCGCTGAAATTGCCGCGTGCAAACCGTACTGGCTCGGCCAACCTGTGGCGCTGATCGGCGACAAAAAACTGTGTGCGCTGTATGCGCGCGCTCTGAAACCCCAAGGCGTCGATGCCGTTATGACCGATGCCACGACGATGACCCTCGCAGGGCTCAAAGCCGCCCACGCCACACTGACGGAGTAACCTGACATGAGCCGACCTATTATTGCCATTCTGCGCGGCCTGACCCCACCCGAGGCGGTCGAAATCGCCGGCGCCCTCATCGACGCGGGCATCGACCGTATCGAGGTGCCGCTGAACTCCCCCGACCCTTTTGCGTCTATCAAAGCAATGGTCGATGCCTACGGTGATCGCGCCCTGATCGGTGCAGGCACCGTGTTGACCCTGTCGGACGTGGCCCAAGTCAAAGCGGCAGGGGGCAAACTCATTGTCTCACCCGATGCCAACCCCGACATTATCGCGGCCACCAAAGCCCACGGCATGCAATCGTTTCCCGGCGTCCTGACCCCCACCGAAATGTTCAGCGCTCTGCGCGCTGGTGCAGATGGGCTCAAAATCTTTCCCGCGTTCAAGCTGGGCATCGAGGGACTAAAAGCCGTAAAAGCCGTGCTGCCCGCCGACACCGATGTGTACGCCGTAGGCGGTGTCGACCCTGACGATTTCGCCGACTGGATTGCCGCCGGTGCCGCAGGCTTTGGCATGGGGTCCGCACTTTATAAACCTGGGTTTACCGCCGACGAGGTCGCATCACGCGCCCGCGCCATGGTAGCCGCCTATGATGAGGCCGTGAAATGAGCTATTACATTTATGATGAAACCCGTTGCGAGCTTGGTGAGGGGCCACTGTGGCACCCTATCCGCAATCAACTGTTTTGGTTCGACATCATGGGCATGCGTCTGCACACCCGCGTGAATGACGAAACGGTCACATGGCAATTCGACGAATATGTCTCTGCGGCGGGCTGGGTCGACGAGAACACGCTCCTGATGGCCTCCGAAACATCGCTGTCGACCTTTGACATAGCGACGGGCGAAACCTCCTTTGTGTGTGCGCTTGAGGCCGACAATCCAGACACACGGTCCAACGATGGCCGCGCCGACCCCCAAGGCGGGTTCTGGATTGGCACGATGGGCAAAGCCTCACAGGAGAAAGCGGGGTCGATCTACCGCTACTACCGTGGCACTCTGCGCAAGCTGTTTGGCGACATCACGATCACCAACTCCATCTGCTTTTCTCCGGATGGGACAACCGCCTATTTTTGCGATACGCGCACCGATCAAATCATGCGGGTAGCACTCAATGATGACGGATGGCCGCACGGCAAACCCGAGGTATTTATCGCAAACGCCAACCACCCAGACGGATCCGTTGTTGATGCGGACGGCAACCTGTGGAACGCACAATGGGGATCATACCGCGTGTGCGGTTACGCCCCAACGGGTGAGGTTCTGCGCTATATCGACGTGGGCGGACTGCAATCGTCATGCCCTGCGTTTGGCGGCGCAGATGGCACCACGATGTTCGTGACATCCGCACAGCAAAACCTCACCGATGACGACCGCGCCAAAAGCGATGAACACGGTGCGGTTTTTGCCATCGACAACGTGGCAAAGGGCCAAAAAGAACATCAGGTCTTTCTATGAGACGCCCCTTTGGCACAACGCCGGATGGGCGCGCTGTTGAGGCGGTATCGCTACACGCGGGCGATCTAAGCGTCACCCTTTTGACCCTTGGCGCAGCGATCCATGATGTGCGCCTCAAAGGGGTGCCATACCCGCTTACGTTGGGGGCCACGGACATTGCAGCCTACGCAGGACCGATGACCTATTTCGGCGCGCTCGTAGGCCCCGTCGCCAACCGCATTGCAGGGGCGTCCGCACCGCTCAATGGCGATCTTCTCAGCTTTGAGGCCAATGAAGGCACCACATGTCTGCATGGCGGACCTCATGGGATGCACACAGAAGTGTGGCAGATCGAAAGCGCGACAGATAACGCTGTGACGATGACGCTCGAGCTGCCCGATGGCACAGGCGGGTTTACCGGAAATCGCACTGTAAAAGCACGCTTTTCATTGGATGCCCCCGCACACCTGCGTTTGGTGATCGAGGCCGAAACAGACAAAGACACCTATATCAATATCGCCAACCATTCCTATTGGTCCCTCGATGGCACACCCACAATTACGGGGCATATATTGACCATCCCCGCAGACCGCTACACACCCGTTGATCGCGCCCTCATCCCCACGGGCGTAGCAGACGTGCACGGCACAGACTTTGACTTTCGTTCTGGCCGCGCGGTGGGCGACGGAACACCGCGCATCGACCACAACCTGTGCCTGTCCGATGCACCACGCGACACCCTACAGCACGCGTGCACACTCACGGGGCAAAGCGGTGTCACACTGCGGATCGACACCACCGAGCCGGGCTTGCAAGTCTATGACGCGGGGAAGCAATCCTCGGCGCCCTGTATCGGGCTGACCGGAAAACCCTACGGCGCGTTTTGCGGCATGGCTTTGGAGCCGCAACGCTGGCCAGACGGGCCGAACCAAACGGGGTTCCCCACCTGTCGGTTGAACGCGGGCGATGTCTACCGCCAAGAAACCGTCTGGAGCTTTTCCAAAGCGTGATCACGCATAGCCCAAGGCGCGCAGGTTTTAGCGCGCCTTGGGAACGCTACGAAAATCCACCGCCCCCTGGCGTTTCCATCACGAACACGCCCCCTGAGGGGAGATCAATTTCGTCATTGCCGCGCAATTCGACGCGGCGGCCATTTGGCAAAATGGCGTAGTTCACGCCCACGTGCCCCCCCTGCGCGCCACCAACCCCAAAGGGCGCAATGATGCGGTGCGACGATAACGTTGTGACGGTCACAGGCTCTAAAAACCGCAATCGGCGCACCGCGCCGCACCCGCCACACTGCGCCCCAATACCGCCAGATCCGTGGCGAATAGACATCTCTTCAAGCCGGACAGGAAACCGCGCCTCAAGGATTTCGGGATCGGTCATCCGCGTATTGGTCATATGACTTTGCACCGCGTCACATCCGTCAAAATCCGGCCCCGCCCCTGTCCCGCCGGCAATCGTCTCGTAGTTCTGAAACCGCGCATTGCCCCACACGAAATTATTCATCGTCCCTTGGCTCGCGGCAATCACACCAAGCGCGCCGAACAGCGCATTACACGCCGCCTGAGACACCTCCGTATTGCCCGCAATCACCGCCGCAGGAGCACGTGGGTTCAACATCGACCCCTCGGGCACGATGATATCAATTGGCGCCAGACACCCCTCATTGAGCGGGATATTTTTGCCGACAAGCGTGCGAAACACGTAGAGCACAACAGCGCGCGAAATCGAAAGGGGCGCATTAAAATTGCCCGTGTGCTGCGCACTTGTCCCTGTAAAATCCACCGTGGCGCGCCGCGCCGCGCGGTCCACGCGCACCGCCACTTTGATCTGCGCGCCATCATCCATCGGATAGGTAAATGCGCCATCAGACAAGCGGTCTATCACTGCGCGCACCGAGGCCTCTGCATTGTCTTGGACATGACCCATATAGGCGGTGACGACCTCGACCCCGTAGCGTGCAACAACGTCGAGCAAGGCGCGCTTGCCCGTTTCATTCGCGGCCACTTGCGCCTGAAGATCGGCAATGTTTTGATCGATGTTGCGTGCGGGGTATCGCGCCGCGGCCAAGACCGTGCGCATCAACTCCTCTTGGAATTCACCCGCCGCGACAAGCCGCTCGTTGTCGATCAAAACCCCCTCTTCGTCGATGGTGCGACTGTCGGGCGGGGCCGATCCGGGGGTGCGCCCGCCGATGTCCGCATGATGCCCGCGCGCACCGAGCCAAAAGGCAGGTTTGCCCGCGACAAACACAGGGCTGACCACAGTGACATCGGGCAAGTGCGTCCCGCCGCGATAGGGTGAATTGAGTACAAACGCATCGCCATCAGCGGCGTCGGCATTAAGTCGGATTATCGTCTGAATACTGTCGGACATCGACCCGAGATGAACAGGCACATGCGGCGCGTTCGCGACCAAGTGCCCATGCGCGTCAAAGATAGCACAGGAAAAATCAAACCGCTCCTTGATGTTCACCGACCACGCCGTATTGGCCAAGGTTGCCCCCATCTGATCGGCCACAGACATGAACAGGTTGGACATGACCTCAAGCAAAATAGGATCAGCCTCGGCTCCAGACACGTCATCCGACCGCGCCACATCATCGCGGCTCAAGACAAGATTGCCCAGCGTATCGAGCTGCGCGGTCCAATGCGGCTCTATCACGTTGGTGCCTGTGGGTTCGGTGATGATTGCGGGGCCTTTGATCACGGTCTGTCTGGCCAGAGCGCCGCGCGCATAAAGAGGCACATGCCCCCAGCCCGCTGCACGCACATCGACATGGGCCATAGGTGCACTTGCCCCCTCAGCCATTGCGACCGCCACAGGGGCTTCGCCCGTGTCGCCAACCGCCTCAACCGCCACCATATCAAGGATCACGGCGCGCCCCTCACGGGCAAACCCAAACCGCACTTTGTGTGCATCGTGAAACGCCGCCGTCATGGATGCGGCATCTTCAAACGCCACATCCAACGTCTGGTGCGACCCGTCATACCGCAGGTGGGCGCGGGTGCGTGTGTCAATCTTGCTGGCCCCTTGGGCTGCCACCTCATGCTCGGCATCCGCCGCCATGTCACGGACCAAATCGTGCACCGCGTCTAGCGCCGACAATGACTGGTCCACCTGCCGCTCACGCAGCGCGCGCACCTCGGCCAACCCCATACCGTAAGCCGATAAAACCCCCGCAAACGGATGGATCAACACACGGCGCATTCCGAGCGCATCGGCCACCAGACAGGCATGTTGCCCGCCCGCACCGCCAAAGCATTGCAGCGCATATTCAGTCACATCATGCCCGCGCTCGACCGATATTTTCTTAATCGCGTTGGCCATATTATCAACCGCGATTTTAAGGAACCCTTCGGCAACCGCAGTTGGACTAAGCTCTTGGGATGTCGCCTCATTGATCGCATTGGTGACGCCACAGACGGCACGCCGCGCGGCGTCAACATCAAGCGGCTGATCACCCTCGACACCAAACACGGGCGGGAAATGATCGGGCGAAAGCTTCCCCAAAAACACATTGCAATCGGTAACCGTCAATGGCCCGCCACGGCGATAAGCCGCGGGACCGGGATCGGCGCCCGCACTTTCGGGGCCGACTTGTAATCGCCCGTCACGAAAGGCGCACACCGACCCGCCACCTGCGGCCACCGTGTGAATATCCATCATCGGCGCGCGCATCCGCACACCCGCCACTTCGGTCTCGAAACTGCGCTCGAACGCGCCCGCGTAATGGCTGACGTCCGTAGACGTGCCACCCATATCGAACCCGATCAAGCGATCGAACCCCGCCGCCTGTCCTGTGCGGACCATACCGACGATCCCGCCCGCCGGCCCTGACAAGATCGCATCGCGCCCTTGGAACAACGCGGCATCGGTCAATCCGCCGTTGGACTGCATGAACAACAATCGCTCGCACGCCGCACCAAGCGACAACGCCTGTGACACCTGCTCGACATAGCGCCGCAAAATTGGCGAGAGATAGGCGTCAACCACGGTTGTATCGCCACGCGACACCAGTTTGGCCAGTCGCGACACCTCATGTGAGGTCGAGACTTGGGTGTAGCCGATCTCGCGCGCGATCTGCGCCACACGCCGCTCATGCGCAGGCTCAAAATAGGCGTGGACAAACGCCACCGCCACAGCACGTAGTCCTGCATCATATCCGGTCTGCAACGCGACACGCGCCGCCCCCTCATCCAAGGGCGTCACAACCGAGCCATCAGCGGCAAGGCGCTCGGGCACCTCGGCGACCGTTTCATACAACAAATCAGGGCGTTTGATATCGAGCGCAAAAAGATCGGGACGTGTTTGATAGCCAATGCGCAACAGATCCCCGAATCCTTGGGTGATCATCAACAACACCCGCTCGCCCTTGCGCTCTAACAACGCGTTTGTCGCGACCGTTGTGCCCATCTTCACCGATGCAATCGCACCATCTGGAATCGGTTGCTGTGCGTCCAACCCAAGCAGATCACGCACCCCCTGTTCGGCGGCATCACGGTAGCGTTCGGGATTGTTCGACAACAGTTTGTGACTGTGCAGAACACCACGCGGATCTCGCCCGACAACATCCGTAAAGGTGCCCCCACGATCAATCCAGAAGTCCCACTTTTTGACCGTCATGCTCATCCCTCGCCGCAGGTTTACGGCAAACTAGGACAAGCCCGCGATCGCAACAAGCACGGTGCGATGTGAGAACTGGCAAAAACACGCAATTTCCCTCTTGACCCCCTGCGCGTGGCCGACTACTTACGCCCCACTTTGGCGGAGTAGCTCAGTTGGTTAGAGCAGCGGAATCATAATCCGCGTGTCGGGGGTTCAAATCCCTCCTCCGCTACCATTACCCCTTATATATGAGATAGATACGCCCAAGCGCACGCCGCACCTTTGGCATGCTCTATGGCCGTGCCCTATTGGCGTACTGACCCAAAAAAACCCGCGCATGAAAACTCACGCGCGGGCAGATATGCACAAAGCATGTAAAACCGTGATTAGAGCGCGGTCGGGTCGAATTGATCCGCCGCGAAAACCGTGTGAATGACATGACCGTCAAACATCTCGAACAGTTTTTTCGACGTTTCCTTACTCGCCCACCGTGTCGGGGAGGCAAGCGCCTCTTCGATATCATCGCGCGTTTCAAACTTCATCGCCATAACCAAGGGGAACGGGCTTTCGGGATCATCACTTTCGACCTCGCGGTGAACCCGCAATTCCTTGAGATTTGGAAAGGCACTCCAAAGCGGCACAAGGTTTTCGCGCCAATGGTCATGGAACGCCTCTTCCATGCCCGATTTAATTTTGCCTTTGAAAAACGCGCAGCGTACGAACATGTCGACCTCTTTTCCTATCCCTGAGCACTATTTGCTCTCTCGATACAATTTCATACGGGGTGATTGCGGCAATGCCTAGCGAAACTCGGCGCAGGTCATCGCAATGTCACACCACGCCGGCGGCATCACGCGTTAGCCTGCGCCTCAACCACTGCAAGCTCTGCCATCTGCAAAATAGCCTCCCGCGTGCTGGCCACCGCAATAAAGCGCCCGTTGTGACAGAACTTGGCACCGCTCACACCCGCCGCCGCATCTAACGCCGCATCGGTCAAACCCGCCCATGCCGCAGGCAAATCAGCGCGCGCCTCGAACGTGTCATTCCCAACCCTGATGGTTGTCAGCGTCCAATCACCCCCGCGCGGATGGACAACGAACAACAAATGATCTGCACCCGCTTTTTCCACACCTGCGCGAAACGGCATGCCCATCGGCAGCTCAAGGATAAACCCCTCTCCTGCGGCCTCTATCGCGGCAAGCACCATCGCCTCTGCGCGGTATTTCGCGGCTTTGCGTTTGATTTGTGCCTCGACGAACGCCCGCGCCACGCTGAGCGCCGCCAGAAAAGCACGATCTTCAACGCCCTCTTCGGTGTCATCAAACACCGGCTTGAGGCTCTCCAACAACACAGGCAACGTCAAACCCGAAAACAACGGCCCCGCCTCCGACGCATTCACCGCGCCATTGTCGACCAGATCGACCGGCAGAACGAACCCGCGATCAAACGAGCCGTGAATCGCCTCGATATCGTGTTCGGGAACATCCATCGCGCGCAAATAATCGCCGCCGTACTGCGCCCAGATCAGACCAAACGAGCTATACGGCTGGCCATCCTCACGCAGCGGGTTGGGGCGTTGGTGGTGATCGAAAATCCGCGCATCCGCATCAAACTGGCCGCCAACGTCATAAATGATCCGACCCTCGGCGGGTGTGATCCATGCCTTATCGCGCGTGCGGACAAGCTGTGCATCCGCAAAGAGGCGTGTCAGGATCACCGACGACAAAAGTTCATCGGCATGAAAGCCGCCAGAATGGGTCACAAGGTGGGTGATTGTCATAGCTACGCCTCAAATAAAACGGGCGACCGTTGGGCCGCCCTTTGGAAGGTTTGGGATTGTCGGTATAATCAGGCGCAGGCAACGGCGATCCGTCACGCGCTGCGCCCTTTTGTGGTGTCCGCTAGTGCGTCCAGACCTGACGACGATTGGTAGCAAAGTTATCGCCGTAGCCGCCCGCGCGCACATTGTGGGCGCGTTTGTGCGGCTCTTGGACCACATGGTCGATGCCATGCTCGGTCGCGTATGCGATTGCGGCCTCTTTGCTATCGAATTTCATGCGCACTTGCGTTTGCGTATCCGATGACGAGGTCCACCCCATCAGCGGGTCGATATCGCGGGCCGACGCAGGGGCGAAATCCAAAACCCATTCTTTGGTTTTAGCTTGGCCAGACTGCATGGCGTTGCGGGCGGGCTGATAAATACGAGCGCGCATCGACGACTCCTTGTTGTTGCTGATTGGGTTATCCTCGGTTCCGCCGCCTGTTTCAAGCCCTCCGTTGATGTTTGGACCATGCACGCCCTGCACGAGCCAAACATAGCAAAAGGCGTTGCATCTCGATGTCGCGTTTAAAACGGGGGGGATGACTGTCCGGTTTCGGGTCGGGAGCGTGGGGTGGGTGGGGTGTTGCACCCGAAACCGGATCAGTCGTTTTGCTGCTTGCCCTTACACCCTAGCCGTAGATTTAAGTACAAATCAACATTTAAATTTACTTTAGGTTGTATTTAACACCTAAAAGTATCTTAAAACGGGTAATGATTGATTAACCTTTGCCCGTCCGCCCCGCGCGCCCTTGAAACAGGAACAAAAAGAGATCACCTATAGGCCCTGCGTTTTGTGCCATTTCCCGACCCGCGCGAAGGACCACACATGGACCAACCGATCCTACACTCCCCTGCCCCCGATGTGAAAAACCGCCCCAAATTGGAAGGCGGCAAACGGTTTGTGCTCAATACACAATTCGAGGCCGCAGGGGATCAGCCCAACGCGATCAAGGAAATTAGCGCCGCGATCAACGCGGGCGAACGCGATCAGGTGCTTTTGGGCGCGACCGGCACGGGCAAAACATTCACCATGGCCAAGGTGATCGAGGCCACACAACGCCCCGCCATCATTCTCGCCCCGAACAAGACACTCGCGGCGCAGCTTTATGGCGAATTCAAAGGCTTTTTTCCTGACAACGCCGTTGAGTACTTTGTGTCCTATTACGACTACTACCAACCCGAGGCTTATGTTGCGCGCTCCGACACCTTCATCGAGAAGGAAAGCCAGATCAACGAGCAAATCGACCGGATGCGCCACTCGGCCACCCGCGCGCTATTGGAGCGCGACGATGTGATTATCGTGGCCTCTGTGTCGTGCATTTACGGCATCGGCAGCGCCGAAACCTATGGCGCCATGACCCAAGATTTGCAGGTCGGCAACGAATACAACCAACGCGAGGTCATGGGCGACTTGATCGCTCAGGCCTACAAACGCAATGATCACGGTTTTGCACGCGGAACATTTCGCGTGCGCGGTGACACCCTCGAAATCTGGCCCGCCCACTTGGATGACCGCGCGTGGAAACTGTCGTTCTTTGGCGAAGAATTGGAAAGCATCACCGAGTTTGACCCGCTCACAGGTGCAAAAACCGATACGTTTAAACAGGTCCGCATCTACGCCAACTCACACTACGTCACCCCGCAAAAGACGATGAAACAAGCGGTGCAAGGCATCAAAAAAGAACTCCGCATGCGCCTTGATCAACTCAACAACGAGGGCAAACTGTTGGAGGCACAGCGCCTTGAGCAACGGTGTAATTTCGACATCGAGATGTTGGAGGCCACAGGTGTGTGCAACGGCATCGAGAACTATTCGCGCTACCTCACGGGCCGCGCCCCCGGTGAGCCGCCCCCCACATTGTTCGAATTCATCCCCGATAGCGCCATCGTATTTGCCGACGAAAGCCACGTCTCCGTTCCGCAAATCGGCGGCATGTACAAAGGTGACTTTAGACGCAAAATGACCCTCGCCGAACACGGGTTCCGCCTGCCCTCCTGCATGGACAACCGCCCGCTCAAGTTCGAGGAATGGGACGCGATGCGCCCGCAATCCGTCTTTGTCTCCGCAACCCCAGCGGCGTGGGAGTTGGAACAAACGGGCGGGGTGTTCACCGAACAGATCATTCGCCCCACCGGCCTTTTGGACCCTGTTGTGGAAATCCGCCCCGTCGAAACACAAGTCGACGATTTGCTCGACGAAGTGCGCAAACAGGCGGCGGCGGGCTACCGTGTTCTCGTCACCACCCTGACCAAACGCATGTCCGAGGATCTCACAGAATACATGCACGAACAGGGCATTCGCGTGCGCTACATGCACTCGGACATCGACACGATCGAGCGGATTGAAATCTTGCGCGATTTGCGTCTCGGCGCGTTCGATGTGCTCATCGGCATCAACTTGCTGCGCGAGGGCTTGGACATTCCCGAATGCGGCCTCGTTGCTATTTTGGACGCGGACAAAGAGGGCTTCTTGCGCTCCGAAACCTCTCTCATTCAAACCATCGGCCGCGCGGCGCGCAACGCCGAAGGCCGCGTGATCCTCTATGCCGACCGCATCACCGGATCGATGGAACGCGCCATGGGCGAGACTGAGCGGCGCCGCGAAAAACAGATGGCCTATAACGTCAAACACGGCATCACGCCGCAAACCGTCAAAAAGAACGTCGAGGACATTTTGGCAGGCCTCTACAAAGGCGATGTCGATATGAACCGCGTCACCGCAACGATAGACACCCCGATGGCGGGCCAAAATCTTCAGGCTGTTCTGGACGGGCTACGCAGCGATATGCGCAAAGCCGCAGAGAATTTGGAATTTGAAGAGGCCGCACGCCTGCGCGATGAAGTGCAACGCTTGGAAGCGGTCGAGCTCACAATTTCCGACGACCCACTGGCGCGCCAATCCGCCGTTGACGCAGCTGTAGGGGACGCGAAAACAGCCTCTGGCCGCAGCACAGGAGGCCGAGGCGGAATGCGCGGAGGAAAACGTGGGGGGCGGAGGTAGGCCTGCACGTGTGTAGCATTGTTGATAGGCGAGGTGCTTGATGTAAACGCCCCGCCTGTCATCTCCTATTGGCTCACAGTCAGCCCCAACATCCGCCAGCCTTGCATCCCTGCGCGGTAGTAGTAGATTTTTTCTGCTGGAAATCCCGCTTCGATCATGCGGCGTGCCGCTGTCGGGGATTGGCCGCACCATGGTCCGTTGCAATAGAGCGCCACAGATTTAACTGCATCGCCCTCGCAAATGAACCCTTCGAAATCAGGCTCGCATCCCAATTCGCCCAAACGATCGGCGGCCTCGGTATAGGGGATGTTGATCGCGCCGGGGATCGCGCCACCGGCGAAGTTCGACCGAACGCGCCCGTCGACAACAATCACATCAGGGTCGTTCAAAAATCCGAGCATCTCCAGTTCCCCAATCGGTGTCACCCCCTCGGCGGGCACCATCGGTTGAATGCAAAAGCTCGGGCAAGGTCGCGCGATTTGGGCGAAATCACCCTCAATCAGCGCTGCATTATCTTGGATGCGTGAAATCTCCACCGGACCCGCGCCGGTCGGCACCGTCACGCTCATCATATCTTTGGTAATCCCAACGGGATCGGCACTTGCGGCACTCGCCGCTACGATTAGTGCAGCTGTCAAAAGTCGCATCTGTGTACTCCTTGTGCATCTTGCATGACAATTTGAATGGCTGTGTCGTGGCTCATGCGCCCCGTCCGTGCACCATTCGTCTCTCTCGCGCGCAGGTTAAACTTAACACGCAGAACACTCTGTGTCAGCGCATATGATCACATTCCTATAGACACAGTGCGGGAATGATGATTCTCTTTAAGGGCTGCGCTTTTGGATCTCAGCCCCGTCGTATTTACTATAAATACGCTGAGAATATCCGTAGATTCACCGCCCTCGCGCCATATATTTTGCACAATTGGGTGAGTCGCAGACTGGCTTTCGACACAATTGATATTGTATTTTTTATTAACCATAACAATCACTTGCTTCGCCCTTAACGACGATGCTTAAAATTGTTTCGACTGATGAACAGCCCCCTTCGCCGCGCTGCCTCTCGGTCACGTTGCGCGCAAAACGCCGCTTGTCACTTCCAGAATGGATCACCGCCACACGTGTGTGGCATGCGTTGGAAAGGACTTCGATCATGCGCGTACTTCTCGCTGAAACAAACTGGAACGCTATGACTGCGGGCGCTGGCCTTGCGGACACTGGCTTGCTTGTCACACGCGTCAATGATGGCACAGAATTGTTGGAGTTCGCCAAATTCGGGGAGCAAAGTGCGATCGTGTTCGATCTGGATATTCCCGACATGGACGGACATAAATTGCTCGCCGATCTGCGCGAGCGTCATCCCCTGATGCCGATCTATGTTTTGTCCCACACCGAAGATTGGGACGCCCGTAGTCGCGCCTATGAGTTGGGCGCGGATGTCGTCCTGACGGGTGACGTAGACCCCTATTTTCTCGCCGCTCAAATCAAAGCTGCGGTACGGCGCACATCGGGATATTCCTCCGCCCTTTTGAAAGTTGGGTCGATGACACTCGACACCGACCTCAACCGCGCGAGTATTGGCAGCAACACCTTGCATCTCACACGCAAGGAATACGAAATCCTCGAAATGCTCGTGCTCAACCGCGACCGCCTGGTGACCCGAGAGGCGTTCATGGCCCATTTGTATGCTTGGGATGACGAGCCGGATGCGCGGATCATCAACGTGTATCTATCGCGTATTCGCCAGCAAATCGAGTCCTGTGGGGGAGAGGCCGACATGTTGGAAACGGTTTGGGGGCTTGGCTATCGCATTTCCGAGCAAGCCCGCTCACAGGGTGTTGCAGCATAAAACGGGACGCCTGACGATCACACTCGATCTGGCATCACGCCAATCCCGCCGCACCATTTTTGAGAATGACGGGCACGATAATCTGCTCCTCGTCATCCAGATGCCGATGTAGCATACGCGCAAACCCCGCACACTCGCGCCCGAAACGAACGGTGTGTTCCCGCGCGCGATCATCATCGCCTTCGGACAGGACCGCATTCGCAGATCGTGCAAACCGGTCCAACAAACCATCCATCGCATGGTGATCACGGTCAAGAATCTCAAACCCGCGCTCCAACCGGGCATCCAATCCCTTTAGAATTGGAAAATAGTGCCCGTCTTCGATCTGATGGTGACCGTGAAGCCCCTGAACCAAATTGCTACCGTACCGGCCCAATCGCTTGGCATAGGTTTGCGGATCAATTGAACGATCTATGCGCGCCTGCACATCCGCCTCTAACAGGCCGAGCACGTTGCGAAACATCATATGCCGTTCCAACCAAAACGCCACAAGCCCCGAAAAATTCGGATGCGCCTCCCATCCCGCTTTTGGATAGTCGGCCAACAGCACCTGAAGCGCCTCGGGCAAGCCCTCACGGCTGTCTAATGGATAATCATCTGGCGTGTTCATATCTGCAACTTACGCGCGGACGCCGCCACAGGCTACTGCGCAAAATTTCACATAGCGATGTCGCAACCGCACACTCCTATGCCACACAATAGGGCCAACCCACAGCAATGGATTGGCCCCGCTTTTTAAGATAGTCAAACAGACCTAGATCGGGCGATCCATCCGCACAGACATTTGAACCGTGCCACGTGTGGCTTGCGGAAAGGTCAGGCGGATCTGGTTCGAACTCGTCCCATAGTTGGACGTGACATAGGGCATCGCGGATGCCGTTTGTCCGCTGCTGTCCGTCATCTCGCCATTGAACACGATGCTCTCCACCGTGCGCGCCCATCCCCCGAATGGCAGATACTCGGACGGATCAAGAACCCAGTTCTCCGATGCTGTTGCTTGTGTGAAATCGAGCGAGACCGGATTGAACGTCAACTCGGAAATTCCGTTGAACGTATTGCCCTCAAACACGATATTTCGCATCCGCCCATAGTCCAGATCCGCAAACGTTGTATCCACATGGTCGATGCGGTCCAAAAAGCCGTTGATCGCCTTGAACGTGTTGCCCTGCACCGACATCCCGTTGATGAAATGGCCCGATCCGCGTGGCGTAAACACAATGAATGACGTCCATGGCGCCGCATCGGTCGCAACAAAAATATTGCCCGTAATCGTCAGCCCCCCGAATGAGAACTCGGAGCTAAAGTCAGGCGCAATATCATGTTCGTTGGTCATCTCGACAAAGCAGTTGTCGATGTAGTTCCCCGTAATGATGGATTTGACGTTCATCGCGGTGAACACCAGACCGGCCACGCGCGGACTGTCGGATTGATAGTCCCCTTGGAACCAATGATTGCCCACAAACAGGTTGCCCGTGCCCGCCAAAACCGCCGTGTGACCGAACAACACAAACCGGTTATTGCGAATTTTGGGATCGTTGGCATTGACGTTAAACGCCACAGACGTGCGTTGATCCGCGTCGACCCCCCCCTCGTTGGAAACGAACTGACAGCCATCAATCGTGAGGTTCTGACAGGCCCGCCCGATGGAGGTAATCCCGCGCTGAAGCGGTGATTTGATGTGACTGTCTTTGAAGGCAAATGAAATCCCTTCGGGGGCCAACATAATGCCAGATGCGTGGCCATTACACAAAAACTCCACCTCGATAATCTCAAGCTGCGACAGTTTGGTGAAGCCTGAAAAATCGAGCACGTATTGATTGCGCGTGAACGTGTAGCTTTGATTTGCGCTGGCATCCCAAAGCGGCAGGCTCAACTCCAACGTCTGTGCGCCGACATTGACCGATTTGACATAGACCTCGCGCCCGACGCCGCTCCCCGTGATGAGACTGCCAACTTGGATATTCGCAATATTGGCGACATCCGTTAGCTCGAACTCATTGGCCGTGGAATAGCGCGCCTGCGAGGACACGCTCACCGCATCCCAATTGGGCGAGGCCTGAACGTTGAATTGCCCGTTGTAGATTTTGCGGCGCGTGGCAAAGGTGTTTTTGTTGCTCACAACAGCATGCATATCAATCGGCGCATCAATTTCAATGCGCCGGCCACATAGATCAAGCGCCTCATGATCAGTAAAGTTCAACAACGCCTGAAACGCCTTTTTGAACGCCAAAACTTCGTCGCCGAATGCATCGATATAGGTGTTGAGATGATACCCGCGCCGCAGCGCCAAATAGGCCTCATCAGGCATCACCACAGTGCCCTCAAAGATCGGTTCATGCACAAGGCTTAGATTGGACCCGATATAATACGTCCCCGCAGGCGCAATAATTTTGCGACCGTTCGCGGCATTATCCGCCGCCTCGAACGCATCCGCGCAATCGCTCACGCCATCGCCGACCGCGCCGTAGTCACGCACGTCGATCACACCGCTACTTTGTGCAAAAAAGAAGGCCGACACATCCTCAATTCGAATATCGTCAATCCGCACCGTGCCACCGTTGGCGCCGGTTAGATCAAGGCCGAAATGGCCGTATGCGGCATCCAAACCCCAAACCATATCGACGCCACCGCGCGCACCAGAGCCCACAATGGCAGAGACTTCGACAACCTCACCATACGCCGTAAGCGCCACCTCGGGGCCGGTTTCTGTCACGCCCGAAACGTGATTGCTGGCGGCATTGCCCGCCCATCCCGCAATGCGCACGTTGGGCAAATTGCCCGAAATTGCCTTGATCCGCGCGGTGATGCGCAGATACACCCCCGGCAACAACGGCGTCTCGCCCGTATAGCGCAGCTTGGTCACTGTCGTTTGCTTGGTGATTTCAATCGCGCCGCCAAAATCACCGTCCGCAGGGACAAACGCGGCATTGCCAACGCTATCATATGTGATGGACCCTGACGTCCCGTCCTCGGTGGACCACACGTCCAATCCGTTTGCAAATGCTGGCGGCATTAGCGCCAATCCGTCTGTAATGGCCTTGTTCATCCGAACCCCTTTCGCATCCAAAAGGCACCATGACGTCTGACGCCCATAGCAATGCCATGACCCTCAGAGCACATGTCCTAAGATGAAAAACAGATAACGGATCGAGTTTACCCCACCCTTATACAGGCGTGCGGCGCAAAGGCGTTTGGCGCAACGCTTAGACTGCGGCGTCAGGCATCTCCACGGGGCGCACCCCGTTGATTTTCCAACCCGCCCCCGTCTCGATCATATCGTATTCGAACGCCTGCGTGGCTCCGGTGTCGTCGGTGATCACGACCACTTGCTGCACCTGCCCATCGCGCGTTGTCCGGCTTGAAAACCGTGCATCCGCATTGTTCCAGATCGGCGCATATCCCATCTCGACCATCGCCGCAAAAGTGCGCGGATCACGCATTTGCCGATGAATCATCGGACTTGCCTGTTCCCACGCCGTGCCAATATCGCGCGCGATAAAGGCGTCGAGTTGTCGCTCGATCACATCCGTGACCGCATCGGCCAGCGCCGAAAACGGCACAAAGACCATGACAATGGCGGCAAATAGATTTCGGTTCACCATGTGAAAAACCCTCCGTGTGCTACATGATTTACGTAGCGCCACGAAGGGTTGGATCAAACTTACACCGTATTCGACGTGCCCATAGGCGTTAAGACAACTCGCCCGCCAGACCTTTTTCGATCAGCGCAATACTGTCCTCAACGCCGTAAAGCGCCATGAACGAGCCGAACCGTGGGCCTTGTGATTGCCCCAAAAGCACCTCATAGAGCGCCTTGAACCACTCGCGCAAATTGGAAAATTCGTGGTTCGTTCCCACCGCGAACACAATCGTTTGCAAAAAATCACCATCGGCAAAATTCACCTCGGGCAAAGCGTCCTGTGAGCCAACCGCAGCGTTCTTTTTGGCAATCTCGGCCAAAGCCGCCTCAGGGGATTTAAGGGCCGCAGCCAGATCAACCATCGCGGCGCGCTCCGCATCCGTCGGTGCACGAAACGTCTTTTCGGGTTTCACAAAATCGTTGTAATAGCGCACCGCATAGCCCGCCGCCGCATCCAGTTGCGGGTTGGCCTCGGGCGAGGCATCAGGCGCGTAAGAGCGGATATAGCCCCAAAGCTGATCTTTCTCTTCTGCCCCTGCGACAGACGCCAGATTGAGCAACATCGAGAACGGCACGACCATATCGGACACCGGCACGTCCGCGCCGTGGATGTGGTAGACGGGGTTGGCCACTTGCTGCGCCACGTCTTGTGTCGGATAGGCGCGCAATTGCTGATGATACTCGTCCATCGCGCGCGGGATCACATCGAAATGCATCCGTTTCGCGGTCTTTGGCTTTTGGAACATGAAATAGCTCAGGCTCTCGGTCGAGGCATAAGACAGCCACTCGTCGATCGACAATCCATTGCCCTTGGTCTTTGAAATCTTCTCACCCGCGCTATCGAGGAAGAGCTCATAAGTGTAATTCTCGGGACGCTGACCGCCCAAGATATCGCAGATGCGGCCATAGATCGGCGCGTTGGTCGAGTGGTCTTTACCGAACATCTCGAAATCCACACCCAGCGCCGCCCAGCGCGCGCCAAAATCAGGCTTCCACTGCAATTTCACATTGCCGCCCGTCACGGGCAAGGTCCATTCGCGGCCATCTTCGTCGTCGAACGTGATGGTGTAATCGTCGCGGTTCACCGACTTCATCGGCACATACAACACGCGGCCCGTCTCGGGATGGATCGGCAGGAAAATCGAATAGGTCGCCGCGCGCTCGTCGCGCAAGGACTTCAACATCACCTTCATCACGTCATCGTATTTGTCGACTGCGCGTTTGAGCACCTCATCGAACTTGCCCGATTTGTAATACTCGGTCGCGGAATAAAACTCGTAGTCGAACCCGAACGTGTCGAGGAACCGTTTGAGCATATCGTTGTTATGATCGCCAAAACTCGCATGCGTCCCAAACGGATCGGGCACAGATGTCAGCGGCTTTTGCGCGTGCTCGGCCAACATCTCTTGGTTCGGGACGTTCGATGGCACTTTGCGCATCCCGTCCATGTCATCGGAGAAACAGATAAGACGCGTTGGCACATCCGACAGCACTTCGAACGCGCGGCGGATCATCGTCGTGCGCAACACTTCGCCAAATGTCCCCAAGTGCGGCAAGCCCGATGGGCCATACCCCGTCTCAAATAGCACATAGCCCTTTTTATCCTTGGATTGCTCATACCGTTTGAGAACTTTACGGGCCTCTTCAAAGGGCCACGCTTTCGAGTTCATACCAGCGTCACGCAGGTCAGACATATCAAGCAATCCTTGTTTCTTTCGCGAGACACCCCCGCAAGGGTCGGTTCCTATTGCTCCAACCCGCACTCGTCAATAATGTCTAACGGCAATCGACCTACAAAGGACCAAAATTATGGCTGATCTCCCGCATTCCCTCACGCCCCAAGACTGTTTGGTGGCCACCATGATCGCCGTGTCCCTGTCGGACGAGAACATGCGCACCTCGGAACTCGTGACAATTGAAACCATCGTCAACCACATGCCCGTGTTTGCCAACTTCGATCCCGACCGCATCAAAACCGTATCGTCCGTGGTCTTTGACCTGTTTGGCGAAGAGGACGGTTTGGACGCACTCTTCGGTCTGATCCGTGAAAACCTACCCGAGCCGCTCTTTGAAACCGCCTATGCTCTGGCCTGTGATGTCGCCGCCGCGGACGGTCATACCTATGAGGCAGAATTGCAAATGCTAGCCGAAATTCGCTATGAATTGGCGATTGACCGGTTGCACGCGGCCGCTATCGAACGTGGCGCGCGCGCCCGCTATGCGACCTTGCCAAACGAATAACGCGGGCCGCCGCTCAACTCGCGTAGATCATGCCCCATCGGTCCAAGAGTTGCTTTTGTAGCTTTTTGGCCGACGAATTGAATGTCTTGGCCCCGCGCGGCACTTCGTCACCCGCCGCCTTGGCGCGCGCACGTGCGGGTAAATCCGCCGCAAAAATCGCAAACGCCATACGCCGCCCATCCGGTCCCGTCACATATCCCGCCAAGGTCGACACGAAATCAAGCGTACCTGTCTTGGCAATCACACGCACGGGGTGATCCGGATCAACCTTTTTGCCCGTGGCATCGGGCATCGCGATGGATTTCAACAGCGGGCCGATCAGTGGCTCTATGCCGCGCGCCGCAAACAACCGCACCATATCGGAGGTCGACACATGGCTCTCCCCGCCCAACCCCGAGTGATCGACAAATGACAAATGCCGCATGCCAAGCCGCGCCTCGGCCCATGCATTCATCGCCGCAGCCGAGGATTTGAGCGTAACGGCCTCAGCCCCTCGCGCACCCACTCCCGCCCCCACCCGCGCCAATGTCGCCGATAACCCCAAAACCTCTGCCGTCAGGTTGGTCGAGTATAACAACATCTCTTTGACCATTTGCGCCAAAGGCGGGCTTTTATGTGTGGCAATTTGATTTCCCGTAGGCTTGCCCTCTGCCCGTTCGGCCTTGGGCAACGCAATCCCGTTTTGGCGCGCCACCGCCTGAAACACTTCACCCGCATAGAGCGCAGGCAAACGCACGGGCAACCACCGCGCCCCACCATTGCCAAGCGCCGACCGCGCCACGCTCCATTCATCGCGTCCCTGCCCCGCGTCCCAATCGAACACAGGCAAGTCGCGCGGCGCAATACGCATGGATGCAATGCGCACATCAGGCGCATAGCGCTCGGCGCGGGCATCCATTTTGACCGTGTAATCCGCCCCCGAGCGTTTCCATTCAAAATGCACGCGGTTGTAGTTCACGTTCAGGCCCGTGATCGTTGGATTATAGCCCGCATACTCCGTTTGTTGGTCGTCGATCTGCTCAATCCGTGGCAATGCACCATCCCAGATCAGGAACCGCCCCGTAACACCCGTGATCCCCGCCGCTCTCACGTTTGCGGCCAAGCCCGCGAGCATATCCGTGTCCAATGTCGGATCGCCGCCGCCCACCAGAATGAGATCGCCCTGAATCTTGCCCGCGTCCACCGGCCCTGTCGCATAGACCCGCGTCTCAAACGTGAACCCCGCGCCAAGCGTTTCGAGCGCATAAATCGATGTCACGGCCTTTGCAACGGACGCAGGAGGCAGGCGCAAAACGGGGTGGCGCGCCTCCAACATCTCACCCGTAGCGGCATCCGCCAAAGCGAACGAGACTTGCCCGGAAAGACCTGACGCCGCAATCAACGCCTCGGAACTGGCGATCGCCCGTTTGTGAAAGCCCGCAGGACGCGGACGGGGAAATGGCGAGGAGAACGACACAGCCGCGCTGTCTTGTCCCAACGCTGCGCCTGCAACGCCGCCCAAAAGCAACCCCAAGGCCGCACGGCGGCTTACCAATTTCGATCGTGACTCGGACATGAGCGCGAGTTAACCGAGCCGCCATACAAAGGACAAGACCCTTTAGTGTGTCACGCGCGCGGCCACTCGCCCGCATCGCGAATACGTGTTGAGGAGGCATCACTCATCGCGACATTGATAAAGCACCACGATGGCACACCGTGACGCCCCAAAAGCCGCGAGGCCCGCGCTGGTAATTTGGCATGTGCATAGGTCTGTGCAGCCACCGAATTGCGTGCGGCCCCCCGTGCACCGGGACGTGCAATGACCCCGACGGGTGTTGTCGCCATAATGCCGCGCCAATCCTGCCAGTGGTGAAACTGCGCGAGATTATCCGCCCCCATCAGCCACACGAACGTCACATCGGGATAAAGCGCGCGTAACGCATCCAACGTGGCCGCCGTGTACCGCGTTCCCGTATATGTTTCGATATCCGTCACCGTGACACGGGGATGATCCATCACATCACGCGCGCGCTTTAGGCGCATATCCATCGGGGCGGGTCCACGGTCCTTCAACGGGTTCGCAGGCGTCACAAGCCACCACACCGCATCCAATCCAAACCGCTTGAGTGCTGCGCGCGTAATATGGACATGCCCCTCATGGGCCGGATCAAACGATCCGCCAAGAAGGCCGATAACCTGACCACGGCGGGCCTGTGGGATTTGGTAGCGGTTCATAGACTGAGGGTTTGGCGCTGGATCACAGGGGAGTCAACGGGGAGGTTGATCTACAACCGGCGCGCTCTTAGGGTTCTCAGGTGGTTAATGAGGATTTGAAATGTATTTTAGTAAATTTGTAGGTATCGCCCTTGCTCTCGTTTTGGGTCCATTGAGTGCCCACGGTGAAACGGTGACGGGCGAATTGACCGCCGACAATCACTTCATGATTAACCTAAGCTACGGCAGCGGCCAAACCAGCACGGTTGTGCAGGCACTAGGGGGCTGGACATCTGTCGAAGACATCAGTTTCGACATTGATACGGCGCGTCTGGGAACATGCTCTGTACAGATTTTGGCATGGGACAACCCGCAATCCATGGTCAATCGCGCGGGCGGCCTGATCGGATACCTAACAGGAAACGCAGGTACCGTTGCAACGGGAAGCTCGATCATAACCCTCCATGAGACAGGGCAATCGGCAAGCGGCTTTGCAACACTGGCGACCAGTGACTTTGAGACATGGATCGCCGCATCAACAAACCCAGCGATCTCCGTCCTGCCTATTCTCGTGCCGCCAAACCCTTCGTCTCCGTGGGTGCCGCTCTCATTTTCAAACCCTCCGTCCAACTTGACGTGGATTTGGGATCGCCCCTTCCCACTGTTTGGCAACGATGAGATTCTCAGCTTTGTCATTCCGTGCGCCGCGCTCGTCACCGATACCCCCCCGACCCCGTTCGACGAAGATCACTTTTCTTGCTACAAGCCGATTAAACTCCAAGAGCCAAGTGAAAAGGTTGAATTGAAAATCGAGGATCAATTCGGCGAAGGCACCATTGTAATTGGCGACCCTGTGCTCCACTGCAACCCCTCTAGGAAACGCCACAACGGCGCCGAATTTGGTATTGAAAACAAAGAACGGCACCTTGTTTGCTACGAGATCATCAAACAATCTCCCGTCTATCCACCCGCCGTCGAGATCGAAAACCAAATTGGGACGAGCATCTACGCCTTCGATCAAGACCGCGAGATGTTTTGCGTTCCCTCATCCAAAGAGGAAATGTAGCGCTCCCACCCTTTCCCTGACGCGCCCCACAGGTTAAACCACCCCCCAAACCCACATTTCCTCCAACGGAGCGCATTCTCATGGCAGCCAATAAATTCGTCTACTTCATGGACGGCGTCACCAAAGCCTATCCGGGCGGCAAGAAGGTGTTTGAAAACATCCGCCTCAACTTCCTTCCCGGTGTGAAAATCGGTGTGGTCGGTGTCAACGGCACGGGTAAATCCACGCTGATGCGGATCATGGCCGGTCAGGACAAGGATTTCCAAGGCGAGGCATGGGCCGCCGAGGGCGCAAAGGTCGGCTACCTGCCGCAAGAACCCGAACTCGACCCCTCCCTCGATGTGCGCGGCAACGTCATGCTTGGCGTGGCCGAAAAGAAAGCCATCCTTGACCGCTACAACGAATTGGCGATGAACTATTCCGACGAGACCGCCGACGAGATGGCCGCGCTCCAAGATCAGATCGACGCCGAAAACCTATGGGATCTCGATAGCCAGATCGACGTGTCGATGGAGGCGCTGCGCTGTCCCGCCGATGACGCCGATGTCACGTCCCTGTCGGGCGGTGAGAAACGCCGCGTGGCCCTGTGCAAACTGCTGCTCGAAGCCCCCGACATGTTGCTCCTCGATGAGCCGACCAACCACCTCGACGCCGAAACCATCGCATGGCTGCAACAGCACCTGATCGAGTACAAAGGCACCATCCTGATCGTCACCCACGACCGCTATTTCCTCGACGATATCACCGGTTGGATTCTCGAACTCGACCGCGGCGCGGGCATCCCCTATGAGGGCAACTACACCGCGTGGCTAGAGCAAAAAGCCAAACGCCTGTCGCAAGAATCCCGCGAGGACAAGTCCAAGCAAAAGACCCTCGAGCGCGAACTCGAATGGATCCGTCAGGGCGCCAAAGCCCGCCAAGCCAAACAAAAGGCCCGCATCAACGCCTATAACGAATTGGCCGGACAGTCCGAGCGCGAGAAAGTCGGCCGCGCCCAGATCGTCATCCCCAACGGTCCGCGCCTCGGCAATAAAGTGATCGAAGTCAAAGGCTTGAAAAAAGCCATGGGCGACAAGCTCCTGATCGAAGACCTCGAGTTTTCCCTGCCCCCCGGTGGCATCGTCGGCGTGATCGGCCCCAACGGCGCGGGTAAATCGACCCTGTTCAAGATGTTTACGGGCGAGGAACAACCGGACGCGGGCACCATTGAGTACGGCGATACCGTCAAACTGTCTTACGTCGATCAGTCCCGCGACGACCTCGACCCCAACGCCAATGTGTTCGAGGCCATTTCGGACGGCCAAGACATCATCAAACTGGGCGATGCAGAGGTCAACGGCCGCGCCTATTGCTCCACCTTCAACTTCAAAGGTGGCGATCAACAAAAGAAAGTTGGCATCCTGTCAGGCGGCGAACGCAACCGCGTCCACATGGCCCGCCTGTTGCGCTCTGGCGGCAACGTCCTCTTGCTCGATGAGCCGACCAACGACCTCGACGTCGAAACCCTGCGCGCCTTGGAGGACGCACTAACGGACTTCGCCGGTTGCGCCGTAGTCATCTCCCACGACCGCTTCTTCCTCGACCGCATCTGCACCCACATCCTCGCCTTCGAGGGCGATGCCCACGTCGAATGGTTCGAAGGCAACTTTGAGGACTACGAAGAAGACAAGAAACGGCGTCTGGGACCGGATGCACTTGAACCGAAGCGCTTGAAGTACAAGAAATTCTCCCGCTAAGCGGGGGAATTTCCTTCAATCGCTGAGGGAACCACATGCAAAAGCGCCCTCGGGCGCTTTTGTCATGAGTGCGAGGCAGCGGGGCTTGCAAAGCAAACCCGCGTTCGCACCCCGTGGAGCATGGGCGGGGCGGAGCAACCGAAGCGCTTGAAGTATAAAAGATTTTTTGTCACAATTGAAAATGCATCAATCAATAACAGAGTGGTGCAGTGTTTTTTAAATGGTGGGTCGATGACAATTGAAGATCTCGTAAAAACAATTATTAATAGTAAAGTAAATAGCTTCGTCTATCACTTTACAGATAAATCAAACATTTCTAGCATTAAAATGGCAGGCGGATTGCTATCTAAGCAAGGGCAAGTCGAAAGTAGGGGACGGTTTTCGGCTACAAAACCCGGGGGAAATCCGCAAAGCAGAAACTTAGACGAATTATGTGGCATCTATGATGACGTAAGTTTGTGCCTCACTCGCAGCCACCCGATGGCTTGGAAAAAAGAATGGAAGGCTCGCAACCTAATCAAGTCTATATCGCCATTGACCCTCGGGTCCTATTCCTACCGAATGTTCGGATTGCACTCGGAGTAGCAAACAGCCCGCGAATTTCAAAAACTAGCCTCGCGGACGGCTTGGCGGGAGCTGATTTGGAATTGGTTTATTCATTTGTAGAAAATGCGCCCGACTTCAAAACAAGAATGACCGCGTGCGAAAAGATCGAAATTCTTGTACCTAAAATTGTTCCGTTACAGTTTTTGAAAACAACGCTTCCACCGAAGTGAGTTAGCAATGGCAATCCGACCAATCTTCATCCCCAAAAGCGGCACTGGCCCACTCGTGGAAACCGTCGAGGTCGACATCCATTGGCACGGAGGCTTTGCCGCACTTCAAAAACAGAAAAACATTCTTGCACTACATCAAAAAGCAAAGGAAATGGGTATTTCGCCGGTCCTTGAGATTTCAACAAAGTCTATGCAGGAAGTCGGTAAACGCCTCTCCGCATTCAATCTCAAAATTGAGGTGCATGGCGTCATGAAATCACTCGAGAGCGTATATCAGAGCTGTAAAGTTTTTGCCCGATCTGGTCAGCACGGATTGTTGATGGACTTGGACCCATTCCAAGCAAAAAAAGCGGTTCGTGAGTTGGGTCAAGGCGAAATAATCGGCTTCAATTTCGAAGGACGTGATTACGCGTCCGAACCTAAGAATGCATTTTATGATTGGCTCTACATTCGCGCCATTTCCCCACACGAAGAGTGGATCAAACGCAATCTCAACTTCGCGGCCTACTCGGATATTGAATTTACGCCCCATAAAAGCCTTAACTGTCAGGCGCGTGCAGTCGCGGAATTCCACGCGCTATCGATGCGAGATAGCGTCACCGACATCGTGCACAATTTCGAAAGATTTGCAGAGCTTTTGCGGTACTCACAACGACACGACGACTACATCCCCCGCGACTGACGCGAATGCAGATATCCGAACATCCCCAATCACTTCGCCAATCGCCACGCCTCCATTGCGTCATCGTCCGTTCCGCCGCGCGCCAAGGCCGCATTATACGCCGCGTATTTGCGGGCGGTGAGGTTGACCCCAAAGATTTGCATTTGCGCGTAGGTGCCCAAAATATGGTTGATGCGGGCTTGGTATCCCTCTCCTTGTGCGCGGAAAAATTTTGCGATGCTCTCATCAAGGCGCAGTGTTATTTTCACCTTGGCCTCCACAAGGTCGATATCTTGTTCAAGGGTGCTCCATGCCTGTGGCACGATCTGGGCCACGTCCCAATCCAGCGGGTCCATCTCGCCCAGACGTGCGGCGTGTTTTTGCAATCGCTCAAGAGCGATGCGTTTGGTTTTTGTCAGTTTCGGGTCGAAACGACTAAGCGGGGGGGTGTATCCAAATCGAGCCATGCACCCATCATGGCGCAGCAATGTTAAAACGTGCTAACTGGGGCGTGCGCAGGGTCCGACGAAAGGCCGACGAGACGCAGACGGGACGCCGACCCGTATTTGAGCAAAAAATCGCCCCAACACGCATGCCGCGCGATTTCACTATGCAAACGTCGAGAATCCTGTCATATGGACGTTGCTACGTTATCTCTATCGACCCTTCTGTTCTCCTTCAAAGGCTACAGTCATCGATCGACCACTGACTAAGCCAAGCCGCTACAATCACGTGAGCGGCACACAATCTAGGAGACACACGATGGCTAATGGCACCGTGAAATGGTTCAACTCTACTAAAGGTTTCGGCTTCATCGAGCCAGAAGGCGGCAACAAAGACGTGTTCGTTCACATCTCTGCTGTTGAGCGCTCTGGCCTCACAGGTCTTGCTGATGGCGCGAAAGTTACTTTCGACATCGAAGCTGGCCGTGACGGTCGCGAATCCGCAGTGAACCTCTCACTCGCATAAGCGTTTAGAGCGTCAAAGCTCAACGTTTTCAAAGAATTAGAAACGCCCGCGGGATTTGGTCTCGCGGGCGTTTTTCTATGTGCGGACGGGATGGTTTTGGGGATGCGGCGCGCCCGCAGGCACGCCAGACCCTACTATTTCTTCTTGACGAATTCAGTGAGGATCACGATCCGCTGGCCCTCAACGCGCCCCTCGATGTGGCCCGCATTGTCAGACACCAACGAGATGCCGCGAACGGCCGTGCCACGTTTCGCCGTAAACCCGCCGCCCTTGACGGGCAGGTCTTTGACCAACACAACCGTGTCGCCCGACGACAACACCGCGCCGTTGCTATCGCGGTGGATGATGTCCGGCCCCGCCGCCTTGGCCCACTCTTCGACCTCTGGTTCAAGGTACAACATATCAAGCGCATCAGACGCCCAACCCTCATCGCTGTGCCGCGTCAACAACCGCCAAGACACCACCTTAACCGCATCCCTTTCGGACCACATGGACGTGGCCAACACCTGCCAATGGCCATCAGGCACCGCCTCGCCTTTTAGGCCGCCAGCACAAGTCTCGCACAGCTCAACGGTATCGGTTTTTGGGACCACAGCGACACTGGACACATCGCCTGTTGCTCCACAAATTTCACATTCGGACATCATACTCTCCCACTGTTTGCGCGGACCGTAAGACTCGCGACATACGCGGGCAAGCGACAAACCGCCATTCCCGATCAAATCACGCTCTACCGCACTGGAATCCCATATCAAAACTCATCATAATTGAAACGCACCCACCTCTTGGGCGCAGAAGTGGGAAAACCTTGAATATCGTAAAATCCATTTTGTTATCTTGTGTTTGCCTCACATGCGCACATGCGGCCAATGCGTTTGATTTGCGCATTGATGCCGATGACACGCTCGCCTCCACTGTGCGCAGCGCGTCAGCCATCGCAACCGCAAGCGCAGAGTCTGTCACCGCCACGGATGAAATCATTGCGGCTGTCCAAGCGGACTATCGCAATATCCTCGGCGCATTGTACCGCGCGGGGTATTACGGCCCCACCATTTCGATACAGGTCGACGGGCGCGAAGGGGCGTCACTTTCATTGATTTCACTACCGCCAAAGGTCGAAACCGTTGTGGTTTCTGTCACGTCAGGGCCGCGTTTTTCATTCGGAGATGCGCAGGTCACTCCCCTTGCTGCGGGCACGCTCCTCCCCCCCGCGTTTTCGCGCGGCTCACCCGCCCTCGCCCCTTTGGTCGGCGCGGCAAAGGACGCGGCCATAGACGCATGGCGTGAGGCGTCCCATGCCAAGGCCGCTCTCAAAAGTCAGTCGATTGTCGCAAACCATCCGAAGAGCGAACTGGATGTTGCGCTGAGCGTTGACCCCGGTCCCGCCGCCACATTCGGCACACTTGAGGTTGAGGGCGATAGCGCCGTTCCCGCACGGCGTATCCGCAAAATCGCAGGCCTTCCCGAAGGTACGGCATTCACACCTGAGTATGTCGATCTGGCCGCCCGCCGCCTCCAACGCACAGGCACCTTTCGCTCTGTCACATTGCGAGAGGCTGATGAGCTAAACGCCGATAACAGCCTCGACATCACAGCCACAGTTGTTGACGAAAAGGATAACCGCATCGGCTACGGAGCGGAGATTTCATCCCTTGAGGGAGCAACACTGTCGAGCTACTGGATCGATCGTAACCTCACCCATGACGCGGACCGCCTACGCATTGACGCCGAGATCGCGGGTTTGGGGGGAAGCACGGGCATCGATTACAGCTTAGGCGCATCCTATCGTCGTCCCGCAACGTTCAACCCGAAATACACCGCACTCTTGAATGCCTCTGTCGCACGTTTGGACGAGCCTGATTATCGCTCGGACACAGGCGAATTTACGTTTGGCGTCGACGTTGAAGCATCGCGAAGCTCGGAGGTGTCGGCCTCACTCGGATATCGGTATTCCGATGTGACGGACGCCTTGGGATCGCGGAAATTCAATCACATCATTGTGCCACTCAATGGCGCGCGCGACACACGCGACAATCGTCTCGACCCCAAAGGCGGGACGTATTTAAACGCTGAAATCATGCCGTTCTTTGGTGTCAACGGCTCCGCGTCAGGCACCCATATCGTCGCGGATGGGCGCACCTATTTCACCTTTGGCGAGACGGACGGTGTCACCTTAGCAGCACGCGCTCAAATCGGGTCGGTCATCGGGGCGCAGTTGGCGCAAACCCCGCCAGACTTGTTGTTCTTTTCGGGCGGCGGCGGCACCGTTCGCGGGCAACCCTATCACGCACTTGGCGTACCTGTCGGTACAGACACCACAGGCGGGACAAGTTTCCTCGGCCTCTCTGGCGAGCTGCGCGCGAAGATCACGAACAAAATAGGCTTGGTCGGGTTTTACGACCTTGGCGCAATTGGCGCGGATGCTCTACCTGCATCAAACGCTGACTGGCATGCAGGGGCCGGATTGGGGTTTCGATATAACACCGGATTTGGTCCAATTCGCGTCGATGTCGCCGCCCCTGTTTCTGGCGATACGGGCGAAGGCATTCAACTTTACGTTGGGATCGGCCAAGCGTTTTGACCCGTTTCATCCTCATATGCGCCTGCGCCGCCCTTCCGCTTACGGCCATAGCCCAAGACGACGATGCCGTAATGCGGGACCGTTCACTGATCCAAGGTTTTTTGGAAGACAACCTATCAGGTGCGGGTCGCGACATTCGCATTGAGGGGTTTCGTGGTGCATTGTCATCGCAAGCAAAACTTGATGAATTGACGATCGCAGACGACGATGGAATTTGGTTCACGCTGCGCGATGCCGTGCTGGATTGGGACCGTGCGGCGTTGCTGCGCGGGCGCGTCGATATCAACCGGATATCCGCCGGCGAAATCATCATTGCCCGCTTGCCAAGCACAGATCCAAAAGCACCCTCTCCCGAGGCTACGCCCTTTTCGTTGCCCGAGTTGCCCGTCTCAATCTCGATTGATGCAATAGAGGCCGAACGCGTGTCATTGGGAGCACCTGTGTTGCGCATTGGCACGCACGTTGATCTATCCGTCTCGGGGACGATGCAATTGGCCGATGGCTCAGGGATGGCCACCTTGGACATCGCGCGCCTGAACGGACCAGCGGGCGCATTCAATGTCGATGTGTCCTATACAAACGCGACCGAACAGCTTGATCTCAATCTGGCCCTCACCGAAGGCAAAGGCGGGCTCATCGCCACCCTGTCCAATTTACCCGGCGCACCCGACATCGCATTGACCGCCGTAGGCTCCGGCCCCCTCGACGCATTTGTCACGGACATCACACTGGCCACACAGGGCCAAGAGCGCCTCAACGGGTCCATCGCCCTCAAGGCCGAACCATCCCAAGACGAGGGGGCACCGTCAGCACGCCGGTTTGTGGCCGATTTATCGGGTGATCTCACCCCCCTTTTCGCGTCTGACTATTCCGAGTTTTTTGGGTCATCAAGCCGCCTAGAGGCGCGCGGGATTTCATATCCGGACGGGCAATTTGATCTCGAACAGTTTGGATTGTCGACACAAGCACTCTCCCTTTCTGGCGCACTCAACGTGGCCTCTGACGGGCTACCCTCCGCCTTTGCGCTGTCTGGCACCTTGGCCACGCCTACGGGACGCGCCACGCTTTTACCCCTCACGGGCACACGCACCTTTGTGGACAAGGCCCAAATCGTCGCAAGCTATGATTCCCGCGCCGGCGATGCATGGTCAGCACGTGCCACTCTTGACGGGTTTGCACGCGATCAACTCAGAATTTCTCGCGTCGAGGTTGACGGCAATGGGACGATCGAACGCACACCACAAGCCGATGTATCGACCTTTTTGCGCGCCATTGCCGCAGACGTCGCGGTTGCCGTCACAGGATTTCAGACCGACAACGGCGCGCTCCAAGAGGCTATTGGTGATAGCCTAAGCGGGGCGGCAACACTTGCGTGGCAAGAGGGCGATCCGCTCATAATTGATCGCCTCGACATCACCACTGGCGCGACCGAATTTTACGCCTCGGGCAGTGTGGGCGGATTTGAAAGCGGGTTTGAATACAACGGCGGTCTTGTCCTAGACACCCCACGACTGGCACGGTTCGCGGCACTGTCGGGCCTTGCGTTGAGCGGTGCCACCGAAGTGTCCGCATCGGGTCGTATTGTTCCTCTGGCAGGGGCGTTTGACGTCTTTGTCGAAGGGACAGGATATGATCTCGCCGTTGGCGTGCCCCAAGCTGATGCTCTTTTGGGCGGCACCAGCCGGTTTGAATTGACGGCCAAACGCGACGAAACAGGCCTTACGTTAGAGGGTGCTGAACTCGATACACCCGCCGTAAGTGCACGCGCCTCTGGCACCGTTGCCGCGCAAGCGGGCGACATTACCGCGCGCATCTCTTTGGATGATGTGGCGCGCCTGAACACCGGACTGTCTGGGCCGTTGACCATAGATGCGACGATGACACACGGTGGTGCGACAACGCCGTGGACCACTCGCGCTGATCTGGTCGGACCTGGAGGCGCGACAGCGCGTGTTGCAGGCAGCATTGTCCAAGATTTCAAAACGGCCAACCTGTCCATTACTGGGCGCGCGCCGCTTGGACTTGCAAACACATTCACCACCGCCGCATTGGTACAGGGCACTGCGGCCTTTGATCTGGCGCTCTCGGGACCATTGACCCTGAATGCCCTCTCTGGACAGATCAGTATTACGGACGGCACGCGGATTGTTTTGCCAGACGCAGGAGTGATCTTAACCCTCTCGCCCTCACGCATTGATTTGGCGCGCAGCCAAGCAACGCTCAATGTTCTGGCCTCTCCCGAGCAGGGCGGGAGCCTTAGCGTCACTGGAACCGTTGGACTAACAAGGGGCCTGCCCGCAAACCTATCCACGACATTGACGAATTTTGCTCTCGAGGATCCCAACCTCTACTCAACCTCCCTGAACGGGACATTGACGTTGCGCGGTCCGCTCGTCGCTACGCCCACACTCGCAGGGACACTCACATTGGGGGAAACCGAGATACAGGTGGCCCCCTCCGCGTTGGGCGCAGGCGGGGAGATTCCCGAAATTGTACACATCAAGGCGGCTGCGTCAGTACAGGCAACCCGCGTCCGTGCGGGCGTGGTCAACACGGGCGAACAAGGTGGCAAGGCTTCAACCGTGGGCCTAAACCTAACCGTGCGCGCCCCAAATCAGGTCTATATTCGCGGGCGCGGCCTTGATGCCGAATTGGGCGGTCAATTGTCGTTGCGCGGCACAACCGCAGATATCATCCCCGTAGGCCAGTTCACACTGGTGCGCGGACGCCTATCCATCCTTGGAAAACGCATTGATCTTGATGAGGGTGAGCTGGCGGTCAGTGGGGATATAGATCCAACATTCCGCTTGGTCGGCGCGACCTCAACGGATGATCTCACCATACAAATCATCACCCAAGGCCGTATTTCCGCGCCTGAGCTGACCCTCACATCCTCGCCCGAGTTACCGGACGAAGAGATTTTGTCACAGCTGTTGTTTGGCCGTGCCCTGACTGAAATTTCCGCCCTTCAAGCCGCGCAAATGGCCGCTGCCGTTGCCACATTAACGGGGGGCGGGGGAGATTTGTCTGGCTCAATTCGCAAGAGTTTTGGCCTTGATGATATCGACCTGACGACCTCTGAAAATGGTGATGCTGCGCTAAAAGTCGGCAAATACCTGAGCGAAAAAATCTACACCGATGTGACCATCGACAGTTCCGGAAAATCCGAAATCAACCTGAACCTAGACGCCTCCAAAAATGTCACCGTCAAAGGATCACTATCGACCGATGGCAACACGAGTCTCGGTGTATTCTTTGAGAAAGACTACTAAGGATCAGGCGATTTCACGCCCCCTAAGGGCGCGGTAATTTTGCACTTTGCTCGACAAACGCAATGATATCTTTGGCGGGGCGCGCACCCGCAAGCCGCGCGATTTCTTTGCCGCCTTGATACAAAATCAACGCAGGGATGCCACGAATACCGTTTTTGGCGGACACGCTTGGATGCTCCTCGGTGTTGATTTTCGCAAAACGTGCGCGCCCTTTGAGTGCCTGTGCGGCCTTTGAAAACTCGGGGGCCATTTGACGACACGGACCACACCACGGTGCCCAGAAATCGACAATCACCGCCAGCTCGTCTTTCTTGGAGATTGCCGCAAGCGCCTTAGGGTCCAATTCCGCAACCTTACCTGATACAAGCGGCTCACCGCAGGTGCCGCATTTTGGGCCGGAGCCTAGCTTGCCCAAAGGCACACGGTTCATCTGTCCACACGTGGTACACGCAAGCTTCACAGCATCTTTTTCAAGGGCAGCAGTCATAGCAACCTCCATTCACATTCTCTCACTTGAATAAGTGAGGCGCGCAGCCGCAAAATTCAAGGCCCCGCACCTTTCGGGCGGGGCCTTTTGATCATTCAGCGGCTTCGATGTAACTCTCAACAGGTGGACAAGAGCAGATCAGATTTCGGTCGCCATACGCATTGTCGACACGGCCAACAGGTGGCCAGTATTTATCAACGCGGAACGAGCCAGGCGGGAAACACGCCTGTTCGCGGCTGTAGGGTCGATCCCATTCGGCGACCAAATCGTTGACCGTGTGCGGCGCGTGAACAAGCGGGTTGTTGTCGCGCGGCAAATCACCGGCCTCGATCGCCGCCAACTCGGAGCGAATAGAGAGCATCGCTTCGATAAACCGGTCTAGCTCTGCCTTTGTCTCGGACTCAGTCGGCTCAATCATCAACGTGCCTGACACGGGCCAAGACATTGTTGGAGCGTGGAAACCGCTGTCCATCAACCGCTTCGCAATATCGTCAACACCCGTTCCAGTGGCCTCGTTAATGGCGCGCGGATCAATGATGCACTCATGCGCCACGCGACCTTGCTTGCCTTTGAACAGCACAGGGAAGGCAGGCTCAAGTCGCGCCGCCATATAGTTCGCGTTCAAAATGGCGACTTTTGTCGCTTGCGTAAGACCCTCACCCCCCATGAGCATACAATAGGCCCACGAGATTGGTAAAATGGATGCGGAGCCAAAGTTCGCGGCCGATACCGGTCCGGTCGCACCGCCGCCCAAAGGATCACCCGGCAAGAACCGAGCAAGGTGGCTTTTGACGCCAATCGGCCCCATGCCCGGACCACCGCCGCCATGCGGAATGCAGAACGTCTTGTGCAAATTGAGGTGGCTCACATCAGATCCGATTTCACCTGGTTTTGCGAGACCGACGAGGGCGTTGAGGTTCGCACCATCGAGATAGACCTGACCCCCAAATTCATGGGTGATGTCACAGACGTCTTTCACCGTTTCCTCGAACACGCCGTGGGTCGAGGGATATGTGATCATACAGGCGGCAAGTTTGTCACCCGCGGCTTCGGCCTTGGCCCGAAAGTCCTCAACATCAATGTCACCATTTGCGGCAGATTTCACCACCACAACCTGCATCCCGCACATCTGCGCAGAGGCGGGGTTCGTACCATGAGCGGAGACCGGAATCAGGCAGATATTGCGCTCACCCTGCCCGTTTGCACGGTGGTACGCCATAATGGTCAAAAGACCCGCATATTCGCCCTGCGCGCCCGAATTGGGCTGCATCGACATGGCATCATACCCTGTGATCTCACACAATTTGGCGTTCAGGTCGTCGATCATTTCGACATATCCCTGCGACTGATCGACAGGCGCATAGGGGTGCATCGCGTTGAATTCCGGCCATGTGACAGGCATCATTTCTACGGCGGCGTTCAGCTTCATCGTGCAAGATCCAAGCGGGATCATCGCGCGATCAAGGGCGAGATCGCGGTCGGCCAAGCGGCGCATATAGCGCATCATTTCACCTTCGGCGCGGTTCATGCCAAAGATCGGGTGGGTCAAATAATCGCTGGTCCGCACCAACGTATCCGGAATGCCCAAAGCCGTAGGAGCATCATCCGCTTTGGCCTCGTGACCAAAGGCGCGCCACACTTTTTCGATAATCGCGGGGCCGGTCATTTCATCGACCGCAATGCCAATACGATCCTTGCCGATTTTGCGCAAGTTGACGCCCTCGGCCACGGCAGAGCGCAAGATAACCCCCTGCATCGCACCGACATTGACCGTGATCGTATCAAAGAACGCCGTGGGTGCCACATCGAACCCTTCGGCCTTTAACCCCTGCGCCAAGCGGACGGCATTAAAATGGATGCGCTCGCCGATTGCACGTAGGCCTGTTGGGCCGTGAAAAACGGCATAGAACGAGGCCATCACAGCCAACAACGCCTGTGCCGTACACACATTGGAGGTCGCTTTTTCACGACGAATATGTTGCTCGCGCGTTTGTAGGCTCAGGCGATAGGCCCGCTCGCCACGGCTGTCGATGGACACACCGACGATCCGGCCGGGCATCGCGCGTTTGATCGCGTCAGCACAGGACATAAACGCCGCGTGCGGACCGCCAAAGCCCATAGGAACGCCAAACCGTTGCGACGATCCAACCGCAATATCAGCCCCCATAGCACCGGGATCTTTAAGCAACGTCAGCGCCATAAGATCCGTCGCCATGATCGCAATGGCTTTTGTGCCGTGCAACGCCGTGATGTGGGATGTGAAATCACGCACCTCACCAAAGGTTCCCGGATATTGGAAAATCGCGCCGAACACTTTGGTCGCGTCCAGATCATCAGGATTGCCCACAATCACATCAATACCCAATGGGGCCGCGCGGGTTTTCATCACTTCGATGTTTTGCGGATGACAGTTTTCATCAATAAAGAAACGCGTCATCTTTGATTTGGAGACGCGCTGTGCCATCGTCATGGCCTCGGCGCACGCCGTTGCCTCATCTAGCAACGATGCGTTGGCTACGGGCAAACCCGTCATATCGCAGACCATCGTTTGATAGTTGAGCAAAGCCTCAAGGCGCCCCTGCGCGATCTCGGGTTGGTACGGCGTGTAGGCCGTATACCACGCAGGATTTTCCAGAATATTGCGTTGGATCGCGGGGGGCGTGGCGGTGCCGTAGTACCCCTGACCAATCAGCGAGGTCATGACCGTGTTACGCCCTGCGACCTCACGCATGTGATCAAGAACCTCATGTTCCGTCATTGGATCCCATGTCAAAGGCTCCAACTGGCGGATCGACATCGGAACTGTCTCGTCAATCAAGGTATCAAGAGACGCCGCACCAATCGCCTTGAGCATCTCGGCCATCTCGGCGGGAGACGGGCCGATGTGGCGGCGATTGGCGAAGTCGTACGGGTTATAAGTCGAGGGCGTGTAGGTCACGGGCAGCAATCCTTGCAATGTCGGGCCTGAGGCGTTGGTTAGCCGATATGGGCTTTGTATTCGGCCTCGGTCATGAGGTCGTCGAGCGCAGACATATCGTCCACTTTCATCTTAAAGAACCATGCATCGCCAAGCGGGTCTTCGTTCACCTTACCGGGGTCTTCGGCAAGTGGTCCGTTCACTTCGACGATTTCACCATCGAGCGGCGCAAGAATGTCTGAGGCCGCTTTGACAGACTCAATCACCACAACTTCGTCGTCTTTGGATACGGTTGTGCCCTCGTCGGGAAGCTCAATAAAGACAACATCGCCAAGGGCGGTTGCCGCATGTTCCGTGATGCCAACAACGACGAGGTCGTCCTCAACGCGGAGCCATTCGTGTTCTTCGGTAAATTTAATATCGTTAGCCATGTGAGGTGTCCCTTTTTGGATGGGGTTAGCGTTTATAGGTTGAGGGGCGAAACGGCATGTCAGTGACATGAACAGGTAGGCGCTTACCACGCAGCTCCGCAAAAACTTCGGTGCCGGATGCACTTAGCTCGATGGGCAGGTAGCCCATGGCAATTGGGTGTTCGAGTGAGGGGGCAAAGCCACCAGACGTGATGACGCCAATCTGGTCCGCACTGTCTTGGCTCGCGAAGAGGGGCGTGCCTTCACGCATCGGCGCGCGACCCTGTGGCAATAGGCCAACACGCAATCGTGTGGGCGCACCGTCCAGTTCGGCCAGAATACGCGCCTCTCCGGCAAACCCACCCGCGCGCGCGCCGTCAGTGCGGCGCACTTTTTGAATGGCCCATGCGATATTGCCCTCGGCGGGTGAGGTGGTGGTGTCGATATCGTGACCATAGAGGCAAAGACCCGCCTCAAGGCGCAAACTGTCACGCGCTCCAAGACCAATTGGGGCAACCTCGTCCATGTCACAAATCGTCTGTGCAAAGGCTTCGGCGGCGTCCGCAGGTAGCGAGATTTCGAACCCGTCTTCCCCTGTGTAGCCAGAGCGCGAAATCCACCACTCGGTGCCGTCCACATCAATGCGGTGACTGTCCATAAACCGCATCTCGGTCACGGATGGAACGAGGCGCGATAGGGCCGTTTCGGCACTTGGGCCTTGCAACGCCAAGAGCGCGCGGTCGGTGATTTCGCTCACCGTTACATGCGCGGGCAAGTTTGCTTTGAGGTGTGCGATGTCCTCAGATTTACACGCCGCATTCACCACAAGAAACAGGGCGTCACCTGTGTTGGCGATCATCAGATCATCTAGGATCCCACCCGCCTCGTTTGTGAACACGCCGTAGCGTTGACGCCCCGCCGCGATCCCCGTGATCGACACGGGCACAAGCGCCTCAAGAGCGAGGCACAATGCCTCAAGACCCTGATCGGACGTCAACATGACTTGGCCCATGTGACTAACATCGAACAGGCCCGCAGCAGCACGCGTGTGCAAGTGCTCTTTCATCACGCCAAGCGGATATTGCACAGGCATATCATACCCCGCAAACGGCACCATTTTAGCCTGTTGGGAAATGTGAAAATCATAAAGTGGGGTTTTGTTTAGAGCCGTCATGTCATCCTCTTTCCGACCTCTTCAGGTCGTTCTCGCCGGTGACAAATCAACCGACATCACGACAGGGAAATCCCTGCCCGATGCCCCCTCTGTCCTGTGCGCCTGAGATCGTTATCCCTTCGGCGGATGCGCGAGGCACCTCTCTCCAGAGTTTTGACCTCGCGAAGGTCCATTTGCCTGAGAGTTTACCGGGGCGGTTGCTCCTTCGGCACGGGGGACTATGCCCTTCCGTTCTCCCAACGCGAGATATTTTGCGGACGTTATGCGAGCCTCAGATTCGGGGCAAGGGCCAAGTGCGCCTCGGCAAACCAAAGAACACAAAACCCGCCCAATGCGCATGTGGCATGGACGGGTTTGTATAGATTTAGATCAAACGCACCTTGGCGATTATAGCGCAGGTGCCTTTTGCAACAACGGCATGACGTTCGACATGTCAGGGCCGCGCTCCATTCCCGTTACAGCCTTGCGTAGCGGCATAAATAGACCTTTGCCTTTTCGGCCCGTGGCGTCTTTGACGGCGGTGGTCCACTCTTTCCACGTGTCCAATGTGTAGGGATGCGCAGGAAGCATGGTGAAGGCTTCGGTGATGAAATCCGTGTCCTCATCGTCGATAAGCGGCGTCGCCCCATCGCGAAACAACTCCCACCAACCAGCCATATCAGCTTTTACGGTGATGTTTTCGCGCACAACGGTCCAGAATGCTTCGGCCTGACCATCGGGCACACCAAGGGCCGCGACCTCGTCTTTGACATCGGCGAACGGACGGGTGTGGTTGACTTGTGCCGACAGGGGCAACAAATCTTTTGGGTCGAACTTAGTCGGGGCAGAGCCAAAAGACGCGACATCGAACCCGTCGATCAACTCGTCCATCGTCGCGCGCAACTCCACGGGCTGAGACGAACCGAGACGCGCCATCAACGACAAAAGCGCCATAGGCTCGATACCTTGCGCGCGCAGATCACGCAGCGACAAGGTGCCAAGACGCTTGGATAGCGCTTCGCCCTCGGGGCCAGTCAACAGCGAGTGGTGCGCAAAGGTCGGCACTGTGCCACCGAGCGCTTTGATAATCTGGATTTGTGTGGCGGTGTTGGTGACGTGATCGGACCCGCGTACAACATTGGTGATGCCGTAATCGATATCGTCGCAAACGGACGCGAGCGTGTACAAAAACTGACCGTCAGCGCGGATCAAAACCGGATCGGACACGGACGCGGCATCAATCGACAGATCGCCCAAAATGCCATCGGTCCACTCAATGCGTTCTTGGTCCAGTTTGAACCGCCACACCCCATCGCCGCGCTCGGCGCGCAACTTGGCTTTCTCGTCGTCCGAAAGCGTCAGATGCGCGCGGTCGTATACGGGCGGCTTGCCCATGTTGAGTTGTTTTTTACGCTTGAGGTCCAATTCGACGGGCGTCTCGAAACACTCGTAGAACCGGGCACTGGCGCGCAGCTCGTCGGCCGCCTGATTATAGCGATCAAGCCGCTCGGATTGTTTTTCCACGCGGTCCCACGTCAGGCCAAGCCATTCGAGGTCTTCCATGATCGCATCGGCATATTCCTGTTTCGAGCGCTCGGGATCGGTGTCATCCAGACGCAAGATAAACTGGCCGCCGTTTTTGCGGGCGATGAGGAAGTTAAAAAGCGCAGTGCGCAAGTTGCCGATGTGGATATAGCCCGTAGGCGACGGGGCGAAACGTGTGACGGTCATGACGATCTCCTGTTGCCGCTTGCTCTTTCATATTGCGCGCAAAGAGTCCATATCGGGAAGGCTACGTTCATAAGGTTACCCCATGTCTGATACCGTGATCCAAACACCGCTCGATGCACTTGCGCCCGACCTAGATCAGGTCGAGGATATTGCGCGCGCGACGATGTCCGCACTGCCGCCCGCGTTCAAGGTTCTAGCCTCACAAATTGCGCTATCCGTGATGGATTTTGCGCCCGAGGATTTGCTCGGCGAGATCGGCATCGAAGATCCGTTTGAGTTGACAGGGCTTTACACTGGCATTCCCTTGACCGAAAAATCGGTGATGGATCAGGCTACGGCACCCGACACCATTTGGCTATTTCGCCGTCCGATACTGGACGAGTGGCTGATGCGCGGGAACGTAACCCTGCACCAGATGGTTGCACATGTAACCATCCATGAGTTGGCGCATCATTTTGGATGGTCCGACGACGATATTGCAACCATCGATAAGTGGTGGACAGTAGACTGAACGCGCACAGCGGCAACATCCCGCCTCTTTGTGATTTGAATCAAGGCGTCTGGTGCCATCTGCGTTAGGCTGATGCAAAATCTCCTCGAAGACGGGACCGCACAGATGGCTGACATCCTCACAATCACCCTTAACCCGACTGTCGATCTGTCAACACACGCCCCTGAGGTTGTGGCGGGACCAAAGGTGAGGTGCGATGCGCCTGTCGCTGATCCGGGTGGCGGGGGTATAAACGTGTCACGGGCCATCAAATTTTTAGGTGGAAAAAGCACCGCCTTCGTTGCGACAGGCGGCGAAACCGGTGCGCGGTTGTTGCGGCTATTGGCAAGTGAGCATGTCAAGTTTACGGCGTTTTCCGTCACGGGCGACACACGGCAATCCATGTCTATCACCGATAAGTCATCGGGCGCACAATTCAGGTTCGTGATGCCCGGTCCGGTCTGGGATGACCACATGGTGAACGACGCGCTACATGCCATAGGAGCGGCCGCACCACACAACGCCATTGTCGTGCTCTCAGGATCACAACCACCCGGCGTTCCGGTGGATTTTCCCGCCCGATTGAACCGCGCTCTCGCACCCAAAAAATGCCGTTTGTTTGTGGACACCTCTGGCGCGCCGCTGCGCGCGCTCACCCAATCCTGCGTGGGTCCGTTTGTTTTGCGCATGGATGATGTCGAGGCTGAGAATTTGGCCGATCGTCCCCTACTTAGTCGCGTCAATACCGCTGAGTTTGCCGCTGATCTCGTGGCGCGCGGCGTGGCGCAAAACGTGATCATCGCGCGCGGGTCGGACGGGTCCACTTTGGTCAATCGAGATGGCCGCTGGCATTGCGCGCGTGCGATTGATCCCGCCCAAGTCGTTTCTGCCGTTGGGGCGGGCGATAGCTTTGTCGGGGCGTTTTGCATGGCCATGTCGCGTGGCGACACACAGATAGACGCGCTTGTATTCGGCACGGCGGCGGCCTCGGCTGCGGTTATGACCGAGGGGACAAAGCTGTGTCATGCTGCGGACGTTTCAGCACTTCTATCCGACTGCGAATTGGTTGAGGTTTAGCACACCCTAACTTGGGTCGCGCCATCCATTGACGATGGGATAGCGACGATCAAGCCAGAACGCCGCATGGGTCAGGCGCGGACCAGGTGCGGATTGAAACCGCTTGTATTCGGAAATGTAGAGCAAGTGCTCCACTCGTTTCACGATATCACGCTCGAACCCCTTAGCCACGAGATCGGCCACGCTTTCGTCACGATCCACAAGCCCCTCAAGGATTGCATCGAGCACCTCATAGGGCGGCAAGCTGTCATCATCACGTTGGTCAGGGCGCAACTCCGCTGATGGCGGCTTGTCGATGATCGACACAGGGATGACCTCTCCCTCTGGTCCCATCATCCAATCGCGGTGATTGGCGTTGCGCCAACGACATTGCTCGAACACACGGGTTTTGTAGAGGTCTTTGATCGGGTTATAGCCGCCGTTCATATCGCCGTAGATCGTGCAGTACCCCACCGCAACTTCGGATTTATTCCCCGTGGTCAAAAGCATGGAACCAAACTTGTTAGACAGCGCCATCAGCAACAGACCGCGTAGACGTGACTGGAGGTTTTCCTCCGTCAAATCGTCCTCATAGCCCGCAAACAGCGGCGCAAGTGTGTCGGTGATCGCGTCACGCCCTTCGGAAATCGGCACAAAATCATAGCGACACCCAAGGCGCTCGGCGATGTCTTTGGCATCCTCAAGCGAGCCTTGCGAGGTGTATTCAGAGGGTAGCATCACACAGTGAACATTGTCGGGGCCAAGCGCATCTGTGGCGATGGTGGCAACAATGGCGCTATCGATCCCGCCCGATAGACCCAGCACGACTTTCTTGAACCCTGTTTTACGTAGGTAATCACGCAAAGCCTCGACCATCACGCGGTAATCTTGTTCCCATGCATCGGGTTGAGGAACGATTTCGCCATCCAGTGCGACCCAACCATCCGCGTCTTTGACAAAATCAACGTGGCGGATGCATTCGTCAAACGCGGGGAGAATGTGGGCGGGTTTGCCATGGCGGTTGAGGACGAAGGAGCCACCGTCAAACACCTGATCATCTTGGCCGCCAACCATATTGAGATAGACGAGCGGCACATCATTTTCGGTGACACGGGCAACCATGTGGCTTAGCCGCACATCAAATTTGTTGCGAAAATACGGCGAGCCGTTGGGTACGATGAGAATTTCGGCACCACTTTCGACTTGGGCTTCGGCGACATCCTCGTGCCACGCGTCCTCACAAATAGGCGAACCGATCCGCATAGGACCAATAGCATACGGTCCCTCAAGCGGACCTTCGGCAAACAGGCGCTTCTCGTCAAAGACGTTGAAGTTGGGCAGGCGGTGCTTGCGCAGCACTTGCTTGACCTGACCCTCGGCCAAAATCCAATACCCGTTGTAAAGCGCATCAGAGTACGCATAAGGCGCGCCCACAGCCATGGCAGGACCGTCTAACGTAAGGGCTGCCAATTCCTCCATCTTTGCCATAGCGGCATTCACCAACGCGGGCTTTTTCACCAAATCTTGCGGCTGGTATCCGATCACAAACAATTCGGGGAACACGACATAATCCGATCCCGCGGCCTTACCCGTTGCGTAAGCGGCACGCACGGCATCTGCGTTTTTGTCAATCGCCCCCACGACTGGGTTCAATTGCGCCATGGTCAAACGGAATTTGTCGGTCATCTCGCACGCCTTTGCTTTGTTACGTTTGGGTTTATCAGACTGTGCGGCAAGGGAAAGCCGATCACGGCAAAAACATTTGCTCATGACGCAAGACACCTTTAGGCTTGCGCCAACGAAAAGACCCGACAGCCAAAACGGCGCGCAGTGCGATACGGGCAAGACCCAGATAAGAGGTAAGACAGGTGAAACGCTCGATACTTCTCACATCCGCGGCCTTAGTAGGCGCCGTGCTTTCCCTCACCGTATCCCCACTCTACGCTCAAGACGCCGGCGAGGTCATCACCCGCCAAAATGATCAGGGTGGCATTTATGAGGGAACGTTCAAGGATGGCGTTCAACATGGCGTTGGCTCCTACCGCCTCCCCTCAGGGTTTGAATACACGGGCGAATGGGTCGAGGGCGAAATCGTAGGCGAAGGCCTCGCACGCTATCCTGATGGCTCGGTGTATGAAGGTGCCTTTGCAAAGGGCAAGCCGCACGGGTTCGGAAAAATCACCTATGCCGATGGCGGCACGTACGAGGGCGACTGGGTCGACGGCGAGGCCACGGGGTCGGGAACCGCCACTTATGCCAACGGTGTGACCTATGAGGGCGGCTTTCTTGCGGCGAACCATCACGGTCAAGGTCGCATGGAAAGCCCGTCCGGCTACGTCTACGAGGGCGCGTGGGTCAATGGCGTCAAGCAAGGCAAAGGCACAATCACATATCCCGAGGGTGCCACATACGTGGGCGAGTTGGCGAATGATCAACGCGAGGGCGTGGGCCTATTGACGATGCCGGACGGCTTGGTGTTCGATTGCACATGGGTCGATAACCAGTGCAACGGAACGGGCACGATTACACAGCCCAACAGTGACGTCTATGTGGGTGACCTCAAAGACGGCAAACGTGAGGGGGCGGGACAAGTCACCTACGCCAACGGCGACCTCTATGAGGGCGCGTTTGTAGATGACAAACGCCACGGTATTGGCACCTACACCGGCACCGATGGTTACACCTACCAAGGTCAATGGACACAAGGGCGCATTGAGGGCAACGGACGCGTCGTGCATCCTGACGGTTCGATTTATGTGGGCGAGTTCCTTGATGATCTGAGCCACGGAAAAGGCATGATCACCTACCCATCTGGCACGACCTATGAGGGCGATTGGCAATACGGTATTATCGAAGGCACAGGAATGGCGAAATATGCCAATGGCCTGATCTATGAAGGCGCGTTTAAAAATGCTCGCAATCACGGCATAGGCAAAATGACCTACACAGACGGGTTCATCTACGATGGCATGTGGGTTGACGGCGTACGCGAAGGCACCGGCAAAGCGACCTACGCCGATGGCACAGCATATGAGGGCTATTTCGTCGCGGGCCGCCGCGAAGGACAAGGCACCGCCATTATGCCGTCAGGCTTCACGTACACGGGCGCATGGGCTGATGGCGAATTCAATGGCATGGGCAAAGCTACCTATGCCAACGGTGACATTTACGAGGGTATGTTCGTCGACGGCAAACGCCAAGGCACGGGTACGATCACTTATGCCACAGGCGAGATTGCAACGGGGGAATGGGCCGAAGGCGCGTTGATATCCAAAGCCGCCGAAACTGCGCCTGAGGATGACACCCCGCCCGCCCCCACCGAATAGGCGCGCGGATCATTACACTGGCGCGCCACGAGACAAACGCTCCAAAACCACCTCAGCCTCTCGCAATACGGTTGCGCATTTGTCGTCGTCCATCCGGTCCCAAGTGCGGTACATCTGCGCCATGCGCGGATTGCGCGCGAACCTATCGCGGTGACGATCCAGAAAATGCCAGTACAAGAGGTTGAACGGGCATGCCCCCTCACCCGTTTTGGTCGCAACCTTATAGTGGCAGCCCTTGCAGTAGTCGGACATCTTATTGATGTAATTTCCGCTCGAGATGTAGGGTTTTGACGCAATGATCCCACCATCTGCAAACTGGCTCATGCCGACCGTATTGGGAGCTTCAACCCATTCGAATGCATCCGCATAAACAGCGAGATACCATTCGTGCACCTCATAGGGCGCAACGCCCGCCAAAAGCGCAAAGTTACCTGTCACCATCAGGCGCTGAATGTGGTGGGCATAGGCATCTGTGCGCGTTTGCTCGACCGCGCGCGACATACAATTCATCTTGGTCTCGGCCCCCCAATACAAGGGCGGCAAAGGTCGATGGTGATCAAGGACGTTGCGGTGCGTGTAGTCCGGCCCTTCGAGGATATAAAGCCCACGCACATATTCGCGCCAACCAATGATTTGCCGTATAAACCCTTCGGCAGAGTTGAGCGGCACATCACCGGCGCGGTAACGTTTTTCAACCTCACGACATAGCTCCAACGGGTCCAGCAACCCTATATTGATATAGGGGGAGAGGACCGCGTGGTGCAAAAACTTGTCCGCCTCCAACATTGCATCTTGATAGGTGCCAAAGTCAGCAAGATGATGATCCAGAAAATGCGCCTGCGCCGCGCGTGCATCCGCGCGCGTGACCGCAAGCCAAAAGGGGTGCAAATCGCCAAAGTTTTTTCCGAACCGCGCCGCCACCAGTTCAAGCACGTCTTTCGTTATGTCATCAGGCTCAAACTGCGGCGGCCCTTTGGCAAACAAATCGACTTGCGCGGGCTTGCGATTGTCGTGATCGAAATTCCACTTTCCCCCACACGGCGCATCACCGTCCATCAACAAGCCGGTCTTACGGCGCATATCACGGTAAAAATACTCCATGCGCAGCGCCTTGCGCCCCTGTGCCCAAAGCGCGAATTCAGGCTCAGCCGCTATAAACCTATGATCGGGCAATTGGCGGATCGGGATCGCGCTTTCCTCTGCCTCAAGGCGCAATCGCCACTCTCCGGCTTGCGTCATCACGATCTCATCTGCGCCGTGCGTTTGGGCATAGCGGCGCGCCTCGCCGTAGAGGCTATGGGTGTTATCTGGGTCATCCAGTTTGGTGTAGGCAACGCGCCAACCCAAGTCGCGCAACTCAATCACAAAATGGCGCATAGCGGCAAAGATCAGCGCAATCTTTTTGGGATGGTGCGCGACATACTCCGCCTCGGCACAGACCTCGGCCATGACCACAAGATCGGTGTCCCTATCGGCGTCTTTGAGCGACGAGATATCCGGTGACAGTTGATCGCCTAAAATCAGAACGACACGGCTCACCACGCAACCTCATCGCCGCGCCAGTCATAAAATCCGCCTGACTGATTGACGCTCAATCCAGCAAGAACCCCAAGAAGGTTTTGCGCGGCCTCGTCGGGGGAGACGGTCGGATGGCTGGCCTGATAATGCGCCGTAAACTTGGTCGCGACCGTGCCCGGATGATAGGAAATAAGACAGGCCTGTTTGTGGGTGCGCGCCAATTCGATCGCGGCCGTGTGCACGATCTGGTTGGTTGCCGCTTTTGCGGCGCGGTAGGCATACCATCCGCCCACTTTGTTGTCGCCAATTGAGCCAACCCGCGCTGTGAGAACCGCCACATGCGCGGGCTTACTGCGCGACAACAAACGCGGCAATTCGCGCAAGATAAGGGCCGGACCAATTGTGTTGACCGCGAACTGATCCGCGAGGGCCGCAGCTGTCAGAGCTTTGAGCGATTTCTCGGGCGGATGCCCCGCACCGTCGAGTTTTCCAGTCGCAACAATAACACGGTCAAACGGCCCACTGAGCGCGGCGAGCGCGTCACCCACACTGTCGGGTTGGCTAAAGTCGAAGTCGCCAGCCGCACGCGACAGCCGCGTCACAGCATCGCCTTGGGCCTCCAAACGCGCCGCAAGTGCGGCACCGATGCCCCCAGATGCGCCGATAATAAGTGATGTCATACTGATCCCCTTTGTATCCATACGCACCGCGCGCGCGAAAAGTTCACTTTTGGGGGTTTTATTTAAATATGGCGCGCTTATAGTCTGATCCATGATGAAGGTGACACATAACCAAGATCCAAACGCGCGCATCAGCGCGGGATTTGGCCGTGGCCTTCTCCTCCTTAGCAGCCTCTGAGCGTGCCGGTGGCGCGATGCTCAGAGGTGACCGCCGCGCCAATGCACCAAAGCTAAGGACTTAAAGAGAGAATTTCGACATGACTGATACGAGCAAACAGGACCAAGTCCTGATTTTCGACACGACACTGCGCGATGGCGAGCAATCCCCCGGCGCAACCATGAGCCACAATGAAAAACTCGAGATCGCGGGCCTTCTCGACGAGATGGGCGTGGACATCATCGAGGCGGGGTTCCCGATTGCCTCTGAGGGCGATTTCGAAGCCGTCTCCGACATCGCCAAGAATTCTAAGAACTCGGTGATCTGTGGCCTTGCCCGCGCCAGCTTTAAGGATATCGACCGCTGTATGGAGGCCGTGAAACACGCCGCACAGCCACGCATCCACACCTTTATCGGCACCTCGCCGTTGCACCGTGACATCACGGCGCTGGACATGGACGCTATGGCCGATAAAATCCACGAGACCGTGACCCATGCGCGCAATCTTTGCGACGATGTGCAATGGTCACCGATGGATGCCATCCGCACCGAACATGATTATCTGTGCCGCGTTGTCGAAATCGCGATCAAGGCGGGCGCGACCACGATCAACATCCCCGATACGGTCGGCTACACCATTCCGCGCGAAAGCTCGGATATTATCAAGATGTTGCTTGAACGCGTTCCGGGTGCCGACGAGATCATTTTTGCGACCCACTGTCACAACGACCTTGGCATGGCGACCGCCAACTCGCTTGCTGCGGTTGAGGCGGGCGCACGCCAGATCGAATGCACGATCAACGGTCTGGGCGAACGCGCAGGCAACACGGCCCTCGAAGAGGTCGTGATGGCGCTCAAAGTGCGCAACGACATCATGCCGTACGCGACCCGTATCGACACCACCAAGATCATGAACATCTCGCGCCGTGTGGCGCAGGTGTCGGGCTTCCCCGTGCAGTTCAACAAGGCGATTGTGGGCAAGAACGCTTTTGCCCACGAAAGCGGCATTCACCAAGACGGCATGCTCAAAAACTCCGAAACATTCGAGATCATGCGCCCTGCGGATGTGGGCCTGTCGGGGACATCCCTGCCACTTGGCAAGCACTCGGGCCGTGCCGCGCTGCGGGCCAAACTCGAAGAGTTGGGATTTGAGCTTGCCGACAATCAACTCAAAGACGTCTTTGTGCGGTTCAAAGGGTTGGCTGATCGCAAAAAAGAAGTGTTTGACGACGATCTCATTGCCTTGCTGCATGATACGGCGGGCGGTGAGCAAAACGATCGTGTGAAACTCAAATCGCTCAAAGTCATCTGTGGCACCGAAGGCCCGCAACAGGCGTCGATGGTTCTGGATGTCGATGGTGTTGAGAAATCGGCGGACGTCACGGGCGATGGTCCCGTGGATGCGACATTCAAGGCAATCAAAGAGATTTTCCCAATGACCACGCGGTTGCAACTCTACCAAGTGCAAGCCGTGACCGAAGGCACAGATGCACAGGCCACCGTCTCTGTGCGCCTTGAGGAAGATGGTAAAATCGCCACGGGTCAATCGAGCGACACCGACACGGTTGTCGCCTCGGCCAAGGCCTATATCAATGCGCTCAACCGTCTGTTGGTGCGCCGCGAAAAATCCGCCCCCGGTGCGGATGTAAAAGAAGTGAAATACACCGACGCGAGCTAAGCGCAGCGTGTCGGCAGAATAACGATAGAGGCGCATCCTATTTGCGCCTCTATTTTTATGTGAAAACACCGCCTCCTGCTTGCGTACCATCCAATAAGGATCGGTCGTTTCACGCAAAAGTGGCGGCGCTTTGCCGCTTTGCGCGCAACCTTCCCTTTTCCAAGCGCGCAGAGCCACTTATAAGACCTTCGATAACGGGGATTCTCTCCTCGCAGGGATTTTGGACATTAGGGGTATCATGGCGGGTTTTTTGGGACTTTTTTCGGCGGATATGGCGATTGACCTCGGCACCGCGAACACTCTTGTCTACGTCAAGGGCAAGGGCGTGATCCTCAACGAGCCATCAGTGGTGGCCTATCATGTCAAAGACGGGCGCAAACAAGTCCTCGCTGTTGGCGAAGATGCGAAACACATGCTCGGGAAAACACCCGGTTCCATCGAGGCGATCCGCCCGATGCGTGACGGTGTGATTGCCGATTTTGACACCGCGGAAGAGATGATCAAACACTTCATCCGCAAGGTTCATAAGCGCACGACATTCTCCAAGCCCAAAATCATCGTTTGTGTCCCTCACGGTGCGACACCCGTCGAGAAACGCGCTATTCGTCAGTCTGTGATGTCTGCGGGCGCACGCAAAGCGGGTCTGATTGCGGAGCCGATCGCGGCGGCAATTGGTGCAGGCATGCCCATCACCGACCCGACCGGCAACATGGTTGTCGACATCGGCGGCGGGACGACTGAAGTCGCCGTTTTGTCCCTTGGCGACATCGTATACGCGCGCTCTGTGCGCGTGGGCGGCGACCGTATGGACGATGCAATCATCGCGTATCTGCGTCGCCAACAAAACCTGCTGATCGGCGAGGGCACGTCCGAGCGGATCAAAACCACCATTGGTACGGCACGTATGCCCGATGACGGACGTGGCTTGGTCATGACCATTCGCGGTCGTGATTTGCTCAACGGCGTGCCCAAAGAAATCGAGATTACCCAAGCGCAGGTGGCCGAAGCCCTAGCGGAGCCGGTGCAGCAAATTTGCGAAGCTGTTATGCAAGCGCTTGAAACCACCCCGCCCGACCTTGCGGCAGACATCGTAGACCGTGGCGTGATGCTTACGGGGGGTGGTGCGCTACTTGGTGATCTCGATCTGGCCTTGCGTGAGCAGACAGGTCTGGCGATCTCTGTGGCCGATGAGCCGCTCAATTGTGTGGCTCTGGGAACAGGAAAAGCCTTGGAGTTTGAAAAACAACTCCGCCATGTAATTGATTACGACAGCTAAACCTCCGCGCCCAACGCATCGGGCATCGGATCACCACAACACAAGAGGTGATCGTGGCTAAAGACAGAAACACATCGGACACCTATGTCCGCCCGATCCGGCGATTGCTGGTCGGGCTTTTGGTGTTGGTCTTTCTGGCAATCTTCGTTCTTTGGCGGATTGATAGCCCGCGTGTTGAGCGGATGCGCGCGAACCTTGTGGACACTATCGTGCCATCCTTTGAATGGGCCTTGGTGCCCGTGACCAAATTCGTTGGCATGGTTGAGGGATTTCAAAGCTATCAGCGCATTTATGACCAGAACCAAGAGTTGCGGCGCGAATTGCGCCAGATGGCCGCGTGGAAAGAGGCTGCACTCCAGCTAGAACAAAAGAACGCAAAGCTGCTTGATCTGAACCAAGTTCGCATTGATCCAAAATATACCTATGTCACGGGTGTGGTTATGGCGGATAGCGGATCGCCGTTTCGTCAATCTGTGGTGCTCAATGTCGGCGCGCGCGATGGCATTATGGACGGCTGGGCGACGATGGACGGGATCGGCCTTGTGGGTCGTATTTCAGGGGTCGGGCAAAACACGGCCCGCGTCATATTGCTCACCGATAGCAATTCGCGTTTGCCAATCACCATTCAGCCCTCAGGTCAGCGCGCTATTCTCTCAGGCGACAATTCAGCTCAGCCGCCCCTAGAATTCATTGAAAGTCCCGAATTGATCCGACCGGGTGACCGCGTTGTGTCATCGGGCGATGGCGGCGTCTTTCCTGCCGGCCTTGTGATCGGTCAGGTTGCTATGGGCCCTGATCGTCGTTTGCGTGTGGCGCTCTCCGCAGATTACGAGCGGCTCGACTACCTGCGCGTCCTGCGCACCCACGAGGGCGAAAAGATCCTTGATCCGGGAGCCTTGATTGCAGGGCCACAACCTGTATCGCCCTTCGCCGCATCCACGGATCAAAATGTGTCTCAGCCCGAGGAGCCAAACGATGGTTGATCCTCGTACGCTACGCCGCTGGGGCCATCGCGCCGCCTTTGTTGCGATTTCAGGTCTTGCGCTATTTTTGTATCTATTGCCACTGAATGTGGGGACTGCGCGGTGGCCAGGCCCCGACCTGATTGTCGCGTTTGCATTTGCATGGGTGCTGAGACGGCCAACATGGATGCCTTTGTGGTTGGCCGCGCCGGTCTTTTTGATATGTGATTTCATGTTTTTGCGCCCCCCGGGCCTGTGGGCGGCACTTTGTGTTATCGCGCTCGAATTTTTGCGCACACGCGAGACAACATCCCGCGATATGCCATTTGCCGTTGAATGGGCGATGATTGCAGGCGTGTTGTTCACGATGGCTGGCGTTTATCGTGCAATCCTTGCGGTGTTCATGGTCGACTTGACCTCTCTTGGGCTTGTGATTTCAGGCCAGATTTCTACGTTGGTCGTCTATCCTGTTGTGGTGTTGGTATCCGCGTCCATGTTGGGTGTACGCAGACTGACACCCGCTGAGGCTGACGAATTGCGAGGCCAAGCATAATGCGCCGCTCTCCCCAAGACACAGCGACATCAGCACGTAAAATATCACGCCGCGCCTTGTTTTTAGGCGGCTCGCAACTCGCGTTTATGGGCATTTTAGGATTGCGCATGCGTTATATGCAGGTCGAGCAAGCCGACGAATTTCGCCTTATGGCCGAAGACAACCGTATCAAGGTGCGCCTATTGCCCCCCGCGCGCGGGCTTTTGTATGACCGCAACGGCGCAGTCATCGCAGAAAACGAGCAAACGTTCCGGATCGTTATCCGCAAAGAGGATGCCAATCAAATTGATCAGGTGTTGGTCGAGTTAGAGCGCTTGATCAACTTGCCCCCAGAGGATCAGACCCGCGTGCGTGAGGAATTGCGCAAAGCAGGTCCATCTGCACCCGTCACCATTGCCGACCGGTTGTCATGGGAGGCCTTTTCCGCCGTCTCCGCAAACGGCCCCGCCCTCCCCGGTGTGACGCCTGAGGTTGGACTATCGCGACGCTACCCGCTGCACGACGACTTTGCCCATATGGTCGGATATGTCGGCCCCGTGTCCGACTACAACTTGTCTAAAATGGACGTGATAGACCCTCTATATCGCATTCCTAAATTTCAAATCGGCAAGTCGGGCGTTGAAAGCCAACTTGAAGAAGATTTGCGCGGACGTGCGGGATCGTTGCGTGTCGAGCAAAATGCGCGCGGGCGGATCATTCGCGAGTTGGGCCGCCAAGAGGGCATTGCGGGCGCCAACATTCAGTTGACGTTTGACCACAAGATGCAAAACTTTATGCAGGCGCGACTTGCGGGCGAGAGTGCGGCTGCCGTCATCCTCGATATTGAAACAGGGGATGTTTTAGCGTCTGGCTCAACGCCCGCCTTTGATCCCAACCTGTTTGTGCGCGGCATCTCGGTTGCGGATTATAATGCGCTGTTGGAAAACAAGTACCGTCCCTTGCCATCCAAATCCGTACAAGGCGCCTACCCACCCGGATCGACATTCAAAATGGTCACCGCCCTTGCCGCGTTAGAGGCGGGTGTCGTGACCTCAGACGAGACAGTGCGCTGTACCGGTCACACCGAAGTGGGCGGACGCCGGTTTCACTGCTGGAAACGCTCGGGCCATGGCAATGTCAATCTTGTCGGGTCTTTGCGCCATTCTTGTGATGTGTATTACTACGAACTGGCGCAGCGCACCGGCATTGAAAATATTGCAGAGATGGGTCGTAAACTTGGCCTCGGCGACAGCTATGCGCTCCCCCTTCCCGGCATGAGTTCGGGCCTGATGCCCGACAAACAGTGGAAACTGAAAAATCGCGGAGCCGAATGGGTGGTTGGCGACAGCCTCAACGCCTCCATTGGTCAGGGGTTTGTCCTAACCACACCGATGCAACTGGCGGTTATGACCGCACGCATTGCAACAGGCCGCGCCGTCATTCCGCGCCTTGTGAAATCCATAGACGGGGTCGACCAAGGCATCCAAGGCGGCGAAAAGATCGACATTAATGAGAACATGTTACGCGCGGTACGTCAGGGCATGTATGAGGTGTCCAACTCATCACGTGGCACGGCCTACGCATCGCGTATCGCGGATGCAACCCTCCAGATGGCCGGAAAAACCGGCACGAGCCAAGTCCGCAACAAAGTTGTAAACAACAACAATGTCCCATGGGAAGAACGCGATCACGCGCTTTTCGTCTCCTATGCCCCCTATGACAACCCGCGCTATGCGGTCTCTGTGGTGGTTGAACATGGGGGGGGCGGGTCCTCAACAGCGGCCCCGATTGCGCGCGACCTGATGTTGTATGCGCTACACGGCGACCTGCCGCCACTCGACAGCTATCCGTCGTCACAACGCGGCACGATAAGCGAGCGTTTTCGCAATCTGCCTTTGCGCGACACCTCTGGCTCCGACACTGAGAAGAGCCGCGCATGAGTTATCTTGAAAGCAATATGAAGACGGTCCCCACGGGCCTGTCCAAAATTCTCTATGTGAACTGGGCCTTGGTGGTCTTGCTTGCGGCGGTGGCCTCGGTCGGGTTCATTATGCTCTATTCCAACGCGGGCGGCTCACTTCGCCCATGGGCAGAGCCACAGATGAAGCGGTTCGCGCTTGGCGTTGCCTTAATGCTGTTTGTTGGCATGGTGCCAATCTATTTTTGGCGCAATGTCGCGGGGGTCGGCTACATCTTGTCGTTTGTCCTTTTGCTGATCGTTGAGTTTTTCGGCGATGTCGGCATGGGCGCTCAGCGCTGGATTGATCTTGGCTTCATGCGACTGCAACCGTCCGAGTTGATGAAAGTCACCCTCGTGATGTTTATCGCCGCCTACTACGACTGGCTCGACATCAGAAAGGTTTCGCGTCCACTCTTTGTCGCAATTCCGGTGCTTTTGATCGCCTTGCCAACAGTATTGGTCCTCAAACAACCCGATCTGGGCACCTCTATTTTGCTGGTGCTCGGCGGTGCGATTGTCATGTTCGCAGCAGGTGTATCATGGTGGTATTTTGGCGCAGTGGCGGCAATGGTTGGTGGTTTGGTCACGGCCGTTTTCACCTCGCGCGGCACCACGTGGCAGTTGCTAAAAGACTACCAATACCGCCGCATCGACACCTTTCTTGATCCCTCATCCGACCCTCTCGGCGCGGGCTACCACATTTCACAGGCGAAAATTGCGCTTGGATCAGGCGGATGGACAGGGCGTGGCTTTATGCAAGGCACCCAAAGCCGCCTCAACTTTTTGCCCGAGAAACACACCGACTTTATCTTTACCACATTGGCGGAAGAATTCGGTTTTCTGGGCGGTTTTTCATTGCTGATGCTCTATGCACTCATCGTCGTGTTTTGTATCGTCTCCGCGATGCGCAACCCTGACCGCTTTGGTGCGCTCGTGACAATCGGGATTGCCGCGACCTTCTTTTTGTTCTTTGCGGTTAATATGTCGATGGTTATGGGATTGGCGCCCGTTGTCGGTGTCCCTCTTCCGCTCGTATCTTATGGCGGCTCGGCGATGTTGGTGTTGATGATCGCCTTTGGCGTGGTCCAGTCCGCACATATCCACCGCCCACGAGGCCGCAAATGACCCTGACGCTGTTATTCTCCGCACCCGAAAAGCTTTGGGAGGGATACCGCAATGTACTTCCCGCGGCACTCAAAGCCCGTGGTATAGACGCGCATCTGTCCCGTGATGCTGCGCCCGAGGATGTGGATTACATCGTCTATGCGCCCAATGAGACCCTCACGGACTTTACGCCATTCGTGCGCACCAAAGCCGTGTTGTCGCTATGGGCGGGTGTGGAGCGCATTGTATCGAACCCAACGCTGACACAGCCGCTTTGTCGTATGGTCGATGATGGTTTAGCGCTTGGCATGCGAGACTATGTGACAGGTCATGTCCTGCGTCATCATTTGGGTATGGATGCACATATCCATGGCTTGAATGGAGTGTGGGATCAGGTCGTCCCACCATTAGCGCGGGATCGCACGGTTGCAGTCTTGGGCCTTGGCGCTTTGGGACAGTTTTGCGCGAAAGCTCTCTCGGACTTGGGGTTCAACACGCTGGGGTGGTCCCGCTCAGCAAAAGAGATAGAGGGCGTGACCTGCGCTCATGGTCCCGAGGGCCTGCGCGATGTCTTAGCTCGCGCCCAAATCGTGGTGACACTCCTGCCCAACACGCCTGCAACCGAAAATATACTCAGCCGTCAGGCGCTTGCGCTGATGCCCAAAGGCGCAGTGATCATAAATCCGGGACGCGGCGCATTAATCGACGATGACGCATTCCTTGCCGCTCTCGCATCGGGTCATATCGGGCATGCGACCCTTGATGTGTTTCGTACTGAACCCCTTCCCGAAGCGCACCCCTATTGGGACCACCCGCGTGTGACTGTGACGCCTCACATTGCGGCAGAAACCCGTCCCGCAACCGCGTCTCAGGTTATCGCTGAGAATGTGCGGCGCAGCGAAGCGGGTGAGCCGCTTTTATTCTCGGTCAACAAAATCGCAGGGTACTAATCTGGCCGAACCTCTGAATTTGAGGATCCCGATTTATCGCAACTTTGGTGGGCTAGACGGATCCATGCCGGGGGCCGAAGGTCCTGCACTCAAACTTTGCGCCTCAGGCAAATCGAACCGTAGACCATGACGCGCTAGGGCCGCACATGCCGGATCGGACGGGCGAAAGAACGCCACATCCAATGCGCCCGCCTCAACACCCGAAAAGATCAATGCCTCGGACACCAGTTTGGCCAAGGCCCCCTCGGCCCCTGGAACATGATCAACAAACGCAAGGATGTGCGATTTTACGCCGCCTGTGTACGACACGCCCACGAGATAGGCGAGACGCGCTAGCCCGCCAGTGATCGCCAGTTTTTGATCCAGTGCAGTGATGAGCACATCGGGCAATCCGTAAGGTGGGGTAATCTCTTCTGGCGTACCTTCGGTTTCAGTTGGCGCAGCGCCAAGTGTGTCGTTAAGCCAGCCCACCGCGTCAGCAGGCAAAAGCATCTCAGACGGAGCCACTGTAAGGTTCAATCCAAGACCAAGCCCCGAGCCACTCAGCATCTGTGCCAAGGCCCGACCAGATAGGGCCACGTAAGGGACAGCGCCGGCAAAAGCCGCCAATCGCTCCTCGCGGTCGAACACCAAAACGAACTGGTCGCCCTCGACGGGAAAAATGCGCGGCGTGACAGGTTGATCTTCTTGTGGTGCGTCCTCCAGCAACAAAAACAATTCCGCGTCTGCGACACGCTCGTAAAACCGCAAACGGATTGCATCATCGTCGGGGGCCGCGATCATTGCCGCGTGAGCATGATCAATTGCTGTGTGCTCTGATGCCGTCAAATCGTCGTTCATGTCGCGTCCCTTCGCTCTGCGCGTCATCCCCAAGCGCCCTACATGCGAAGTGGATTGCCGTGTCATGCCACAGGTATTGCGCGATACACGCGGAGGCAAGGGCAAGGCATCCGCGAACACGCATATGTACGCCGCTTGCCTTGACGGGCTTTGTTCTCGTTCGGCGCTGCGGCGATCTCCATCGCGGCGGGAAAACTGTGCCGTGTCGAAAAGCAAAACGGCTGACTTTCGCGGACCTATGTCGCGCCACATCTCGTAAAATTGAATGGAAGTAAGTGTTAGATTGTTCCCGTTTTCTCCATAATACCTGTAAAACAACCGAGACATTCATGCCCATTGGACACAATGTCGCCCAATTGGTGCGTTAGACCACTTGGGAATGCGCGGGCACACTTGCTTGTGCTTAAACAGTTTCGAGGCCGTATTCGATGCTCGAGTTCGACAATGTCAGCAAGTCCTTTTGGACAGGCACGCAGCGCAAGGTGATCCTTGACCGCGCGTCTTTTCGTGTGGAGTTGGGCAACTCACTCGGCATTCTCGCCCCGAACGGCACAGGCAAAACGACGATCATTAATATGATGTCTGGACTGGAAAAACCCGATGAGGGCGAAATTCGCCGTGGATGCCGCGTGTCTTTTCCCCTCGGGTTCATGGGCGGATTGATTGGCAAACATACGGCGCGTGAAAACGTGCGGTTTATTGCACAGCTCTATGATCTCGACCCCGACTATGTTGAGGCGTTTTGTCGGTGGCTTTGCGGGTTAGAAGAGTACTTTGACATGCCTGTTGCCACCTATTCATCCGGTATGCGCTCGCGCTTGTCCTTTTCGCTCTTGTTGGCGCTCGATTTCGATATCTATCTGATTGATGAGGGCATGCCCTCAACCACGGATGTTGAATTTAACCGCAAGGCGGGGAGCATCCTTCGCGAGAGACTGGAAAAGTCGACGTTGATTGTGGTATCCCACCAAACAGCAACACTAGAAAAATTCTGTCGCTCTGCTGCGGTTTTGCGCAAAGGCAAACTGCACTTCTTTGACACTCTGGAAGAAGCGAAATCGCTCTATGACTACGAAGCCTAAGGTTCAAAAATACCGCGTCCGCCGCGGGCCGCGCATCGCCGCTCAAAGCCCTGTGATGAGCATGGACCAACACGCAGGCGTTTCGCCACCTGAGGCAGTAGATGAGGCGCACGGACGCGTACACACGCTACAGGCCGCAAATGCGCCCTCGCGCGACACACCCCCATCCGCCGCAGCACCAACCACACCCACACCTACCGCAAAGGCACCGCCAAAAGCCGCAAACGCGGCGCCCCTTCACGGTGATGACCTGTTCAATAACGGCGCGGTTGATGATGGCTTTGGCGATGGCCCCTTTCCCGGTGCCGCAGCGTCTGAAAAGCCACAACCAGCGCGCCGTGCAGCACGTGCACATGGCGGTGTCGCAACCGAATTAGGGCAGGACACTGCGCCTCAAACGGGCGATGTCACCCCCGCTGACGAAATGAGCATTGATGCCGAAATTGATGCAATCCGCCGCGAGGGCCTAACAGGGCGTCAACTTCGAATGGCGCGCCGTGTGGCCAGCAAGCATGGGCTTGCCCCAACATCAGATTTTGACGCAATCCGGCTACTGCGCAAACAGGGTATTGATCCGTTTCAAAAAGGCAGTGTGCTGGACCTCGTGGATTCAGGAAAACCAACCGAGGGCGGCGCGGGCCTACCCGCGCGCCGCGATCCGCAACTGCCTAAAACAGTAGATCAGCCTCAATTGCCATCTGCGGCGATTTTGGAGCGCATCGCACGCGAAGAAGACATCTCAACCATTCAACGCGATATTGCAAAGCGGCGCCGCCGCAAAATGCTTTTGCTGGTTGCCCGCCTTGCCGCGTTCGTAGCCCTGCCGACAGTGTTTGCGGGCTACTATTTCTACAATATTGCAACCCCAATGTACGCGACCAACTCGTCTTTGGTGATCAAGCAAGCCTCGTCCCCCGCATCAGGTGGCGGTCTTGGCTCCATGCTTCAGGGGTCTCCCCTTGGCACATCGTTAGAGGCCGTCACAGTTCAGGACTATTTACTGTCCAAGGACGCGATGCTCCGTCTGGACGCCGACGTCGGCTTCAAAGATCATTTTTCATCTCAAACCGTTGACCCGATCCAGCGCCTGCCTGAAAACCCGTCCAACGAGGAAGCGTATAAGGTCTACAAGGATCGTGTCATGATTGGCTACGACCCCACTGAAGGCATCCTTAAAATGGAAGTCGTGGCCGCCGATCCGCAGATCGCCACACAGTTTGCCAAAGCCCTCATAACCTACGCCGAAGAGCGCATGGACCAACTCACGCAACGCATTCGCGACGACCAAATGAGTGGGGCGCGCGAAAGCCTTGATGACGCCGAGGCCAAAATGCGCAAAGCACAAGAAGACGTGGTTGAGCTGCAAGAGAAGATGGGCATTATCTCGCCAGACGCAGAGACATCCGCGCTCATGGGCCAAATCAACGGATTCGAAACCCAGTTGCAGCAAAAGCGATTGCAGCTCCAACAGCTTCTCGACAACACCCGCCCGAACCAAGCCCGCGTTGAGGGTGTTGAGGGCGATATTGGCCGCCTTGAAGTGTTGATCGGCAATCTGCGCAACGACATGACCGAGGCACAGCGCCCCGCCGGATCTCTGGCACGGATTACTGCGCAACTTCGTATGGCAGAAGTCGAACTGCAGACGCGCCAAGCGATGGTTCAACAATCCTTAATGAACCTTGAAAGCGCGCGTACCGAAGTGAACCGCCAGATCAGCTACCTCTCAACAGGTGTAAGCCCTGTCGCGCCGGAAGATCCCTCATATCCGCGCAAGTTCGAAAACACGCTGCTCTCCCTCCTTGTGCTCTCGGGGCTCTACCTCTTGGCCTCACTCACCGCCGCGGTCTTGCGCGAGCAGGTTTCTGCATAAAAGCGAATGACGGCGCGCTAAATAGGCGCGCCGCCGCCGATATGGCCAAAAGGCGCGCTCCTGCGTCCGTTTGACGCGACTGAAAATCCCATTGCGACGGTTACAAATTCAGTAAGTTGATTTTGAAAGGATCCGCTATGAAACGCCTCTTGTCCGTACTCGCCCTGACAGCCGCCCTACCCGCCACCCTGTCCGCCCAACAGTTTGGCGGGCACTTCATGGAAAGCTGGGACACAGACAGTGACGGCACAGTGACCCTTGCTGAAGTCGAAGAACGCCGTGGCGATATCTTTCATATGTTTGATGCCAACGAAGACGGTTTTCTGGATGCACAAGAATACGTTCAGTTCGACGAAACACGCGTGGCCGATCGCGAGGTTCATATGGAAGAGGCTCAGGAGGCGGCGTCTCAGGGGGCATCCATGGGCCAAGGCAAGGGACGGGGCCCAACAGGCATGTCAGCGGGCATTTCTGGCGTCCAAAATGCTATGACACTGGCTTACAACGATACGGATGGTGACGGGCAGGTGAGCCGCGATGAATTCACCTCCAATACCGCCGGATGGTTCGTCACAATGGACAAGTCCGGCGATGGCGTGGTGAATGCTGACGATTTCGGTCGAAAATAGGCATAAACGCAATGTGGCAAGCGAGGATTTTCTCTCCGCTTGCCCGTCTGCTAAAATTCTTTTCTTTCAGGATCGTTTTTTACCATTTCATGGGTTGCACAGAACGCGCGGGCGGACTAACTACGCATCCACGTTGGGATGTAGCCAAGTGGTAAGGCAACTGTTTTTGGTACAGTGTACCGTAGGTTCGAATCCTACCATCCCAGCCAACTTTCTTCTAACTCATTGATCTAATTGAGACGCGATGCGCGTTTTGGGATTTGAGTCCCAGCTGCATCTCGTAGGTGCATCTCGTCTATGCATCTCACTCGGTTTGCGGAAGAAGATTTCGACACCTTCGAATCCGAGGGGAAGTTGAGATGACCGGCCTAAATTATGTCACCCGCCGCGGCGCAATCTATGTCTGGCGCAGGCGCCTGCCCGCGTGGACTTCCAAAACGTCCTACCTACAGATCAGCCTTCGGACACCGAGAACTGCACAGCCCTTGATTGCTTAGGAGCAAAGCTGCTGGCAACCACATGCCCGTCCAGCCCTGCCGTGCTTGCGTGCCGGACTATAAAGCATCTTGATATCATCCAGTCTCCGGCAGGCGATTGCAATGTCATCTGCAGCAACAGGCGATCATTCAATATCAGGTAGAAATACAGTTAGAAATCCGAGGCATAGAAGGATGGACAGAAAGCTGAACACCTGCTGCATCCCGATCTGGTCTGCGAGTGCGCCAAGTGCCGCGGCGCCGAGCGCCCCGATTCCGAAGGCAAAGCCAAAGACGAAGCCCGCGACCATGCCCACCTTTTGTGGCATCAATTCTTGTGCATAGACGACGATGGCCGAAAAGGCGGACGACAAGATTAACCCGACGATTATGCTAAGGCATACTGCCGCCCACAGGGGGGTGTGCGGCAACAAAACGGCAAAGGGGAGCGCGCCGACAATCGAGCCCCAGATGACCTTTTTGCGGCCAATACGGTCCCCGACGGGACCGCCGAAAAACGTGCCAAAAGCAACAGCGGCAAGAAAGACAAACAGCAAGCCCTGTGCGTGGGGATGTCGAGGCCGAATTTTTCAATCAGGAAAAACACGTAATAGGCCTTAAATGTTTCGATATAGACGAATTTGCTCAGTAGCAGCGCCCCGAGCACGGCGAAGGCAATGACGAGACGTTTGCGCGGCAGTGCCGGTCCCGTTGCGGCAGGAGCGCCGGCGGCCTGCATCATGCGTTGATGGTGGGTGAACCACCGGGCAACCCACAACAGGATGATAATGCCACCCACCGCGAGCAGGCCGAACCAGATCGTGCTGAACTGGCCAAGTGGCAATACGATTATCGCCGCAGCCAAAGGGCCAAGGGCGGTGCCGGTGTTTCCGCCCACCTGAAAGCTCGATTGGGCAAACCCGAGGCGGCCACCGGATGCCATCCGGCACACACGCGATGCCTCCGGGTGAAACAGCGCAGAGCCGAGACCTAAAACGGTAGAGGCCACCAAAAGCCCCTCGAACGACCCCGCGGTTGCCAAAAGAAGGACGCCGATTGCGACGATAGCGAGAGAGAGGGCAAGGGAATACGGTTTGGGCCGCAGATCGCCATAAAGCCCCAGAACAGGTTGTAAAATACAGGCGGTGATTTGTTGGGCAAGCGTCAACAGCCCCAGTTGGAAATAGCTGAGCGCATACTCTGATTTCAGCAAAGGATAGAGCGCAGGCAATAGAAACTGGATCAGATCATTGATCAGGTGCGTGCTGCTAACCGCGAGGATCACGCAATAGGAGGTCGGTAGAGTTACGGCGCGTTGTGTCATCGTTGTTTCCTTTACGTGGAGCAGCACCGAAGAGGGACCGATCATGAATTACCGCGCACAATGACTGATATGTGCGGGGGTTTCGCGTCAGATCGAAACACGATATGCTGTAGAAAATCTACAGGCTCACCATGCGCGATCCCCGAAAGACATTACCGCCGATGAACGCGCTGCGTGCCTTTGCCGCCGCGGGCAGCCGGCTTAATTTCCGCGCCGCGTCGGACGATCTTGGCGTGTCGCAAGGTGCCGTTGCCCAACAGATCCGTTTGTTGGAAGACCACCTTGGCCAGACCTTGTTTACACGTCTGCCGCGAGGCGTTGCCCTCACCTCTGCGGGCGCTGTTTACCACGCAGAGGTAAAGCGTGCCTTTGATATTCTGGCGGATGCAACGGGACAGGTCAGCGGCGGCAGCGGGAGTTTGACGATCAGCGTCACGCCCACCTTTGCGACCCGGCTTTTGATCCAGAGCCTGCCCTCGTTGAACGCCATTCTTCCCGAGGTGAATATCCGCACAATCGCAACGGTTGCGGTGACTGATTTCGACCGTGATCAGGTTGACATTGCGGTGCGCGAAATCCGTCCGCCATTCCCCGCTGAACAGGAGGCGCAGCTGCTGTTCCGTCAGGATTTTATTCTGGTCTGTAGCCCGCATCTTTTGAAAGACGGGCCATGCACCGTGACGCCGGACAGTGTGCGCTCCATGCCGCTTTTGCACGATGCTTATGGCCATTGGCAGGTATATTTCGGCACGGGGGACCGTTTGCCCGGTCCGATCTTTAACCAAGTGTCTTTGGCGATTGATGCCGCTTTGGCAGGACAGGGAGTGGCGATCGTCAGCCGCGCTTTTGTTCAGGATGATTTAACGGCGGGACGACTGATCAATGCCGGTCCTGCGGGGGGCATGTCGGACCGCAATTACTACCTTGTCCGCAAAAAATCACAGCGCCCCCGCCCGATGTTGGACACGGTGTGGTCGTGGTGTCTCGATACCTTTTCAGAGCATTAGGGGCGTACAAACGCATGGGGCGGTGAGCCGTCTGTGGTTTTCGGATCAGGGGCCTTGGTGAGTATGGGCTTTGGGGACTAGAGGCCTTGGGGTTAATTGATCTATCCGAACCATGCCACCGCGCTTGGGTGCGGGGTACCCACAAGAGGCAAAGCGACCCCGCGATTGGATTAGCGGTCGCGCCGCTTTAGGAAATATTGTCAATCGTCCGGAGTTTTGAAAGAACACGCCGACCGGTCACGGAAAGGTCTTGCTTTGTCTCATCTTGGTTCATTTGGTCCTGCTGTCGCTAAAAGTTCGCCGGTCGAAGCCCTGCGTCGGGGCTTGGGGCTTTCATCGGACTGGCCTTGGCCGGAGCATTTGTTCTGGCACCACAGATAGATCTGACGCTTGGTTTGTATCTGGTTGCACCATTCGGGGCGAGTTCGGTTCTTTTGTTTGCTGTTCCCAACAGCCCTCTGGCGCAGCCATGGTCCGCGATCGTCGGCAACGTTGTGGCGGCACTCGTCGGTGTCGCTGTCTGTCTGGTGGTGCAGGACCCCGTTTTGCGCATTGCGCTCGCTGTGGGGCTCGCCATTACCGCGATCATCCTATGTCGCGCGTTGCACCCACCCGCGGGTGCCGTTGCAATGACCGTGGCCATGAGCCCGGACGCGGTGCAGGAATTGGGGTTCTATTTCGCCCTCATGCCCATCGGGCTCGGTTCGGTCGTGTTGGTGGTCATTGCCATCGCTTACGGGCGGGTGACGGGGCGACACTATCCCTTTCGACAGTTTGATGACCCGAACAGCCATGGCACCCAAGACCCTGAACCTATGGCACGCATTGGATTGTCAGAGGCCGACCTGATCGACATTCTGGACCGCTACAGACAGTCATTCAACCTTGGGGTCGAGGATCTGGCCCGCCTGCTCGGGGCTGCGGAAATACAAGTGGCGGCGAACCGGTCGGGGCCTGCGACCGCCGCTGATATCATGTCGCGCAACCTGATTACGGTCACGCCCGACACGCCGTTGACAGAGGTCGCGGATTTGTTTCACCGCCACCGGTTTACGGCATTGCCGGTCGCTGGAGACGCCAACCGGTTTTTGGGCATCATCGTTCAAATCCACCTGATCGACAGGGCGCGCGAAGATAGCCATCGTCTGAACCGGAGGTTCGGGACGGCGATGAGCCGGCTGCTCGACCGTCAACGCGAAATGCCTGTGCAAGCCGCGGATGTCATGAGCGTAGCGGGGCCACGCGCAACCGCAGACACCCCCTTGTCAGCGCTGCTGCCCCAGATGGCTGACGGCGCCGTCGACGCCGTGCCTATTCTGGAGCGCGGTCATCTTATCGGGATCGTGACGCGCACCGACCTAATCAGTGCTTTGGCGCGCAAAAGTCTGGATAATTAATTTATAAGGTGCTCAGAAAGTTTCAGACAGTCAAACGATAGCAACGCCTTTTGCTCGCCTTGTTCACCTCAGCCCTGCCACGCCCGCGCTACGGGGGACGCCACATGCAACAGGTCCACCGCCCGTGCGGCGATCTGGTCGACGACATCCGCCACCGAGACGGGATTGAGGTAAAAAGCGGGGACGGGTGGCAAGATGATTGCGCCCATTTCGGTGGCCGACGTCATGTTGCGCAGATGCGCGAGGGTCAGCGGCGCCTCACGGGTCAACAACACCACAGGCCGCCGCTCTTTGAGTTGCACACTGGCGCTACGGGTCAACAGGTTGTCGTCCAGACCATTGGCAATCGCTGCCAGACTGCGCATCGAACACGGCGCCACGATCATCCCCGCGACAGGGGCCGATCCCGAGGCAATGCGCGCGCCAATGTCGCTTGGCGCATGGACATGGTCGGCCAGATCGGTGAGCGCCCGTAGCGCGGTCTCGCCACATTCGGCGTGCAATGTGCGCTCGGCGGCGGGCGACACGACAAGCTCGACCCCGATGCTCGCATCCACCAGATGACGCGCCGCGGACAAGGCGAGGGCCGCGCCAGATGCGCCCGAGACGCCCAAGATTACACAGGTCATAACTGTCCTTCCAAACGTGACAAAAGATCAGCGGCAAAGGCCGCATCCGCGGGCGCGGTCTGCATCACCGCCCCCCATTCACAGGCGGTCTCCGCGCCGATCTTATTGGTGGCATCAAAGCCGATTTTCCCCGCAAGGCGCGGCTCGGGGGAGGCAAAGTCGAGGTAATCCATCGGCGTATTGTCCAACATCATCACATCGCGCGACGGGTCCATACGCGTGGCAAGCGCCCACGAAATGTCGTCCCAGTTGCGCGGATCAATGTCGTCATCCACGACGATGATCATCTTGGTATAACTGAACTGCGGCAACATCCCCCATAGCGCCATCATCACGCGCCGCGCCTGTCCGGGGTAGCGTTTGTTGATGGACACCACCGCGATACGGTACGAACAGGCCGAGGGCGGCAACCACAGGTCGCGCACCTCGGGGATTTGCGCCCGAATGAGCGGCAGGGCCAAGCGGTTGAACACCTCGCCAATAATGGCCGGCTCGTCGGGCGGGCGTCCGGTATAGGTGGACAGGTAAATCGGATCGGGGCGCGAGGTCACGGCGCTGACCGTCATCACCGGAAAGGGTTCGGGGTTGATCATGGGCGTTGTGCTCATGGCGATGAATTCTCTTTTGGCGCATCGGCGCGGTTTCGCCCTTGAAACGCCCGTGCCACTGCGTGAATTGCCGCGCCGCACGGGAGACGCCTTTCCCGCGCTGCTCATGCCCGCGATCCTGCTCTATGGCATCTACGGCGGCGTCACCACACCGACCGAAGCGGCAGCGGTTGCGGCGACCTATGCCCTTGTTCTATCGGCGGTGTTTTACCGCGCTCTCAGCTTTCGCGCTCTGTTTGACATTCTGGTGGAAAGCGCGCGCTCGTCGGCGGCTGTGGGATTGGTCATCGGCGGGGCGTTGATCCTCAATTATGTCGTCGCCTCCGAAAACATTCCGCGTCTGCTTGCGGCCCATCTGGTCGGGTTGGACGTCACCCCCGTAGCCTTTATGTTGGGGGTGATGGTGCTGTTGTTGCTGTTGGGCTGTGTGCTTGACGCGACGACGATCATTCTCGTCATTATCCCGCTGTTCCTGCCCGCCTGCCGTGATTTGGGTATTGATCTGGTGCATTTCGGCGTCGTAGCCATAATCAACTGTATGATCGGGCTTATCACGCCGCCCTACGGGATTCTTCTGTTCGTCATCAACGCGGTCACGCGCATCCCGCTATCCGAAATCATCCGCGAGATCTGGCCGTTTCTGGGCGTGCTTCTGGCGGCGCTGCTCTGGCTGGCCCTCGCCCCCGGGGTCGTACTGTGGCTACCGCGCATGTTCGGCTATGCGGGGTAACTCTTATGTGTGAGATATAAGATTCTCACAAAGCAGCGTGTCATGGACGCAGATCTATTCTAAATCGTTTGGATTACCCCAAACGGACAAGCAGATCGAACCACGGGCGGTTGATCTCACAAATGCAGGTTCAACCTCGACAACGCGCACCCGCAAGACAGCGTCTCGAGCGAGTGCGGGCGAGATGATGTCTGCGGCTTGGGGGCTTAAAAGTCCTGCGCGGATACGCGATTGTCGACCCAAGCCAAACGGAAGACGCGACTCTTTTAGCAGGTACACCACAACACGCTTCTCAGCGTCCAACTCCAGCTCGGCGTGATCGCCTAGTGCAACCGCAACTTTGCTGGGGTTGATCTGAAGCTCGACGATAGGCGCTTTGTAAATTAGTGGCTGCATCACGCCTCACATGTTTTAGCGATACTGAAAGACGTAGACCGAGCGACTGGGTTGAGAGTGCACAAAAGCTGGTTACATTTAGTATATGAGATCGCTTAGGCAGCGAAATCCACACCAATGTTGCGTGCTTTGAGCGCGCTTAACACACCGCCCAAAACGTTGCGTGCACCAATGCCTTCTTTGAGCGCGGCGTCGATCTCCGACTTTGGAGTCGACATTGGCTCGATATCAAGCACAACACGGTTCCCAGTTCGTGCATCATAGACAACTTGCATCCGGCCATTGCGAGTTGTGCGCAGCCCTAAAAACTCGGAACTGCTATCATTGTGGTAGGACATATCACGCGCCTCTTGATTTCTTAACAGGTTATGAATGTACATTTCTTGATAGGGCGCGGGCATGATAACAGGCGCAGTTGGTCGCGATGTGCCTACCCAGACACAGTTCATTTGGCTCGTAATAAAAACTTTTGGATATAAAGAGTGATCTTTGGTGGCTCAATTTGTCGTACAAGATAGCATGACCTCATCGCACCACCCTTAAGTGTCGACCCCTAACCGCACGTCTGGCGCGCCGTTCAAAATACGATTCGTATCAAGGCCTTTGACATAGCGCTATCACCTGAACGGGAACGTTACGCCCACGTGGTTGCAGCGAGGGAAAGGATCCACTCGATAGCGCCCGAAAGATAACCCCATCGCCAGCACCCATTCACACGTCACAACTGGCCTCAACTGCGCGAGGTTCTCCCCGGCATGCAAATCATCATATGCGTGACCATAAACGGAAATTTATGGTGCTGCTGGAGAGAATTGAATGGCACTACATGTAGTGGTCATAGATTGTCAGGAATATTCTAAGTTTTTGAAATTAGGGGATTTCCCCATTCATGTGCATCCAAATGCAATCATGCTCTATCATTCATTTTCACCCTATACTACATCTAGAAGGGGGATAGAAAGGGGGATAGGATTCCCGTCCCCGAAAGGTGGATTGAATTTGAGAACCAAAAATCGACTTAGTGCGAAGGCCGCCGCGTCACTGGGCGCGGGCAAGTTTGCCGATGGTGGCGGGCTGTGGTTGGTCAAGCGTGAGAATGGCGGGGCGCAATGGGTGTTGCGCGTCACTGTCCACGGTAGGCGGCGCGAGATGGGTTTGGGCACATATCCCGCCGTTTCCTTGGCCGATGCCCGCCGTGAGGCTGACAAGGCCCGCGCGTTGGTCCGTGATGATGTTGACCCGATCAAAGCCCGCGAAAAGGCCCGCCGTGATGCCGAGCGCAATTTACACACCCTTGCCGATATTGCCGCCGATGCTTTCGAGAGTCGAAAGGCCGAACTCAAAGACGATGGTGTGGCGGGGCGTTGGTTAAGCCCGCTCAACATTCATGTGCTGCCCAAACTTGGCCGCGTGCCCGTGGTCGAAATCGACCAGATAGACATACGCGACACACTCAAACCCATTTGGCACGACAAGGCGCACACGGCACGCAAGGCGCTTAACCGTCTTGGCCTGTGCCTGAAACATGCCGCCGCGCTTGGGTTGGACGTGGATCTACAAGCCCCAGAAAAGGCCCGTGCGCTTTTGGGGCGGCAACGTCACGAAACGACACACATTCCCGCGATGCCGTGGCGCGAAGTGCCCGCATTCTACCAATCCCTCACGGACGGAACCGTCACACACCTCGCCTTGCGCTTGCTCATCCTCACGGGGTTACGGTCTGCGCCGATCCGCTTTGCACATGTGGACCAGATCGAAGGCAACGTGTGGACCATCCCGCCCGAACTGGTGAAGGGCCGCAAGGGCGCAACGCAGGCGTTTAGGGTGCCCCTAAGCGAAGAGGCGGTATGGGTCATAGAGGATGCCAAGCGGCACGCGCGTGAGGGCTATCTTTTCCCAAGCGTGCGCAAGGGCGTTATCTCGGACGCCACCATGAGCCGCCACATGGAACGCCTTGGCATGGACTACCGCCCGCACGGGTTTCGATCCTCGTTTCGTGACTGGATTGCCGAAACCACGAGCACGCCAAACGATGTGGCCGAAACCGCAATCGGGCATGTATCAGGCGGCAACGTTGAACGCGCCTACAAGCGCACGGATTTTCTAGAGCAACGCCACGCGCTTCACACGCGCTGGGCCAACCATTTGACCGCCAAGGCGGGTAAAGTAGTGAGGATTGGGTGAGTGACGAAAAAGCTAATAGATTTTCACGTTAAACAAACCACATTTTACGATAGAAACTTGAGCCAATTGGAAGACACATTAGATTGGAGACATGGCAAGCCGCACCGTGGCGATGATATTGGCTTAACTGCTTATAGGCGTGAGCTTTCACAGGTTGAGTACCTACCACTGGTGTCGGATGCCTTGGAATGGGCATCTCAAGCATTCACCCCATTAGAGTATCAAGAAACTCAGGAGGCTGTGGCTACAACAATGCGCGAAGGCCTTGAAACGCACACGCAATTATCAGTTTCTGTACCAGACGACTTTTGGGAAGACGTGCTCACAGACGCGTTATCCGCACCAATAAGGACAAAATTTGGCAAGTTATTGTATCAAGGCAACCCGAACCAAAGCGGTTGGCATGAGGTCAATATAATTGACGCTTACGGGCTAATTCAGGAACTTATGGTCCCTGAGAAAGGTGCGGAAACTCTCGTGCAAGACATTCTGGAGACGGGCACTACAGGTCCAGAAATTGTTAAAAACCTAAACCTACAGTCAACAAGTATTATGGAAGCTGCATTTTCAATTGGGTTTTTATATCGTGATGCGTGGTGGAAGCGTGAGCACGAAGCCGCTGCACAAAGGTACTACGAAATCGCGGAACAAAATCGCGTTAACGGCCAAAAGGGCGGACAGGCGGACAAAAAGGCTCAGGCAATCGCTAAACTATCACAGTTGGCGTTTGAAAGTTCAGCTGACTTCCTTGCGTGCTCTGATTCCCAACGCATTAGAAAGGCACGGCAACTTGCCAGTGACTATGACGCCATGCAGGAACCAAGTGAAAGGCTCTTTCATCGCGCGGGTCGGCTCTATGCAAAACAGTGGTTTGATGCATGGCTTTCGGAGTTTCTTTTAGAATTAAGTAATGCAATGAAATCAGGCGCTTTTAAGAAATAGACCGCTGGTTTCTTTCCAAATCTCTACAAACCATCGGTAAGCGGCTTTGCCGTACCGCACCCTGTCAGCCAATCGCACCAACTGCAAAGGCTGACCAATGACCAACACTGACCCTCTCCTAACCGCAAAAGAAGCCGCGCCCCTTTTGGGTCTTAGCGACTCATCATTTTGGCGGCGCGTGTCCGATGGGACTATCCCCAAGCCGATCAAGCTAGGCGCATTGTCGCGTTGGCCGCATTCGGAAATTCTCCAAGTGATCGAACAGGCGAAAGCCAATCGCAACGCGGCATAAAAAAGCCGCCACCCTTTCAACATGGGCGGCGGCGCTATCTTTGGAACGGTCTACACAGGCGAAAAGGTAGCAAAGTTGGCCCGTGGCAACAAGTCACGAGGTACCGTATGACTATCAATCAACGAATGGGCAAAGCCCGCTTTACGGCGCAAACCGACACGGGACGCCGCTTTGAAATTACGATTAAGGGCCGCAAGCGTTGGGCGCTCGAACGGCTCATGGACGCGGGGCCGCAAGGCTGTACGCCCATCACCGAACCCGCGCCCCGTTGGTCGGGCTATATCTTTGATTTGCGCAAGTTGGGCGTGGACATTGAAACCGTCGAAGAGACGCACGGCGGCACCTTTGCGGGGTCGCATGGCCGCTACGTTCTACGCACTGAAATCGTGGACAAGGCGGTGTTGCAATGAGCACGCATAGCCAACTTACCGCCCTGCGCATTGCCTACCTGTCCCAGCGCTGGGGCGTCACGCCAGAACGCGCCGTGATGCTTGCCGCCATCATCTTTGGGGAGGCGCGCGGATGATGGACCGACACGCCGCGCCGCGCGGCTCATCCTTTGCGCTTATCGCGGACGGTGGCGGTTATGCCGTCTATGCCAAAAGGCCCGCAAATTGCCGCCGTGGTGCGCGCTTACTGCTTTTGGGTAGATGTGGCGGGCGAAGCGCCGCACTGCGCCTGTGGGTGGCCCTGTGCGCAAAGGGGGGCGGCAATGGCGAAGCGCGATAAGAAGGGAAGCCCCCAAAACGGCGGCGACCACTTCACCAAGATGATTAGAGCAACGATGGAGACGCCCGCATGGCGGGCGCTCTCATTCACGGCGCAAGCGGCCTACCCGTGGCTAAAACTCGAATGGCGGGGACCGCGTGCAAACAACAACGGCAAAATCAGTTTGAGCGTGAGGCAATTGGCCGACCGTATGGGCGCGAACCCGAACACGGCGGCAAAGGCATTGCACGACTTACAGGCAAAGGGCTTTATCGTGGTGACGCGGCACGCGGTCTTAGGCTCATCAGGTCACGCGCGGTCGGCTGAATTTGAATTGACCGAATTGGCCTTGTCGCATTCCGATCAAAACGGCGGGCGCAAGTTGTTCAAGGAGTGGTGCGAGGGTGGCGACTATTCCGTGGCCAATACCCCCGCACACAATCCGAACGGCGCAAACGGAAAAACAAAACCCTGTCTTAAAAAACAAGACGGCACCGTCCTAAAAAATAAGACGAACAGAAATTGACCGTCCTAAAAAACAAGACGGGCCGTCTTAAAAAACAAGACGAACAGGGCCGTTTTCGCCGTGCCGCCGTCCTAAAAAACAAGACAACCTTAATATACCACCCCACACCCCTAGTTTTGAGCGATGATATTGCACACGCACGGGGACGATAGGTTTCCAGTTTGAGCACGTCGAACTTTGCCATGCCCCCCCCTCACCCATTCAAAGCCGTGAGGCGGGGGGGACATTCAATCTTTGAGCACATGGATAGGGAACTGACATTCCCCCGTGATTTTTTCACGCGGACGAAACAAAGACAAAAAGTTGGGCAAGCAATCGGACCACCACGCGAGGCGTTCCAAGTTCGAAAAATGATGGAATAGGCATTCGCCTTTTTACGGCGTCCGAAAACTCAACAACGGGCCAGTGTTTGCGCGGGGCGTTAATCTGTTGTGAAACTCATTGATATTGAATAGCGCTATTAAAGGTGCTATTTAAGGCACTCTAAAACGATCCTTTCATTTGGGGGCCAACATGGCACACACAATCCTTGCGGGCGTCACCGCTAGCGTGACCGAACTCAAACGCAACCCGATGGGAACGATTGGGGCGGGCGAAGGTGCCGCCGTTGCGATATTGAACCGCAACCAACCCGCGTTCTATTGCGTCCCTGCTTTGGAATATGAGGCGATGATTGAACGCCTTGAGGATGCCGAGTTGAACGCCATCGCAAACGCCCGCGCCGATCAACGCGAAGTTGCGGTGTCGTTGGATGACCTATGACCTAAGGTTCCGTGAGGAAGCCTTGAAAGAATGGAATGCGTTAGGCGCAACCATCCGCAAGCAATTCAAGAAGAAGTTAGCCGAAAGGCTCGAAAGCCCGCATGTGCCCGCCTCACGGCTTCACGGCGCTCAGAACCGCTACAAAATCAAATTGCGCTCTTCGGGCTACCGCCTTGTCTATGAAGTCAGGGAATCGGAAATCGTCGTGAGCGTGGTAGCGGTGGGCAAGCGTGAGAGAAACGCCGTTTATCGCAACGCCTCAAAGCGCAAGTAACCGCACCGCACGTTTCCCCGTGCGTGCCGATAAGAGCACCACAAACAACAAGAAAATCGTTTCAAGCAAACGCCAAAAGGGGGACAGAAAGGGGGATTGAATTTCTCAATCATCGCCCATCTCATTGATTTTGCTTAATATTTTTTGCAAAAATGGTGCTGCTGGAGAGAATTGAACTCTCGACCTCTCCCTTACCAAGGGAGTGCTCTACCTCTGAGCTACAGCAGCGCCGTGGGCGGCTGATTAGACGCTCGCGCGTGTCTGCGCAAGGGCTTTTTGTCCAAAACCACCCTCCAAGCGAGGATTTGAATCTGCCAGCGGCCAAGTGGTGGCCAACGCGCCTCAGAACCGCGCGGACGTGGTGGCAATGGCGGCGAGCACTGGACGGGCCACACACCAGCCGTTACATGAAAGCCCATGACAAACAAACCTGATCATTCGTCTGGCGCAAAAGCGCCCATAACCGCCCGTGATGCGCGGTTAAAAGCGGCACTCAAGGCCAATCTTGCGCGCCGCAAACAACAGGCACGCGCGCGTGCAGACGACACCGATCCGAGTAAAGATAAAGCGCAAGGCGAGAGCAATGGATAGTATTTTGGTACGCGGCGGTGGCCCGCTCAATGGTGACATCGAAATCGCAGGCGCGAAAAATGCGTGTTTAACGCTGATGCCCGCAACCCTACTCTCGGAAGAGCCGTTGACGCTCACCAATGCGCCGCGCCTGTCCGACATCAAGACCATGACAGCGCTCCTGACGTCACTGGGCGCAGAAGTGTCATCGCTCCAAGAGGGCAAAGTTCAAGCTATGTCTAGCCACGGCGACATTAGCCCCTTGGCCGACTACGAAATTGTGCGTAAAATGCGCGCCTCCAACCTTGTGCTTGGGCCACTTCTGGCACGCCTTGGCCATGCTGTTGTCTCTTTGCCTGGCGGCTGCGCCATTGGGGCGCGCCCGATGGATCTGCACACCACAGCTCTTGAGGCGCTTGGGGCCGAAATCGAACTCAAGGATGGCTATTTGCATGCCAAAGTAAAAGGGGGCCGCCTCAAAGGAGCGGTGCACAAAATGCGCTTCCCCTCGGTGGGGGCCACAGAAAACTTCCTCATGGCGGCCTCGCTCGCCAAAGGCACATCTGTGTTGGAGAACGCCGCACGTGAACCAGAGATTATCGACCTCGCGGATTGCTTGCGTGCGATGGGCGCCCAGATTGAGGGTGACGGCACATCGCGCATCGAAATCCAAGGCGTAGACCGGCTGCACGGCGCGACACACCCCGTTGTCACCGACCGTATCGAGCTTGGTACATTCATGCTTGCCCCGGCGATTTGCGGTGGCGAAGTCACCTGTTTGGGCGGCAAATTGCGCCTTGTCGAAAGCTTCGTTGAAAAGCTGAACCTTGCAGGGATCGACGTGCAAGAAAATGCGCGCGGTCTCACGGTGAAAAGAACGGGTGATCGGGTCAAGGCCGTCGATGTTGTCACAGAGCCTTTCCCCGGTTTTCCGACAGACCTTCAGGCCCAAATGATGGCGCTTTTGTGCACGGCAGAAGGCACCTCAGAGTTGGAAGAAACCATTTTTGAAAACCGCTTTATGCACGCGCCGGAATTGATCCGCATGGGGGCCAACATTGAGGTTCACGGCGGTAAAGCGATCGTGCGCGGCGTCGATAAACTCAAAGGCGCACAAGTGATGGCAACGGATCTTCGGGCATCCGTGTCAATGATCCTTGCGGGCCTCGCAGCTGAGGGCGAAACGGTTGTGAGCCGCATTTACCACCTTGATCGCGGCTACGAATTCGTCGAACGCAAACTCTCTGGCATCGGCGCGCACATCGAGCGCATTCAAGGCTAAGGAGATCAATATGGTCGAGGATGCACGATTTGAAGATGGCGGCGAGGCACCTTTGCACCTCAAGGCGCTTGACCCTGATGATTTGACTGTACTCTCAACCCTTGTCCAGGACGGCGTTGTGCCTGTCACAGAGATATCGTTTAACGCAACGACGCGCCGCTTTGCCATGCTCGTCAATCGGTTCCGGTGGGAAGATGTCGCCGCAGCACAGGCACGCGGCCGCGATGTGGAACGCGTACAATCGGTATTGTTGTTTGATGACGTGAGCAAAGCACGCTCCATGGGCGTCGATGGCGGCAACAAAGATACCGTTGTCTCCATTCTCGCGCTCGCGTTTCATGCCGGCAAGGACGGAACGGGACGCATCGAAATCACGCTCGCGGGCGATGGCGCGATCGCGCTGGATGTTGAGACCATTGACGCCACGCTCAAAGACGTCACGCGACCATATGTTGCACCCTCACACAAAGCGCCGTCACATCCTGACTAACGTATCACCGCCTATTCACAGACCATGCACTGAAAAAGTCGAGGTTCTGCTTACGAAAAGGCAACTTTCAGCCTGCGCTCATTAGACCTTTTCAGTTCGAGATCTAGCCCACACACTTGTGACCTTTGCTGTGCTGCGCTAATTCGGACACAAGGAGACCGCGATGCCCCATTTCTTATCCACGACCGACCGTAATTTTGAAGAGCGCTTTGTCGCGCTGTTGGCAATGAAACGCGAGGATAGTCCTGATGTGGACGATACTGTTGCGCGCATCATTGCCGATGTCCGCGCGCGTGGCGATGACGCTGTGATTGAGCTGACTGCAAAGTTTGATCGCATGCAGATCACACCTCAAATGATACGCTTTTCAGACACCGAAATTGAAGATCTTTGCGCACAAGTATCAGCCGAAGATCGTGCTGCACTGGAAGTGGCCGCAGAGCGCATTCGCGCCTATCATGTGCGCCAAATCCCAGATGATCAAATGTGGACGGATCCTGACGGAGCGACACTTGGGTGGCGGTGGTCGGCTGTTTCAGCCGCAGGACTGTACGTGCCCGGTGGCCTTGCCTCATACCCCTCTTCCGTTTTGATGAACGCTATCCCCGCAAAGGTCGCAGGAGTGCCGCGACTGGCCATTACGGTTCCTACACCTGACGGCATTGCAAACCCGCTGGTTCTTATGGCGGCGCGGATTGCAGGCGTAGACGAGATTTACCGCATCGGCGGCGCACAAGCGATTGCGGCTTTGGCCTATGGCACCGAAACCATTGCTCCAGTTGATAAGATTACCGGACCCGGAAATGCCTTTGTCGCCGCCGCGAAACGGCGCGTATTCGGCAAGGTTGGCATTGATATGATCGCCGGACCCTCAGAGATTTTGGTGATTGCCGATAAGCACAACGATCCCGATTGGGTTGCGGTAGATTTGTTATCGCAAGCAGAACACGATGAAAGCGCCCAGTCGGTCCTCATCACAGATGACGCCGCCTTTGGCGAGGCCGTTGCAGCCGCAGTATCCAAGCGCCTTGAGACCCTTGAGCGCCGCGCCATTGCGGGCAAATCTTGGGCTGACTTTGGCGCTATTATCACCGTGCGCGATCTGGATGAGGCCGCAGACTTGTCCGACAGGTTCGCCCCAGAGCACCTCGAGCTATGCGTCGAAGATCCCGATGCCTTAAGCGCAAAAGTGACTCACGCAGGCGCTATTTTCCTCGGCGCCTACACCCCCGAAGCGATTGGGGACTACATTGCGGGACCCAACCACGTTTTGCCTACGGCCCGTTCAGCGCGCTTCTCTTCTGGCCTGTCTGTCCTTGACTTTATGAAGCGGACAACGCTGACTAAAATGACACCGCACGCCTTGGCCACTATTGGTCCAGCTGCGGAACGTTTGGCACAAGCCGAAAGTCTAGAGGCGCACGGCCTATCGGTTCGCGCGCGGCTAGATCGTTTAAATGGTGGAATTGATGAGTAAACTTGTATCCGTAAAGATTGACGACAGCGGGCTGTCGCCGCCCACCCCTGAAATTGAACAGGAACGCAAAGTCGCAATTTTTGATCTGCTTGAAGACAACAGCTTTGCGTTGCCGCCTCGTGACGACCGCGAGATTCCCGCTGGGCCATTCAAGCTATTGTTGTGTATTCGAGAGCGGCGAATCGTGTTTGATCTCGCTAACGAAGCCGACGACAAAGTGGCAGAATTCCATATGTCGCTCGGGCCATTCCGTCAGGTGGTTAAAGACTACTTTCAGATTTGTGAAAGCTATTTTGACGCCGTCAAAACAATGCCGCCCTCACAGATCGAAGCCATAGACATGGCGCGGCGTGGTATCCACAATGAAGGTGCGCGTGTTCTCCAAGAACGCCTTGAGGGCAAGGCCGAAGTCGATACGTTGACCGCCCGCCGCCTCTTTACACTCATTTGCGTTTTACACTGGGGGGCCTGATTGAATGACCGCAGAACTTCCCCATTCCGTCCTGTTCTGCTGCGATCACAACGCTGTGCGCTCGCCTATGGCCGAAGGGTTGATGAAAAAGTTTTACGGTACCGGCACCTACGTTCAATCCGCAGGTGTCAAAAGCGACATGGAGATCGACGGCTTTTCCGTCGCCGTTTGTGAGGAAATGGGAGTCGCGCTGCACCGGCACAGATCCCGCTCGTTTGACGACATGAAAGACTGGGGCGACGACATTTCATCCTATGACCTCGTAATCGCACTATCGCCTGCGTCTCAGAGGCAAGCCCTTGAAATGACACGGTGCTATCACTTAGACGTCGAGTATTGGCCGATCATGGACCCGACAGGCATCGGTCAAACCCGCGAGGCCAAACTTGACGCATACCGTCAAACGCGTGATCAAATCATTTCACGCATGACGGCACGGTTCGGCGCCCCAAAAGACGCTTGAACCTCTGATTTAGCTATCGTTTTTTCGCCATTGAGGCCACAAACCCAATATCTCTGTGCCAAAACGCGGAATCAGCCTTGAAAATCCACGGCCAAAGGCGCATTTACTGCACGCGCTCGCAAATTGGCGGGTGAAACAAACATGGAGTGAACATGGCCAAGGAAGAATTGCTCGAATTTCCCGGTGTCGTTAAGGAACTCCTGCCGAACGCGACATTCCTGGTCGAGCTGGAAAACGGCCATACGATCATCGCTCACACGGCAGGTAAAATGCGTAAAAACCGCATTCGCGTTCTCGCAGGCGACAAAGTGCAAGTCGAAATGACCCCCTACGATCTGACCAAGGGTCGGATCAATTATCGCTTCCGCTAAACGCGGCGGCGCATTGTCCATATGAAACTGATTTTAGGTTCAGGAAGCCCGCGTCGGAAGGAACTTCTGGCGCAGCTTGGCCTTGCACCCGACGAGGTGCGCACCCCCGACATTGACGAGACCCCGCGCAAAGGCGAACAGCCCCGCCCCTATTGCGCCCGTATGGCCCGTGAAAAGGCGATGGCGGTGCCGCGTAGTGACGAGGAAATTGTACTGTGTGCGGACACCACTGTGGCGCTAGGGCGTCGCATCATGGGAAAACCTGCGGATGAAAAAGAAGCCGCTGCGTTTTTGCTCGCCATGGGTGGGCGCCGCCATAAAGTCATTACGGCTGTTGCGGTGGCGTTCGGGGATCGCGTTTTAGAATCAGTTGTCGTGACGGACGTCAAAATGAAACGTCTGTCAGATGATGAGCTAAACACCTACCTCGCCTCGGGCGATTGGAAGGGTAAGGCGGGCGGCTATGGCATCCAAGGTCCAGCAGGTGCCTTCATTCCATGGATTCAAGGTAGCTATTCAGCCGTCATGGGACTACCCGTAGCTGAAACCGCAAACCTGCTCCTCGCAGCAGGATACCCCGTATATGGAGAGACATCATGAAGGGCAGTGTCATTGCACTCGGCGAGATCAATGGACATCGTGCAGCCGCACTCATCCGTGACGGTAAGCTTGATGACTTTCTTGTGGATGCCGACGATAGCTTGGCCCCTGCCCCCGGCTCGATCTTTCGCGCTAAAGGCGGGCGTTTGCTCAAGGGGATGGGGGGCGCACTCCTCGACCTGCCAAACGGCGAGCAGGCATATCTACGCGGCTCCAAAGGGCTCAAACCCGGCGCGCCGATGTTGGTGCAAGTCACCCACATCGCTGAAGAGGGTAAGGCGGTCCCAGTGACAACACGCCTTCTGTTCAAATCCAAATACGCCATTGTCACCCCTGATGCCCCCGGCCTCAACATCTCTCGCGCGATTAGCGATGACGATGAGCTATTGCGCCTGCACGATCTTGCATCCGCAGGCATGGACGGCGCCGATGAAACGTTTGGTCTCATTCTGCGCTCGGCGTGCGAAGGCACCTCGGACGACGACATTGCAGACGACATTGCTGCGATGCGTGACCTCGCCGAAGCTGTCGCCGCTGATATCGACGGCCAGCCCGAGCTGCTGACCTCCGGACCGGATGCATGGGACGCCGCATGGCGCGATTGGACGGCAGATGTGTTTGACGACAGCGACGATGCGTTCGAAAACCACGGTGTGATGGAGCTTGTAGACACAGCCCTATCGATTAAGGCCCCGCTCACTGGCGGTGCCTTCGCCTATATCGAGCAGACTCGCGCGATGGTCACCGTAGACATCAACACAGGCGGCGAGTTTTCTCCCGCTGCCGGCCTTAAGGCGAATATTGCAATTGCACGCGATCTCTCACGTCAACTGCGTGTGCGCGGCCTTGCGGGCCAAATTGTCATCGACCTCGCCCCAATGGCGAAAAAAGAGCGCCGTCAATTCGAGCAGGCCCTCAAAGCAGGCTTTAAGTCAGACGGCGGCGATGTTGTATTGGCTGGCTGGACTCCTCTTGGCAACTTTGAAATTCAAAAGAAACGCACCCGCTTGCCGATCTCGCAGGTGCTGTGATGGCCTGTCCCATTTGCAAACAAGACAGCACCAAAGAATATCGCCCCTTTTGTAGCAAACGCTGCGCCGACATTGATCTGGGCCGCTGGATGAACGGCTCATATGCCGTCCCGTCCGAGCGAGAATTCGACCCCGAAGAGGTCGCAAAAGCGCTCGGTGAGGCGAGTGAAGAAAATAATGCCGACAGCTTGGATAAACCCCACTAATTTCTTCACTTTCCCTCTGGACACCCACGCCCCCTACGACTAGAACCCCGCTACCCGAACGCAAAAGCGTTCTTCCGGTGCCCGGGTAGCTCAGGGGTAGAGCAGTGGATTGAAAATCCTCGTGTCGGTGGTTCGATTCCGCCCCTGGGCACCACTTTTACTAATAAAAACAATGACTTAGCCAATCGCCATGCGCGCTAAAGTTGTGCAATTCAAAAACACACCTTAAACACACTTTTTGCCGTGTTGCTGACTATTTTGCCTGTGGATTCGCTGTGTTGAACACAGTGTAGGCTGATGCTGTGTTGCGAACACTGTGTTGGCAGAGTTTTGGGCGAACATAGTGAGGAACACAAGAAACGTCATTGCTGGTTTTCCGCCCAGAGCAGACATTCACGCTAGGCGCGGCGAATGGCGGCTTCGAGCCCAACGCCAACCAAGATCGGTAGGGAACTTTTCGATCGCAAACATCATCGAATTTTGCTCCCATTTAACTTCGTTATGTTTGAAAGTTGGGTGAGCTGCGTTGTAGACATTAGCCTGATACGCTGGTCCTGAATATTGCCCATCTAGAGTTGCACGGATCAGTTTTATGACCATTGGATAACTTAACGCCCGAAACATCCACATGCAGCTGTTTCTATCTCCAAAATTCAAAGACGCACGCGCGCTGTAAAAGAAGCTAAGCCTTAACCCCATGTAGTATGGATAGCCCAAACTACTGGCAAATCCGTGCTCTGGTTCTTGTGCATGCTGCAAATACACGAGAACAGGATTGCTGGTTATGTTGTCCTCAACAATAACACCCAAGCCGCAAGCATGCCAAATATTGAGAAGTGAGGTTTCGTACGGGCTTAAGATCAGGCCGCTGTTTTGTGGTTGGCTCATAATATTCATGATGCTCTCCTGTGGCTTGCGATTACCATCTCTTCGAGGAGATCAATGAGATCGCGGGCACTGCCTTGGAAGTTGTGCAGCATCTGCGCGACGTCCGCTTGTGTTGGAGATAAACCTTCGGCTTCTAGGATGGTCTTGGCGCGATCCACCCAATCCAAATTGGTTGGCGGAGTAAGATCTAGAACTCGAAAGCGTGACAGCATCGCCCCGATGATGCGGCTCTTGTGATTGGTGGTTGCAACAAAGCGGACAAGATGGCGCTTGTCGTCCATAAACTCGCGAAACATGGGTTGCACGCTGCGCAAGTCCATCTCGTCAATCTCATTGATAACGATCAGCGCTTTATCTGCGTTGCCAAACATCTGATGGTTCACTTCAGACATAATCTTGGCTTCAAAGTCTTTGCCAAGACTGGCTGCGTTGAACTCCCACTGCATGTGTTGGATGTTCAACCTGTCGAAGTAGCTCTTGGCGATCACACGCGCAGCTTCTGTTTTGCCTGCGCCGGGCATACCAGCTAGTAGCACCGGCTTTGAGGGCGGTTGGGCGCAGTATTGTTTAATTACACCGGCATTAAGTGGGTCTGTAATAACGAGGTCAGAGAACACTTGTGGCAGATGCTTAAGGTCGAATGACATGAAAGCCTCCATTTTTTAGTGTAGATGTCAGGGGCAACTCATCAGTTGCCCCCAGTTGGCGAGCATTAGCCGTAGAACTGTGCATCAGCTTTGCTGGGCGCATTTGCTGCAGTAACCGCTGCCTTGGAGCCGACCCGTATCATTTTGGAGGCAAACTCACGGACATCACGGGCTCGTTTGTCTGCCAGATCACCTGCATCAAGTTTGGCCAGGCTTTCTTGGGTGCGTTGATCAAGGTCTTTACCTGATGACACCAAGACAGCATCGATGATGCCTGCTTCATTGCAGCCGTAAACCACAGTGCCAGTGCCGTCGTCATGACAGCGCACCAAAGCTACCGCATAATCTTCTTCGTAATCCGTGTTGGCTTGAATAAAGGTCGGAAGCTCAAACGTAGACACACCGACTTGCACTTCTTGCAGGCCTTCAAGAGCCAGCTTGCGGTAGTCTTCTTTAGACATGGTTGTCTTCTTTGTGGCCGTTGGAACCCGGCGTACCTCTTCTAAACCACCGCATTCTTGCACATAGCTCGTAAAGCTTTGATCAGGTCCCTTCATGTCATGCGCAATTGCAACAACCCGGGCATAGGCTTCTTCACGGCGTCCCTGCCCCGCAAACACATAGCGGATCACCTTAAGAGCCAAGCTCGTATTTGCTTGGGTCTTAACCTCAAGATCCGTGAGTAAAGCAGCAAAAGCGCGGCGCTTGCCCACTTCTGCTTTGAGCTCTGCATACATAGCGTACACACCTTCAAGAATTGCATAAAGCTCATCGTTTGATGCCCGCAGTGTGCCTTCTTCCCAAGTCACACGGGAAGTGTGCATTGCGTCGAGGCGTTTGTGGATATCGGTTTTGATTTGAGATTGAACAGACATGGTTCTTCCTTTCAATTTTAGCTTGCAGCCACCTGCAAAGCGTTGAGTAAAAGCCCAAGTCCTTACGAACAGCGTTCTAAGGAAGCAGAGGGCCACAGCACTTTAGTGTCATGCTGAGACTCGTTTAATCGAAGAAGTGCTCTAGATTTTGACTCCAAACGCGTAAAACGGAGATGGAGTCATGCCCAAGGACTGGGCACATGAAGGCGCAGAGGCACTTAGCTTTGTGACTGCTCCGCCCAACAACGCAGAGATTGCGTACACTCGCTTCAAGGGCCAGCGGAACCTGCCCTATAAGGAAGCCGAGCCCTATAAGTCTTCGCTTTATTATTGGTGGTGGGCGTTCTTGCGACGCAACAAGCAGTACAAGAATACCTGCAACAAGTTTGGGGCTGGCAAACTTGCTCGCCTTTATCAGGACTTTGGCAATATCTTTGATGGTACCTTCTTGGATTGGTGGCGTGATCACCAAAGCCTGTTTGCAGAGCAAAGCTGCGTAGGAGAAGACCCCGACAATCTTGGCCAATTAATGTACCAAATTGACCCTTATCGGCCACTGCACCATATACAAGAAGAAGTTAAAGCACTGCACATGCGTGCTCAGGCAATTATGCCAGTTGGCGGCTCAACCGTTACATCGACAGCCCAGTATCCAATTTATACTAATGTGTCTGCTCATACCCTACACCGGGTTTTAAAGCTGTGGGACCTCAAGCAAACACATCCAACAGACAGCGCTTATAATCTAGGTATCTTGGCGGGTTTGCGTCCAAACTTGATGCCATTGTCTCAGTATGTTGCCACGCGCACATCAAAGGCGCTTGAGATTGAGCGCCACAACAAACGCGCCCGCATCAGCATATCCAATCAAACAAACCGATATTTGCGCACAGCTGAGCAATATATTGAGAATGTTGGGCACGGAGAGTTCCCCAAAGCCCTGCGCAGGTAACTTCCAGCCGTTGATTTTATTGGATAAAAATCCAAACACGCTGTTTGGAAACGCCATGTTTGCTATTTTTGTCAAACACGCTGTTTGCAACAGGAGTGTTTGGGTAATTACAAATAAACGCCGTGTTAACACTGCATGTTAGAACACCGTGTTTGCATAGACCTGCACTATTTGGTGGCCTTAAGTGCTGACTTTATACAGGGCAGATGTGCTGTGTTTGTATCAGGATGATCTGTGATGGGGCTTAATACTCCTCTGCCAACATGATCGTAAGTACACGACTGGTCACAGTCGGATCGCTGGGATCAGGCGAATGCATCTGCAGGTCTACATCGTAGGTCTCGATCTTCCAGAAGATGGTTATATCGCCGTGATGGAATGATCCGAAGTCATGCTATCCATAAGGGTCCTTGTCCGGTGTGAAGGCGGTGTAACACTGCACTTGGCCCAGCACTGATGGTACGTCATCTAACGCCTGCACGCCTTGAGTGATCACCACACGGCACCCTGTGAATGAGCGCCGTGCGTGATCATTAAGTGCTGCTATTTTAGCTGTGGTTGCATCATGCATTTGCTGCCGCCTTAGCAGCTCCTGGCTTTAGGCGTGGTTGCCGCTCAGCTACTTTGGTGATCGCTACGTCCAACTCTCCTGCGGCAGCTGCGTTTAGAAAAGCATCAAGGACACCAGCTACGTCTTCTAGTGATTTGACTAGTACTGCGTTGTTGGTGCCATCAGCTGCAATCACACGCGCGCCGTATCGGCACTGCACATACCAGCCCCCGTCTTGCTCAAAGAACCATGGGCGTATTCTGCGGTGTGTTTTGACCATCACCCGTTCTCCCATGTCATTGGTCATCCACTTGTGTCGCTCAACGCGGTGATCTTCTTTCTTGAGTGCAGCCGCATGCACCAGCTTTTGCTCTTCAAGCCCCGCCACGAGTTTATCGCGCCGTGCTACAATGGGATCGCGCTTGGTGCTGCGATCAACGGTCTTGAATGTAAGCTTTGCCAGATGTGTCATATCCGCTCCTTGCTGTTTGGTTACAGCTAAAGCGTATGGTCAAAGGAAACATTGGACGACCGGAAAGACAGTCAAGATACTGATTATATGTGATAATGTGGATAAATACAGCTGCACTTACCCAACTGGAGGCAGCATATGAGCATAAGACTACTAGAGCACTTACGAGACGAATTGATACACACTGGTATTGTCCAGAATACACCAGAATTTTGCCGCAGCTGGCTAGGACGCAGTGAAGGCTACATTCGCGTGTTGCGCTACAACCGCATAGAACCAAGTGTGGAGACGCTGGCGATCTGTTCTAACAAGCTGGGGCATTATGCGGCGCGACTGAATGGCTCAGAGGTTGAACAGCACAAACAGTGGGCCGCTAGGTTAGTCGGCCTAAAGGCCCTCTGCGATCAGGCCATAGCCCGCCAAGCAGAAGCAGTGTGGCGTGAGCCTGAGAGGATGGGCGCATGAGCTTGTATCTGAAATGGGTTCTGCAGCCGCAAAAATCTGTGCTGCGGTTTTTTAGCGGGAAGTACTTACAGAAGTTAGGTGGTGATTTTGCATCACCCCATTTTGCTAAGCAGGGTGCTGCGCATGGATGACCGAGACGAACTGCGCAGACTAATTGATGTGATTGAGAAAGGCTCTGGCACGGGCAGTCTTGAGCAAGCCGTTGATGACATTAAGACCTTTGCCAATACCGCAAGCTTGCTAGCTAACAAGTTGGACACACGGCTAAAAGGTGGCGACGTCAAAGCAAAGAAGCAGCCAAAGTCGCGGATGGGTAAGGCTATTGCAGCTGTGCCAAAGCCAAGTGCACCTAAGCCCCCTACGCCAGCCACGCAGCCGTCTGCGTCTGGGATGCCTCAAGTAACCAGTACGGCAACGTCACAAGCAGATTACGATAAGCTTAAGCCACAGGGAACACAGGGAACTCTGGGTGGGATGTAGTGCTGTGGCGTTTACGGCGCTGTGTAAGCAGGCGTAAGGCGGTGAGTTTGGGAAGGCCGCTACGTGTGGCTGTAAACGTGGGTTAAGGCGCTACGTGGGCTTTTGTGTCAGACATATGCGGATGTTGGAGTTTATAGGGCTGTGTAGGTTTTGGTTGTGAACAAGCGCGAGAGGCATAGTTAAAATCATACGAGTTCGTCTTCGCTCATATGCTCGATAAAGATGCTAGGCCTTAAACCAAGCTGGCATTTGTGCATATTGCAGCCAACGGCTGGTTTGATGAAGATTTTCTGATGCGGGCCAGGGTGCAATCTTTCGGCTTGGCTCGACTGTGGCCCGCGTTGGAAAATCTCTCAGGGAGGAAGCCGCGGGGGCTTGGCGGTGTCTATGGGGAAAGAGCGCTGTCTATCGGGCTTGTGACTGCTGCGGATACGTTTTTGGTCAGATTGAAGACGGCGGTTCGTACGTTTTGCCCGCTCGCTTGCCTAAGATTTGAGCTGGGTCGCTGCCGGTTTGCACCTTTAACGTGATTTGCTGGATCGCTGCGCACAAGTGATTTTGGCCGGTGTTGCAGAAACAACCGGATCGCATTGGGCGGGATAAACGGGCAATCAGTCATGCGGCCTGTTTCCTTGGTGGAGCGCGGGATCGGGGAACCTGGCCGCGCTTGAACGTTTCGATGATCAGCATTGTGCCGCCGCAACAGGGGCACGGTTCCCGCAATGTAAATGGTGTGGGATCATCCTCGGATGGTGGTTCTTGCTCTGGCGGGCTCGCCCCAATCAGGGCTCGGACCTTTGCAATGTTGGTTTTACGTTGCGCGGACGCCAGCAGGCCATAGTGCCGGATCCGGTGGAACCCGTCGGGGAGAACATGCATCAGGAAACGGCGGATGAACTCGTCCGTTGTCAGGCGCATCACCTTTTGCCGGTCACCACTCTTGATGCGATAGTCCTTCCATCGGAACGCGACGGTGTTTGCATCGGCGCTGAAGAGGCGCTGGTTCGAGATCGCGACACGGTGCGTGTAACGACTGAGGTAGGCTAGAACTGCCTCGGGTCCGCCGAACGGTGGTTTGGCATAGACCACCCATTCGATTTTACGGAACGGGGCCAACCAGTTTGCAAATGCACCGGTCTCAGCCAGCCCTTTTAGGTCACTATAAAACGCCAGATCACCCGAGCGATGCAACGCCATCAGTCCTTCGATGAACAGGCGGCGGAACAGCCGTGACAGCACCCGCACATGCAGGAAGAACCCCGGCTTGCACGCCACCCATTGGTTGCCGTCGCGCGACAAGCCACCGCCGGGGACGATCATGTGGATGTGTGGGTGATGGGTGAGCGCAGACCCCCATGTGTGCAACACGCTGGTCATGCCAACGCGAGCACCCATGCGCTTGGGATCAGCGGCGATGGTCGTCACGGTCTCGGCGGACGCCCGGAACAGCAGGCCGTAAATGGCGCGCTTGTTCCAGAGGGCGATCCTGGCAATCTCGGCTGGTAGCGTGAAGACGACATGGAAATACTCGACGGGCAGCAAGTCTTCGGCCCGTGCCGCCATCCAGTCGCGCGCAGCGGGTCCCTGACACTTTGGACAGTGCCGGTTTTTGCAACTGTTGTATGCGATGTGCTGATGGCTGCATTTGGTGCAAGCCGCCACATGCCCGCCGAGCGCCTCTGTTCGGCAGGCTTCTATCGCTGACATCACCTTAAGCTGGCTCAGGCTGATATGCCCGGCATTGGCCCGCCGCCACGCGGGACCATGTTTGCGGAATATGTCAGCAACCTCCAGTCTGGGGCGGGGCACTCCCCGCCCGTCACCGCGGTCGCGTCTTGCGTGTCTGTAGGTTCAACTGCTTGAGGGCCTCGAACGGGCTGGTCGTATCCCGGATCATCTTGGTGGCGACCTTAGTGTACTGCGCGGTGGTTGTCAGTTTGGCGTGACCAAGTAGCACTTGGATAACCCGTACATCCGTGCCCGCTTCCAGCAGATGGGTGGCAAAGCTGTGCCGCAGGGTGTGCAGCGTTGCGGGCCTGTTGATCCCGGCCATGCGTTTGGCCGATGTAAAGGCCCGGTTGAGTTGACGTGGCGAGATCGGATTGATCTTGGGTTTACCCGGGAACATCCACCCTTCAGGCCGTGCCTCGCACCAATAGTCACGCAACAGATCGAGCAATCCCGGCGACAGCATTACCTTACGATCCTTCCGCCCCTTGCCCTGCACGACGTGGATCAACATCCGGTCACTGTCGATGTCGCCGGTCGTCAGATTGCAAACCTCAGAGGCGCGCAGACCCGCACCATAAGAGATACTGAGCGCCGCGCGATACTTGAGCCCGGGACCAGGTGCTACGGCCAGAAGTTCTGAGACTTCCTCAACGCTGAGCACAGCGGGCAGCTTGCGCGGCTCGGTGCGGAATTGCATGTACTTCTTCATCTCATCACGCCCGCAGGTCATCGAGAAAAAGAAACGCAGAGCAGTGATCCGCGCGTTGTAAACCGAGGGCGTGACCTCGGTATCCGTCATATGAAGTTGATACGCGCGCAGCTCCTCACGCGTAGCCGTATCCGGTGAATGCCCCAGAAACGCAGCAAAATCCTTGACTGCCCGGATATGAGATCGCTGGGATTGGTGCCCCAGACCCCGAATGCGCATGTCTTCGATCATCCGCTCCCGAAGCGGTGTTGTTCTCTCGCTGACCATGAAATCCTCCTGTCTGTCGATTGAGAAACCTCAATCGTCAAACAGATCAGCCAGATCGCAAAATCCGCCAACATGTGGGATGCTTCAATACGCTTGCCACAAGCGCCAGTGCCGCGCGAGCGGCTTCGTCCCTGAGCCCAAAATTCCAACTTCTACTGGGTGCAGCGAAGGTCTGCTTCAGATCCTGCGCTTCGCCAGCTCTCGGTAGAGCGCTGGTGGCGAAACGCCGATCCTTTCTGCCACCATGATCCATTCACCCTTGGGCGGTTTGCCATGAAGGTCCAGCCAAGCATCAAGCCGATCCGCCACACGCCTGAAACGCAGGATTTCAATCCGCGCCCGCTGCGCCTGCACTTCCTTTGCATGGGTTTCAATTAAGCTCAGGGCGGCCTCCGGCATGTTGCGGATAGCGCTCAAAAACTTAGCACGAGGCATGCTGGCAACTTCAGCGTCAAAGCGCGCAACAGCGTCACAGTGATAGATTTTCGCAAACAAGGAAGCCTCGGCCAAAGCCATGCCTGCCGTGGCAACGTGCAGTGTCAGCGGCACACCATCTGTCAGCGGGCGCTCCAATGCGACCGCGCCGGATCGCACCAGATACATAGACTCCACTTGCTCCGCTTGACGGAACACCGCCGCATTTTTCGCTATCCTACGGACGGGTGCGCCATCGAAAATATCTATCCAGGTCGACATGATAGAGATCATATGGCGCTTGATACTTGTCTGATAGTCTTTTGATGACAATTTGAGAGGCTAAAACATGCAAGCAAAAATTATCCTAACTGTAATTGCATTTACGGGCGGCACGGCGCTCGCGTTCGCGCAAACCAACCATGCCGGACACGATAATGGTATGGATCATTCAGCACACGGCCAAGATCAGATAACGAATGCCGATGTATTGTCAGAACCTGGGCAAGGCGCTTTCGCAGCTTTGTCCGAAGTCGTACGCGTCCTTGAAGCTGATCCTAGTACGAACTGGGCCAAAGTCGATCTGACTGGCTTGCGAGCGCATCTGATCGATATGGACCGGTTGGTCTCGGATGCGGTGGTCTCGCAAACTGACCTCCCGAACGGGATAAGCGCCGCCGCGACTGGCGATGCAGAGACAATCGAGACGCTTCGGCGGATGGTGCCTGCCCATGCGGCGCAGCTCGCGCGTGATGATCGTTGGGCTGTACAAGCCACCCAAACCGACGAGGGCATTGAGCTGCGGGTGACGAGCGATGATCCCGCTGTTGTCGCCCGGATCAAAGGCCTAGGTTTCTTTGGATTGATGGCCAGTCAGGATCATCATCGTGAGCATCACTTGATGATGGCACTCGGGGAAGATGCCCACGCGCATTGATATGCTGCGACAGCAGGTAACAGACGTGTGACTTGCAAAACCATACATACCCCATATAGGTATGTTTCATGTTTATGGCTCGCTTCATCATGGTCGTCATCTTGACGCTATCCGCATCGCTCTCCGGAGCGATGGATGCGGGACATATGCCGTCTACCGATCATAACCACGCTGCGGCTGAAATCATGGCGGATGAACAACCCGCATGTTGTCAGGACAGCAGTGAACGCACGCAGACCTGTCATGCCGTGCCAGCTCTGCTTCCGGCATCGGAACCGACCAGCACTCCGCCATTTGCGGGTAAAGGTGTAGTCTTCGCGTCTGGCATACTGCTGACCGGTATTCAGCCATCCCGTCCTCTCGATCCACCCCGCGCGGTGTGATGCCTGCTGTGCCTCTTTGTGGTGCAGCAAAGATTAGTCATCACACCAAAACGGGCTTTGCCCGCAGCCCTCATTAATTGGGCACGCATCTTTCGAGAGGAAAACCTTATGAAATCAATCAAGACACTTCTGGCCTTCACACCCGCCGCTGCACTTGCCCTTGGACTGGCATCCTTTGGATGGGCGAGTATGGCCCATGCCGACAGCCATTCACATATGGCTGACTACGGCACCATGCACGTAACCAAAAGTCCTACATGCGGATGCTGCGGCGCTTGGGTGGCACTGGCCCGCGAGGAAGGCTACGACATTGAAGTGACCGACACTGCGGACGTCACAAGCGTGAAATTGGACGCGAACATTCCTGGCAATATGTGGGCCTGTCATACCGCCATGATCGACGGCTACGTCGTCGAAGGCCATGTGCCGTTTGCAGCCCTTGCAAAACTGCTGGAAGAGCGCCCGAACGTCACAGGCATCGCTGTTCCGGGAATGCCCGGCGGCTCGCCCGGCATGGGAAATGATCCAACTGCACGCTATGACGTGATCTCCTTCGGCGGCGATGCGAATGAAGGCGACGTCTTCTATCAGGCCGGTTTGTGAAACGGCTTGTATTCATAGCTGGTGGCGGAGCGGCTCTGATCGGGGCCGCTCTCTATGCCTACACCACGGTCTCGGCTGAAACTGATCGGGTTGTCCTGAAAGATACCGATCCAGTAATCGTAGCACTCGGGGCAAGTGTCTATGAGGCGAATTGTGCCTCGTGCCACGGGGCTAATCTGGAAGGCCAAGCCAATTGGCGCTCGCCTGATGAAGATGGACGTCTCCCCGCTCCGCCCCATGATGAAACCGGACACACATGGCACCATGACGGGGACACGTTGTTTCGGCTCACCAAATACGGGACGGGTGCCCTTATCGGCGATCCCGACTACGCTTCGAACATGCCAATCTACGAAGGCGTTCTGAGCGATGAAGAGATTATCGCCGTTCTCAGCTACATCAAATCGACCTGGCCGGACGACGTCCGCGCCCGTCATGACGAAATGGAAAACAGACAATGAAACAAAGCATTTTTGCAATCCTTGCGCTGATCGCAACCGCGACCGGTGCCTGGGCGCACTCCAAAGCCGAAGAAACAACTCCGGCAAATGAGGCGACAGTAGCATCGGTTGAAGCCATCGAAATGCGCTTTGATGATCCGATGCGCGTGATCGCGATTACGCTGACCGGACCGGACGGCGAAGTGGATATTGAGCGTGAAACCGGCATGGACGCCGTGACGGAGTTCCGTGCACTGCCACCTGCTGATCTGCCCGACGGGGCCTATACGGTTGATTGGCGTGGTCTATCTGCAGACGGTCACCCCATGCAGGGCACCTTCGGCTTCAAAGTAGCCGATTGATCCGCGTGGAAGGTCTGGCACCAATCGACGCATGGGCCATTGCGGCCATCATTGCGAAGGCAGCGGGCTACGGCGCGGCGCTTCTTGCAATGGGCGGGCCACTATTCATTTTGGCCTTTCCAAACGCATCCTCCGATGTGCAGAAACTAGCTCGGAAAATCGCTGTGATCGCCGCTTTGATCGGACTTGCAGTGCTGGCATTGCGGTTTGGCATCCGGGCCGCCCGTATCTCCGGGATGGGTTTGCCGGGTGCACTCGATCCTATGATGCTTGGCTTTGTCTGGGACAGTCCGCTTGGGACAGCCGCAATCTGGCGCGTTTTGGGTGAACTTCTTGTCCTTGCCATGCTGATAAGGGGTGTCGTTGGCCTCGGGATGGGGTTGGTTGGGGCGCTCTTGATTGCGGTGTCTTACACGTTCGTCGGCCATTCTCTTGGTGACCTTCGCTGGCTGCTCGCGTCGTTATTGACACTGCACCTTCTGGCGGCGGCGTTCTGGATTGGCGCACTGGCCCCTCTCGGTCGCGCGGTCGGCCAGCCAGACGGCGCATTGCTGCTTCATCGCTTTGGAAACGTCGCCAGCGTGACGGTCGCACTGCTTGTCGTCGTTGGGTTGGTCTTTGCGTGGCTCATGACCGGATCACTCTCCGCGCTGCTTTCAACCGCTTACGGCTGGACGCTTCTCGCCAAGCTCGGCGTGGTAACAGGGTTGATGGCCCTTGCCGGCCTCAACAAATGGCGGCTCGTTCCGGCGCTTGCATCTGGCGATTCCACTGCTGCGTCCCACTTACGCCGCTCAATTCAAATCGAAACCGTGGCCGTTCTGCTCATCTTGCTGGCAACCGCAACGCTGACCTCGATCACCACGCCTCCGGTCAACATGTGAAAAGGAAACTCTCATGACCTCCTTATCTCGACGATCAATTCTGAAAGGAGCTGCTGCGCTTGGCGGCGCAACCCTGTTATCCAGACCCTCTTTAGCCTATGAAGGCTTGCCAATCCTGCGCGCGGCACCTGCATCCGCGCAGCTTGCATCTGCCGGATATCCGCCAACGCCTGTCTGGGCTTACGCGACCGAGGCGGAAGGCAACGTTCCCGGCCCGGAAATTCGTGTGCAAGCGGGCGCGCGGGTCAACTTCCAACTGGCCAACGACCTGCCGCAACCAACCTCTGTGCACTGGCATGGCATTCGCATTGAAAATGCCATGGATGGCGCGGCACCTTTGACACAAGCCCCCGTCCCGCCCGGCGATACGTTTGACTATGACTTCGTAGCCCCCGATCCTGGGACATATTGGTATCACTCTCACAACCGCAGCACGGAACAAGTCGCGCGTGGCCTCGCGGGTCCATTGATCGTGGAAGATCGCGAACCGTGGCTCGGGGAACCTAGTGCAGCAACCCGCGAGCTGGTCCTTATTCTTGATGATTGGCTGCTGGATAGCGACGCAAGAATTATTGAAAACAGATGGGAAGACCTGCATGCAGCCTCGCATAGTGGGCGCATGGGAAACACGGTCACGGTGAACGGCGCTGCCTATCCAGAATTGGATATCCAGCCCGACGAGCGTGTGCGGTTGCGGATCATCAACACAGCCACGGATCGGATCATGCCCTTGTCGTTGCCGCATCTGTCGGCGCGGCTGATTGCACTAGACGGCCACCCTGTTACGCCACGCGAAATCGACACTCTTATCCTCGGACCCGCTCAAAGGGCGGATGTGGTGATCGACGGTCGCGTGGACGGTGAGGCCCGCGCCAGCCTGCTGCTTGATCCCGGTAATGGAGAATGGGTGGAAATTGCTGGCTTCATCCATTCGGGTGACACTTTGCCGTCACGCGGCACTGATGTCCGCCCTTTACCTGCGTGGGGCACACTTCCCGTGCCAGACCTATCAGACCCGCAACGCGAAACGCTGTTGATGGAAGGCGGAGCCATGCGCGGGATGTTGGAAACTCGTTTTGGCGGCGAAACAATGGGATTCCGCGAACTTGCAGCCAACGGTATGGTTTGGGCGTTCAACGGTGCCGCGAACGAAATGGATAAGCCAATGTTCCAGGCGGCTCTGGGCCGAACTGTGCAATTGAAAATGTCAAACCGATCCGTGTTCCCGCATGCAATCCACCTGCATGGTCACCATTTTACCGTCCTGTCCAAAAGTGGCGCTGCAAACATCGAAGGTGACGTGCGCGATACTGTGCTGATCGGCGCGGATGAAACCGTCGAGATTGCATTTGTTGCTGACAATCCCGGCCAGTGGATGATCCATTGCCACATGCTATCGCATCAGAAGTCGGGCATGATGGCTTGGTTTAAGGTCGCCTGATGTTCTGGATGCCTCTCATATCAGGGGCTATACTCGGCGGCGCGACTATCGCACTCATGGAAATCGGTGGCGTGATGCGTCAGCGGGGAACATGGGCGACAACAATGGTCGCTATCGCATCATTCTACGTAGTGTTCGCCATCCAGACCGGCGATACGCTGGAAATCATCGTTCATAGCGGTCTCGCAGCCGGGTTCGTCATTCTCGCGATTGTTGGCGCACGCGCGTCATCCTGGATACTCGCTGCTGCTTTGCTCGGACATGGATTATTCGACGTTGCAGTCGGATCGGTTCTCTCGAACCCTGCCCCGAACTGGTGGGGGCCGTTCTGTCTGGGGATCGACGTGATACTGGCGCTTGCTTTGGCCGTGATGCTCTGGCGCGGACAAACCCTCGACTGAACAGCTACTTTGACGCTTTTTGCAAAAGCCCGATCAACTCATCAAACTTCGCACGTTGCTCCTCGGGGTCGCCGCTCTGGATCGCCGTCTCGACACAATGCTCGGCATGGTTTTCAAGGATTAGCTTTTCGACACCCAGGATCGCTGACCGGATCGCCGCTGTTTGCGCTAGAATATCCATACAGTAGCGGTCGGCCTCGACCATGCCCGACACGCCGCGCACCTGTCCTTCCAGCCTTGAGAGCCGGTCCAGTGTCTTTTCTTTGTTAGCTTTCACGCTGGCATTCCACTTTTGTTTGGAACCATCGGCTGACATTCTGGTTATATACCCCATATGGGTATATTGGAGAGACAGACAATGGCACATCAAGGCGACAATACAATGGATTCCACAGATACGCATCATATCCATACCGGAAAAACCGGAAACTATGGCCGGTTTTTTGCAATGATCGGCACCTCAACGATTGTGATGTATGGCCTGATGTATCTCAACACATACGCGCTCGATCACGTCTTTTTCTCGCAAACTCGGATGTGGATGGCGCTTTACATGGGCGGGATGATGGCGGTGATCATGCAGGCTTTCATGCTCGGCATGTATTCAAACCATAAAGCAAATATTACGATTTTTGTTGGTGCCGCGATTGCCTTTGCGGCGGGCCTTTATCTGGTGCGTTCTCAAGATACAGTGGGCGATGTCGCATGGATGAAGGCGATGATCCCACACCATTCTATCGCAATACTGACCAGCGAACGGGCCAACATATCGGTCCCGCGTGTGCGTGAACTGGCCGATGCGATCATCGAAGTGCAACGCGGGGAGATTGCAGAAATGAAGCGATACATCGCGGACATTGAAGCGAACGGCGATGCAGCCCCCGGAACATCCAGAACAGAACCTAAGACGAAGGAAAACGATCATGCCTAAAGACACCCGCGACGTCGCTGATGTGACGACCGATCCCGCAACCGCCGCGACCGGAAAAACAGCCGTTTTGTATCGTATGGCCTTGCCGAACCATCTGTGCCCGGCGGGACAGAAGGCGCGTTGGATTTTGGAAAGAAAAGGGTTTGAAGTCGATGATCGTCTGTTCCGGGAGCGATCAGAGGTCGACACATTCAAAAAGGCGCATGACGTGCCCACCACCCCGCAGATCTGGATCGAGGGCGAGCGGGTCGGTGGCTACGATGCTCTGCGACAAAAGCTGACCGACTACGATCCGAACGCTACAACCTACCAGCCAGTAATCTATCTATTCGCGGTGGCCGCTGCGACGGCGCTTGCTCTGTCCATAGGCTTTCTCGGCGCAATCACATGGCAAACGCTCGGTTGGTTCATCTCCGTTTCAATGATCCTTTTGGGGATGCAAAAGCTCCGCGACATTGAGAGCTTTACCACCATGTTCCTGAACTACGATCTGCTAGCGCGGAAATGGGTGCCGTACGCCTATGTTTACCCTTGGGTCGAAACTGGCGCGGGCATTCTGATGACGGGTATGTTGCTGACTCCACTTGCCGCCCCTGCGGCACTCTTTATCGCCACAGTCGGCGCGATCAGCGTGTTCAAAGCAGTCTACATTGACAAGCGAGAGTTAAAATGTGCCTGTGTGGGTGGCAACTCGAATGTCCCACTCGGTTTCGTAAGCCTGACGGAAAACCTCATGATGGTGGGCATGGCGATTGTGATGCTCGCCCTGATAGTAGTTTGAAAGGAAGCAACATACCGTGACTTCGGCGCAAGCAGACGTTGGTGGTGCGCGACCTAATGGCAGCTTAGTACCGCATAGCAGTTATATGAACGCGCAACATTGAGAATCCGCTTAATTAGCCAAAACCAGCGCTTGTGCTTCAATCGTTGTCGAGAGAAGCTTCAATCGAGGTATGGGGCTATCATAGTGTTCAACACGGCGTTTCCGCCCTGCCCTTACAATGACATCAAAAACACACTTATACGCACACCAAAAATATATTCGCTTAAGCCATTGATTATAAATGTATAATTTATACCGCCTCCATTGAAAATCCTCGTGTCGGTGGTTCGATTCCGCCCCTGGGCACCATTTTTACCAACAAAAACAATGACTTAGCCGAGCGCAATGCGCGCTTAAGTTGTGTAATTCAAAAACACACCTTAAACACACTTTTTGCCGTGTTGCTGACTATTTTTACTCTGGATTCGCTGTGTTGAACACAGTGTAGGCTGATGCTGTGTTGCGAACACTGTGTTGGCAGAGTTTTGGGCGAACATGGTTCGGGACACAGAGAAACAATTCATAGGCAACGACTGGGCCGCAGCGTCATAACCGTATTTCTACGATTTGACGCAATCATCACATCTCAATATGATATGTGTGTACTCATAATTGGTAATGACTTTGGCGTGTTTTAAATTCTTTTTTGATGTGCCAACAAAATTTGGAACTATAGAACCATGATAATTGACCAGATAGTCTCCCTACGCGTGATGCTTGACGAGATGGAACAAGATATTGGTCTCGACAAACTCTCTCCTCCCGAAAAAAGCATATACCTTGCTGCTCAAGCCGCAAAATCCAAAGACGGCCTTGTTCAAACGAGAGATATTTTAGAGCATCAGCTAACGCGGCAAATATCGCGCCCAACATTTTTCAGATGCCTAAAAGCCATTTTAGATCATGGATTACTCAAACATTCAGACCGCAAGAAGAGAGGCGAGTTTAAAGTCCTGTAAAGTACCGCGCCTGCCATCGACTGCTTATGAAGACTTTGCGCCATGCTGACGTATTGCTTTGTTGAACGCTATTAACAACATCAGCAAGAAGAACAATCCAGACACGTCTCCGATGAAGAACCCAAGCATAAGGGTGATCCATGTTGCGTCCAATTGGGATCCGTACCAGATAGCGTGACCTAAGCCATTGCCAATTGAAGCGACCGCCCCTGCAATAATGATTAGCAGCCAATGGGAGCGAAGTTGGCTATCGCTGTGACTAGACCAGGTGCGAAACACCAAGCAAACCGCCAGAAAGCTTGCGCAAATAGATATGAGAGCTGAATAAATGCCCTGCTCACTCTCAAGAAACACCCTCAGATACCCCCAAGTCACAAGATGTCCTGGAAGCAGATAAAGTATTGCTCGCCATCCATAGAGATAGACAGCAAGAACACGCACCCCGTGAGGCAAAAACAACAAACTAATGCTCATGGGCAACCAGTCAAAAAACTGCGCCTGTATTGGCATCAAAGCTCCAAAAGTCACAACAAACAGAATAACATAAGCAATAGTAACAATAATTGTGGCTTGAGCTTCGGCGATAAAAGTCAGTCGAGACATATAGCCTATCCTCAAGAAATTCATGTGTGTCCCACACCAACACAGCTATCCTAGCCTAGGCTTGATTGAGCAAGGGACAGATCAACAGCCCGCTTATGTCCAGTTTAGCGTTGACCCTTTGAGGGCGCTGGTTTTTTTAGCCTTAGCGCACACCCACGTCCACTTTACCGATTTGGAGCTCTTCGCATAACGCCAAGAGGCTTAATTTTAGCGACCACAGGGTTTTTGCCTTCATAGGCTCAAACAACGCGCTCGACTGCATCAGCTTGCTTTGGGGCTGAGCTGATGTGAGTAAAGCTACCGTGATCAGTATTTATAGTGATTTCAAATCTCGGATAGCGGCGAGTTAACGTCATCATAATTTCCTGTTGGTTCATTTTATTATTTTGAAGTGCAATAAAATAACAATAGCTTGAAGATGCGAGTTTTAATCCGAGACTAAATTGCACGATCGAAGCTTTCTCACACCCTCAAACACACACTTTCGTAGACTTGTTGGTGCGCCCTGCCGTAGTGTTGTGGTGAGGAGCATGACATGCGGCAGCTGCGTGATGATACACATCTGATACTGGACGGCGAGGTGCGGGTGTATCGGCGTGAGCGCAGCAAGCGCTGGCAGGCAGCCTTTGTAATTGATGGGCACACCATCCGCATCAGCACGGGCAAGCGTGACTTAGCTGAGGCCAAGGAATATGCCCGCGACACGTTTTTGGAATACAAGTTCCGCCACAAAAACGATCTGCCTGTTGTGACCAAGAAGTTCTCTGATGTTGCTAAGCTGGCCATTGCCGACATGCGCAAGCAATTGGATGCGAGTTTAGGGCGTAAAGTGTTTGCTGATTACATCGTGTGTGTTGAGCGCTACCTCATCCCCTTCTTCGGTGCACAGTATGTGACCACCATTGATTATGAGAAGGTGCAACAGTTCTACGAGTGGCGGCGTGCTAAGATGGGGCGTGAGCCTAAGGCCTCAACGCTGAATACCCATAACTCAGCCATGAACCGTGTGTTTGAAGAAGCGGTCGCGCGGGGCTTTATCGCGCATAAGAATGTGCCACTGCTGGTAAACCGCGGCGAGAAGAGCGAACGACGTCCAGACTTTACCCGCGAAGAATACGCCACGCTCATCCGCAAGCTGCCCAGCTGGATCGATGCAGGCAAGGCAGGCAAACCCACAGACATGCGCCACCTTATGCGGGACTATGTGTTGATAATGGCCAATACAGGCATGCGGCACGGCACAGAGGCGCTGAACCTACGCTGGAAGCATGTGACCCTGTTCGAGGAAAAGGATCTGCAGTATCTAGAGATGAGCGTCTCAGGCAAGACTGGTCGCAGGGACATCATCTGCCGCAGTGGAACCATCAATTACCTAAAACGCATTCACGAGCGCAGTGACGACATACGGCACGTCCCTTTTGAAGACTTGCTCAAGCAGCCTGTTGATCTGCCTGTGTTCAGATTGCCAGATGGCACTGTCTCAAAGAACATCCACCAGACGTTCCGCAAGTTCCTCACAGACACGGGACTGATCACCTGCCCACGCACGGGCCAGAACCGCACACTCTACAGCCTGCGTCACACATACGCGACCTTTGCGCTGCTCAACGATGGTATGGATATCCACGCGCTGGCTGTGCAGATGGGCACATCGATTGGCATGATTGAGCGGCATTACAGCCATCTCACGCCAAGGCTCAAGAAGGATATGCTCACAGGCAAGCGGTATGAGTTGTCGCGGGATGAGTTTGAGGACCAGCATGCCATTAGCGAGTGATAGAAAGCTACATCTTGGGCGGGAATCGGTCGTTCACCGCAGGCCCAATAGAGGTCCGCGTTGGGGGGACGAAGCGGACTTTTCAGCGATTGGATCGGCAAGCGCGAAGGTCCGCTTCATTCGCACGTTCAGACGGTGCCCGTGTATTCTCCGCGCGCCGGGTAGTTGTTCTTTATAGCGAAATCGAGTGCCCCAACAAGTTCCGAGAAATGCGGCCGAACGAAGGGCATGGTCTGGACCGAGCCGTAGTAGAGCGATTGCTCCGGCGTGACCATGAACAGGCCTGGTTCGGAGAACAGCGCTGGTTCCTCGATTCCGATCGATGTCTTGCCGCGTGACGCCGAGATATACAGTCCCCATTCGCGTGCTTTGGTCAGGGGCAGGTCGTAGGCGAAACGCAAAGTGTCCGCACCGATCTTGTCGGCCATGGCGCGCGCGCGCTCCTTGCCGTCCGAGCTTACGGCGATAGTGCTGACGCCCCGCTCGGCGAAATCGGCAACGCGTTTTTGGAACTCCGTCAGATAGGTGGCGCAAATGGGGCAATGCAGGCCACGATAGAAACAGATCACAGTGCCGCGTTCGGACCGCTCGGCCGAGAGGTCGAACGCCCCGTGATCGAGTGTCGGAAGCTGTAATTGCGGGGTTTTTTGACGGGGAATAAGCATCGAAGGTCTCTCCTACGTGAAAGTTGCATTCGGATCATATCAGACGTATAATCTATAAAATCTTAAAAATCGGACCAAAACGCCCAAATGGAACGACATGACCGCCTCACTACCCTGATCGACAAATTCAAGCTGACTGTTTCGTCAGCGGTGCCCGAGGATGCGAATCTTGTCGTGCACACAGCACTGGACGGCACGCCCCAGAGGGCTTGCTTCCGGACGCGGGGCACGGGCTTTCCCCCTTCTGAAAGACCGGTGCTGTTTTGGGCGCATGTCGATTGGAGTGGTTTGCACAATCCCTTCCTGACGACGCTCCCCGATACGGTTGATATCGACATGTCCGCCGATCCCGATGGCGTCGGTCTTGTGCGCATGATGCAGTCCGAGATCGCCGGGCAGCGGTGCGGCGTGGACTCGGTGCTGAACCGTCTTGGCGAGGTCCTGATCGTGCGGATGATGCGAGCGCAGATCGAGGCGGGATCCACACAACCGGGTCTTCTCGCCGGTCTCTCCGATCAGCGTCTCAGCCGGGCCATCGTCGCCATGCATGACAGGCCGGGACAGGCTTGGCGCACCGAGGACCTGGCACAACTCGCCGGCATGTCGCGAAGCCGTTTCGCCGAGTCGTTTCTATCCGCCGTAGGCGAACCGCCCGCGGCCTATCTTCGCCGATGGAGGCTGACCCTGGCCCGGCAGGACATCATTAAGGGCCATAGGGTGGACGTGGTTGCGCGGCGTTATGGGTTCGTCTCTTCCGAAGGCTTCTCACGCGCGTTCAGGAAACATCACGGCGAGCCACCAATTTCGCTACGGCACGGCCAGGCGTAAGCGGTTTGCAAAGCCAGTCAGGTGCGCGGCAGCGCTTTTTTCAAGGTTATCTGTAGGTGACCGCGGCAAGGCTCTGCGGCCGTCCAAATAGTCAAAACCCACTGGTTCCGAATGAGCATCACGCAGGCCATTGCCGAGGTTTGAAGAAATTTGCTGCTCGTCGTCTTTCCAACTCACTAGCGTCCGCTCTTGGCGCAACTGCTGCCATAAGTTCCGGGTGCGGCATCGGATGAAGTTGGGCTCGAACCTGCCTTCAGCTGCGCGCCTCACCAACGTCCGGTAAGGGCCGGTCGCGACGGTCGTGCAAACAGGGCGGTTTTCATGATGGTTCAGCCATTCGGCCAAGACGCCACGGTAATCTTACAGCGGGAAAATGCGACAACCGGGCCTTCGCTGCAACTAAACCGAATGGCCGGTATGGGCCGAAAGCGCCTACAGCAGCTCCACAGCCTGGCTAAGCTGCTCAGAATTCACATCGATATATCTCTGGGTAGTGCTTATGTGACTATGCCCCGCCAACTCGGCCAGCAACCGCACCCCCACGCCTTTGTTTGCCAGTCGCGTGATGTAAGTACGTCTTCCCGAATGGCTTGAAGCGTCCTTGAGCCCTACCGCTTTGTAGATGTCGAGAAACAGCTGGCACATGGTGTTGGCTGAGAAGTGCCCACCTTTTTGGCTCTCAAACAACGCATGATGCGGCTTGGCTGTGCGGATTGATGCGCTGTACTCCAGCAGAGCTTTGCGTAAGCGCTGATTGAGATACACCGTGCGTGTGTGCCCGCCTTTGCTTTGCTCGGCTGTAAGTATAAACTGCTCACGCACGTTGCCCGTTTCATCAAACACATTGCCCACAGTGAGCGCTGCAATCTCCTTGGCCCTCAGCCCTGCGTAGAAGCTCGTCAGTATAATAGTCTCATCCCGTGTTGGATGACGACGACTGCGACAGTACTGTATAACCCTGCGCAGCTGCGCATCATTGAGTGTCTGTGCTTGGCGCATGGCGCTATCTCCTCAAAACCTAAGCATTTGTTAGCTTTGAGCATAAAGTCTGAGATATTGGTCTTCCTACCGGAAAGACGCCTTTCCTGAAGTCTATGTTTTACAATGACTTACGCAATAATCTCATACAATATGCATTCTATGAGGTTTTAAGCTCTGCCGTTCAGCTCAAGCAAAACTGCGCAGTTAAAGCCTTCATGGCGTGCTCACAGCGACTTGCTGCTTTGCCAATTGCAGATGATTGACTAAGGGAGAAAAATTCCCCGCCATCTGCAGCAGCAGCTTGTACTTGGCAAAGTCATAGACGTGCACTTGATCGATGGCGGGCAAGATCACCTGCAGCTGTTGTACTAAATGTGCAAACTGAGGTTCTGCCTCCAACGCACTCAGCCGTGTCCAAAAATGCTCAAGCCAAGGCAGGAGCGCTGCGAACTCAGCAAAGCGCTCTTCTGCAAGGTCGCGAAGGTGGCTTTCATAGAAGCCAGCCAATCCGAAGTCTTTGAGTTCAGCTTTGTTAGAAACATAAAGGGCATGGTCCAATGCGCCCAAGACAACAGCTGGCGCTGTATATGTCGCTGTCAGCTCTTCCAACGAACCGTCAAATAGTGCTGAACGGCCGTTGAGGGTAAAGTAGTCATGAACGTTATCAGCAAAGCGAAACGTCGACTGCAGCTTTACAAGATAAACCTCTTCATCGATCTTTTGCATGAGGCTGTGGGGTCTTAAAATGATTTTGCTGTCAAAAGGTATCTTTGAAACAGCGCTGTCCAGCTCACAGGCGTAATCACAGCTATCAAGGTCAGCATGTGAAGCTGGCACGTGCTCTTCAACAATATGCCACAACCGCACATCATATTCGTTGGCGATCTGACAGGTTAGATGAAGCGCTGCGATGCATTTGTTGTATGTGTCTAAAGCATTGGTCATGGCGCTAACGCCTTGCTGGCTATAACCGTCTCTTCGAGTAAGTCGATCAAGTCCCGTGCGCTGCCTTGAAAGCTCTGCAGCATCTGCTCAACATCGGTTCTTGCCGGAGTTAGCCCCTCGGCTTCCAAGATAGCCTTGGCACGATCAACCCAATCGAAGTTGCTGGGCGGGTCTAGGTCAATCATGCGGAACCTGCTGAGCACGGCACCCATAATGCGGCTCTTGTGGTTCGTGGTGGCCACAAAGCGGATAAGATGACGTTTGGCGTCCATGAACTCGCGGAACTTGGGCTGCACTGTGCGTAAGTCCATCTCATCAATCTCGTTGATGACGATCATGGCTTTGTCAGGATTGCCAAACATCTGATAGTTTACCTCAGACATGATCTTGGCTTCATAGTCTTTACCAAGGCTGGCAGCATTAAACTCCCACTGCATGTGTTGAATATTGTGATGCTCCAAGTAACTGTGAGCGATCACACGTGCCGCTTCTGTCTTGCCTGCACCTGGTGGGCCTGCAAGCAACAAAGGCTTAGCGGGTGGCAGCTCACAATATGAGCGAATAACACTGGCATTGAGCGGGTCCGCAATGACCAAATCGTCAAAGCTACGCGGTAAGTGTTTAAGATCAAATGACATGCTCAGCTCCTTTGGATGCATGTAGATGGAGTGGGGCAAGATATGACTGCCCCACTCACCGTTAGATTTATCCATAGGTATGAGTTGCTGCGCCGTTTGTGCGCACTCCACCGCCTGACACGCTGACTTGTGCACCGGATCCAACGCGGATCATTTTGGACGCAAACTCACGCACATCACGTGCACGCTTGGTTGCCAGATCACCGGCGTCAAGCTTGGCGAGGCTTTCTTGAGCGCGTTCATCCAAGTCTTTGCCCGATGATACCAAGACAGCGTCAATGATGCCCGCTTCGTTGCACCCGTAAACAATCGTGCCTGTGCCATTGTCATTGCAGCGTACCAGCGCAACCGCATAGTCTTCTTCGTAATCTGTGTTTGGCTGGATGAACGTTGGCAGGTCAAACGTGCTCACGCCCACTTGCACTTCCTGCAGACCCTCAAGCGCCAGCTTCTTAAAATCCTCTTTGGACATGGTTGCTGATTTTGTGGATTTGGGCACGCGGCGCACTTCTTCAATGCCACCACATTCTTGCACATAGCTGGTGAAGCTCTGTTCTGGCCCCTTCATGTCGTGAGCGATTGATATGACACTTGAGTAGGCAACTTCACGGCGGCCTTGCCCTGCAAAGACGTAGCGCACTACCTTTAATGCAAGGCTGGTATTGGCTTGGGTTTTGATCTCCAAATCTGTGAGCAGTGCTGTAAATGCGCGGCGTTTGCCCACTTCAGCTTTAAGCTCAGCGTAAAGCGCATAGACACCTTCAAGAATGGCGTAGAGCTCTTCGTTGGCAGCACGCAGCGTGCCTTCTTCCCATGTCACCCGTGCCGCATGCATAGCATCAAGGCGTTTTTGGATATTGTTTTTGAGGTCGTTTTGAACAGACATAATGGTCTCCTTCATCAATAATTGCACCCGTATGGGCTCATGTGTTTGCATCTGGGTTTTGAGGAAATTGAGCAGCCAGTGGCTGTGCTGCACAATATGCTGATATTAAAACCATCAGATTGAGACTGTTATAGTTGGAAGATTTGGCTAGTTTTGACTCCATGTTCCACCGGAGGGAGATGGAGTCATGGTCACAAACCAGGCCAATGCAACGCGGCACGTACTGAGCTTCAAGACAGCGCCACCAATTATTCACATGGCGTCACGGCGAAGGTTTCGAGGAGGACGCAATCTGCCATATCGAGACGCTGAACCTTACAAAACGTCCATTTATTATTGGTGGTGGGCCTTTTTGATGCGCAACGCAGACTATCAACGCACTTGCGCAACATCGGGCCACGGCGAGCTTGCTGGCCTCTATCAAGACTTCGGCGATATTTTTGAAAGTGATTTTTTAACGTGGTGGCAGTGCCATCAAGGGCTGTTTGCAGAAAAGACAGCGTTGATTGAACAGGTTGGCGCAGATCCTTTGAACTCCACTTTATTGTATCATATTGACCCCAAAAGACCGCTGAGCCAGATTCAGGAAGAGATTAAAGCCCTTCACATGCACGCGCATGCGATCATGCCCGTGGCTCCACCCAAACAAACCTCGTCTGCAAAATATCCAATTTACACAAATGTTTCTGCGCATACGCTGCACAAGGTTTTGACTGTTTGGGATTTGCGCTGTGCATACCCTGACACATCTGCATATGATCTAGGCGTGCTCGCTGGCTTCAAAGCCAACATTCTGGCCCCACCTAAATATGGTGAAACGCGCACACGCGCCGCAATCAAAGCGGATGCCCACAACAAGCAAGCGCGCACGAGCATTGCGAACCGAACCAACCGATATTTGCGCACGGCAGAGCAGTATATTGACAACGTTGGGCGCGGAGAGTTCCCCAAAGCCTTGCGTCGGTAAAAATTAAGTCATTGATATTAATGTGTAATAAGGCAAACACTGTGTTTGGATTTAGTATGTTTGGCAAAAATGGCAAACACAGTGTTTGCAACATGTATGTTTGACGCAGTAAATCGAAACACTGTGTTTGAACTCTAAACCTAATCACTGTGTTTGAGTTGCATTTGTGCTGCTGGCGCAGAGATCAGTGCTGACTTTTTGTAGGGCAGATTTACTGTGTTTGTGTTGGACTGATCCGTAAGTGATCTCAATACTCATCTGCCAACATGACGGTAAGCACCCGTGCAGTCACGGCAGGATCGCTTGGATCAGGCGAATGCATCTGCAGGTCTAGATCGTAATAGTCAAACTTCCAAAAGAACGTGTTGCCGTTCAGCCTGATGGCTCCAAAGTCATGCTCCGCATATGGGTCGTTGTCTGGTGTAAAGGCATCGAAGTCCTCTACAGTGATTAACAGCTCAGCAACTGTGAGTGGATCGCAAGACAATACGCCCTGAGTGAGTATCCAGCGACAATGATCAAGACGCTGCCGCGCCCGATCATTAAGTGCTGCTATTTTAGCTGTGTTTGCGTCAGGCATTTGCTGCTGCCTTGGCCGCCCCGGGTTTGATGCGTGGTTGCCGCTCTGCTACTCGGGTGATGGCCCCATCCAGCTCCCCTGCAGCTGCTGCATTGAGGAATGCATCTAGAACAGCAGCCACCTCATCTAATGACTTCACAAACACCGCGTTGTTGGTGCCATCAGCTGCAATCACACGTGCTCCATAACGACACTGCACATACCAACCACTGTCTTGTTCAAAGAACCATGGACGTATGCGACGATGAGTTTTGACCAGCACACGCTCTCCCATGTCGTTGGTCATCCACTTGTGCCGCTCAACCCGGTGATCTTGCTTCTTGAGTGCGGCGGCATGCACCAGCTTTTGTTCTTTGAGCCCCGCCACAAGTTTGTCGCGTCGTGCAATGATGGGATCGCGTTTGGTGCTGCGATCAACTGTTTTGAATGTAAGCTTTGCCAAATGTGTCATGTGCGCTTCTCCCTGTTTGGTTACAGCTAAAGCGTATGTTCAAATGAAACACTGGACGACCGAAAAGACATTCAAGTATCTGAATTTATGTGATAATATTGAATTGTCGGGTAATGCACAGATAAGTGCAGCATTGGTCACATATGTTTGCGCTTAGTGATCGGGCTATAAAAGGCAGCGCACACACACCGAAGCTACGCCCACAAAAAAAGCGTCTAACGGTTTGCTCCGCTGACGCTGTGTTTAGCTCTTATGTCTCTGTCTGTTTGATCAAGTTCGTTTGAGCTTTTGTTGATGTTATGTGTTCTTTTGAACCTTCGTTAGTTCGAACAACAGCTCGTGAACAAGGATGTGCCAAGGTTTTGAACCTACGACATTACATTGTTCTACCTGCTCAGGTGTTTGCTGCGCGAAGGGGCTTAGCCACGCTCCATCATCTGCAAATCACCGCTTGCCTCATATTGTGCCTGTTGTGTGTTTAATGCCTGTTGTGCCTGCTGTAGCCAGAGTGGGCTGGCTGCCCGTGTAATGCGTTGTGCCTGTTGTTGGGTGTAGTGCTCATTCAATGTGTGCTGTGGAAGCGGATTTGACTGCTCTGCATTCCAGCAAAGATCATCTGAGATGGTGTCACTGCCCATGCGCCAATACTCGTGGGTAACATAGCTCGTCACCGCCGCGCGGTCTTGAACTGGCATGATCCAGTTCTTTGCCAGCGGTGCTGTTTGAGTGTGATGCTGGGCCCACACAGCGTTCAACACACAGCATATGTATTCTGTGTCCTGCAGTAGACTTGGCATTACGAAGTGGATGTGGAAGTTCTCGTGGTCAGCGCCCTCATGTGCAAAGCACCAGCGTGGCACGCGCATGTTTTGACGCTCAGCGGCTTTGCCGTAGATAATGCGGTCCACTTTATTCCAGTAGCTGCGCAGGAGCTTATTGGCGCTATGCCTGCCAATGGTCCGGCCATTCACGAACTTGAGCGTACCAAACAAATCCCAGTCTTGCGCCAGCAGGTGCTGTACCAATGCCTGTCGTTCTTGTTTGCGCTGCTCAAATCCCATTGCGGACCTCCATGTTTATTTATCAACGAAGGCGCAAAACGGGGCAGAAATGGTAGTGCGGCAATCTATGGCACACGTTCTTGGTAAAGCTGCGTCAGCTCGTCAGCGTTGAGATAAATACAATGAAAACAACGCATTGGAGGATTGGATGAGCATAAGACTATTAGAACACATGCGAGATGAGTTGATCGCAACAGGCATCGTGCAGAATACACCAGAGTTCTGTCACAGCTGGCTGGGACGCAGTGAGGGCTATATCCGCGTGCTGCGCTATCATAACACCGAACCTAGTGTGGGCACGCTGAGCATCTGCTCAAGTAAGCTTGGGTATTATGCAGCGCGATTGGCGGCTAGTGATCAGCAACAGCATCAAGCGTGGAGTGAGCGCTTGGCAAACCTTAAGGCACTTTGTGACAGGGCTATAGCTGATCAGTCAGAGGCAGTGTGGCGCGCGCCAGAACGGATGGCGGTATAATGCGGTTTAAGCATTGCAACGTCATTTATGACGTGTCTCATCCGAAATTTCCCTTGCAGCCGCAAAAATCTGCGCTGCAGTTTTTTGTAGGGAAGTACTTACGCTTTTGGGGTGGCCTTTTACTAACCCTACTCCTGTTAACTGGGGGCGCACATGACTGACCGCGAGGAACTACGCCGACTGATTGATGTGATTGAGAAGGCTTCAGGAAGCGTTCAGCTAGATCAAGCCATTGAGGACATTAAGATCTTTGCAAACACCACAAGCTTCTTGGCCAACAAGCTTGAGACACGGCTCAAAGGTGGCGACGTCAAAGCTAAGAAGCAGCCAAAGTCACGTATGGGTAAAGCTATTGCAGCTCCACCTGTTCCAAAGCCCAATGCGCCCAAGCCACAACAGGCTGCGCCAGACGCTGCAGGTGGCGGCATGCCCTCAGCCCTATCAACTGCAACATCACAGGCGGACTACGACAGGCTCAAGCCGCAAGGCGCGCAGGGGCCAATATCCAGCAGCTGAACATTGTGGCGTCATACGCCGTCTGTGCGCAGGCTATAGGCGGTGACCACGTTGCGTCAGCGCTCAGTGTAGCGAGCAACTAGGGTTACTGCGCTACGCTGCGTTTTAAGCTTAAAGCACACAAATACTGAACACAGTGCGTCAGCTGCTTTTTGGTTGCTCAAGGCATCTGCAGGCATAGTTCAAATGCTAAAGCGCTTGTTTGTGTCTGTCACAAAGTCAGCGCCAATTGGGACAATCACTTCTGGGCGGAAGGTGAAGACCGATTCCAAAAAATGCAATTGTCCTTTCCAATGGGAACCCCGAATGTCCACAGGCCCTAATCCGGCACATGGGGTCACTTTGACAGCAGATCAATTTGTACTGGTGTTCCCGCTTTAACGGCGTCACCGACCCGCATGCCAATTATCTTGTCTGCAAGTTTCGGGGCCGCACCCAAACCAGGACGAACCGAGCGGAAATCCTCTTCTTTGATGACATCGCCCGCGTTCAAATCTTTGACAAAGTACAACGACCGGCGAAACGTGACGTTGGAAAGTTCACTTGATTTACGGCCGTAATCAACCTTTCCAACAGCGTGCCATGCCTTACGAGCGCTGGTACAAAGCTGCTTGAATTCAAACGGCTCCAAAGAAAAACTATCGTCTGGCCCACCGCCGTTGCGATCCTCAGTCATGTGTTTTTCAATAATAGACGCCCCCAGCGCGACAGCGGCGATGGCAGTGGTATTATCAAGCGTATGATCTGAAAGCCCTGTCACAAGGCCAAAACGGGCCATCATGTCAGGGATTGTCGCAAGATTGTAGTCGCCTGCAGGAGCCGGGTAACCGGACACACATCGCAGGATTGCAAGCTCTTTGCAGCCCCCATCTCGCGCGGCGGCAATCGCCTCTCCGATTTCGTCTGCGTCGGCCATTCCAGTTGAAATTATCATCGGCTTACCGGTTGACGCAACATAGCGGATCAACGGTAGGTCAACGGCTTCAAAACTTGCGATCTTATAGGCGGGTGCCCGCAGATCCTCGAGCAGGTCGACCGCCGTTGGATCAAAAGGCGACGAGAACATAGTAATGCCACGCTGCCGTGCGCGCTCGAACATTTCGGCATGCCATTCCCATGGGGTATTGGCTGAGGCGTAAAGGTCATAAAGGCTTTGGCCCGCCCATTTCCCATCGGTAATCTGAAATTCCGGTCGGTCCGATTTGAGCGTGATGGTGTCGGCGGTATAGGTCTGAATTTTAACAGCATCCGCACCGGTTTTTGCGGCCTCATCAATCAAGCGCAAAGCCGCCTCAAGGCTGCCGTTGTGGTTTGCCGACAACTCTGAAATGACATAGGGTGGGTGGGCCTGACCGATAAATCGTCCGGCAATTTTTATTTCTGGATAATCCGTCATATCGGCCTCCTGTCAAAAGCTAGTGTCGTAAAACGGCGCGATGTACAAGTGATTATAACGTCAGCTTGAATCCGTAGAAACCGTCAACCAATCCTGTCTCGACATATCCACAGGCTCGGAACAAGGAAATCGAGGCGGTGTTTTCGGAATGAACTTCGGCGACTAGCGCAGACAGACCTTCAGCACGGCCTGAACTAGCGAGAAGCGACAGAAGTCGTAGCCCAAACCCTTTGCCCCTCGCATCCGGAGCAAGAATAATAGAGACGGCGGCATGTCCTGTATCGTCGAGATCCAACCGCAGATGGGCGATTGAAGGATCACCTACAACATAGAAGCGACGACGAGCGTCACCAAGTGCTTCTAAGAACCACGAGAGATGTTCACGAAGAGACGGCGTTGCTTGTGTGCGAAAATGCGATATGGGCAACGCGCGCCGCCAGTGCCATATCGCCACGGCATCATCCATGGTCACACTGCGCAGCCCGAGCGGGTACTCTAAGGCGTCCGCAACACGCGCAACACCCCGACCATCGGTAACCGATGCAGCAGCCAGGGAAAGCGTGTTCAAATTTCCGAAAACCTGTGTGTGTTTTAATGCATCCGCAAGTCTTGCGGGAAATTCGGATGACTGGGGAGATCCGATTTCAATTGCAGCACCTGCAATCGACAGCGCAGCCGCCGCTTCGACCTGATTTTGGGCCAGAACGGCAACCAGCGAGGGCAATCCAAGGGCGCACCTCTCCAAAGATGTTCCGCCAGCTGCTCCGACGGCAAGGTCTGCATCTGTCATAAGCCCTGCCATATCCGACGTGTTAACGATAACCTCGACACGCCCAGAACATGCCGCCGCCTGTGCTTGAACAAGGTCCAGAGAGGGTGCGTTTGCGCCCATAACCACGGTTATGCTAAGGTCTGATTGCGCTCCAATCACGTTAAGAACCGCCCCCGTTGCATTTTCTAAATCAACGCCGCCCATTGAGACGAGCACAGTCTTAACCTTATTTCCCCGCTCCGCGCGACCTGCCAAAGCGGCCTCACGCAGGGCGGCGAATTCAGGGCGTAATAAGGCGTAGTTTGGCCCGATCAGCCGCTCGGCTTTCTGTGGCAACAGGTCATCATATTCCGAGGACCGCCGGCCAAGGTTCTGATCGAGCAAAAGATCGGCAATGTGCGGGCGATCGGCAAGGTCGTCAATGGCCGCCAATTTTGCGCCCTGGCAACGTGCGGCAGCTTCCCAACGCGCGTCAAAGGCGTAGTGATCCACCACCAACCAATCGACGTCTTGCGCCGCCGCAAGGGTTTGTTCTGCGTCCAGTTCCCACGGAACCCCGGCCCACGCGGCATGATCTGGATCGTTATCGTCCGCTTTGAAATCAGCCGCAGGTGCGGGCAACACGCTCAGATCAAAGCCCGCATCACCTATCATCTGGCTAAGGTGCCCCGGTAAATCACGGCACACAAAACAGCAGGTATGCCCGCGCCGATACATTTCGGTGGCCAGTGTCAGACACCGCATCACATGACCCGTACCGATCTGGACAGATGCATCGGCTCGAAAGGCAATCTTCATCGCTGCAGAACCTGAAACAAGGCCTCTGCACGCTCCCAATCTTCGGGCGTGTCAATATCGACCACACGACTTGAGGGGAGTCCAACCCCGTGCGCGCGACGATCAAAAACAGGTAATTGTGATGCCCAAGTGGCCGCCCGCCCCCAGTAGAACTGACCGGCATCATGCCACGCAGGTTCGAGGTCTTGGCTTCGCACCTGCATTTGCGCCGGATCGATCATGGACACGGCACCGTCTTCGCCCCGTCGCAAGGCACGTTGGATCGGATAGTCATATCGTGTCACGGCCATCGCGTAGCTAGCCCCGGCTTGCAAAAGGCGCAAACCCTCCGCCAAATCGGCGGCCCGAACGAAAGGTGCCGTCGCGTATAGGCAACAGACGGCAACATCGTCATCAAGCGCGAGGGCCTCAACCGCATGAGTTATAACAGGCACCGTGCCCGCATGATCGTTCGCAAGATTGTCGGGACGCAAAAAAGGCACTTCCGCCCCAAGATCACGGGCGATGTCAGAAATTTCTGCATCATCCGTGGATACAACAACACGGTCAAATAAGCCGCAGTCCCGCGCCGCAGCGATAGACCAACCGATCATAGGAGTGCCATGAAACGAAAGGATATTCTTGCGCGGGATACGCTTCGATCCGCCGCGCGCGGGGATGACGCAAACGGCCATTATTGATCCGCCAACGCATTGGTCAATTCCTGAACCACGCGTTTTTGGTCACTGTCACTCAGACCTGGGTAAAGCGGGATTGAAATCGCTTCGGCGTAATAGGATTCTGCATGAGGAAATTGCCCAGCGGCAAAGCCCATGGCTTGATAATATGGTTGGGTATGCACGGGAATGTAATGCAAGTTCACCCCGAGGCCGGCAGCGCGCAAAACCTCAAAGACGGCAGTATGCCGTTCAGCCGGGACGCGCACCACGTAAAGATGCCAAGACGAGTTCGTGTCAGGGTGCTGCGCAGGGCGCGTGAGCGGCAAACCAGCCAAAAGATCATCATACTGTGCCGCCAGCTGACGCCTGCGCGCGAGAAAATTTTGCAATTGCTTTAACTGCGACAGCCCGAGCGCGCCTTGCAGTTCCGTCATGCGGTAATTGTAGCCTAATGATATCTGTTGGTAATACCACGGCCCGTCCGGTGCATGTGTCATCTGATCTGGGTCGCGCGTTATACCATGGCTGCGCGCCAAATCCATTTTGCGCGCCAGACCGGCATCCTGCGTTGTGGCCATTCCCCCTTCTGCGGTGGTGATGATTTTGACCGGATGAAAAGAAAACACTGTTATATCCGAATATCGGCAATCACCGACAGGTCGGCCCTGATGGTGAGCTCCGATGGAGTGGCTTGCGTCCTCAATGATCTTCACACCAAAACGGCGCGCGATGCGTGAAATGGCTTCCATGTCACAGGACTGCCCGCACAGATGCACCGGCACGAGTATTTTTGGCAATTTACCGGCCGCATCCGCCTGTTTAAGCTTAGCCTCCAAGGCGACGGGACACATCGTGTAGGTTGTTGGATCAATATCGACAAAATCAACTTGGGCACCGCAATACAGCGCACAATTGGCAGAAGCAACGAATGTCGTCGGCACGGTCCACAGCCAGTCCCCTGTGCCAAGATCAAGCGCCATACAAGCCACATGCAAAGCCGAGGTCGCCGAATTTAGCGCGACAGCATACGCAGCACCCGTGATGTGCGCCAGCTCACGTTCAAATGCCGGGACTTGAAGGCCTTGCGTCAGATAATCGGACCGCAGGGCCTCAACAACCGCTTCGATGTCCTCGTCGGTGATATTTTGCCGCCCGTAGGGAATGAAGGTGTTGGTCATTTACCGCCCCTTGTTTTTTGTTTTGAAACGCTTTTTTCGCAGTTTACACTACTAGCTTACGCGGCGCTAGGGTTGCTGCGACTGCATCGGCAAGGATTTCCGCCTCGCAGTTCAATTGCGATCCGTCAGCATAATGCGCCGCAAAGTACTTTTCATTGGAGGGGTTCACGCACCCCGGAAGTCCACATGCCTCTAGCCGATCATAGAGCCAGTCGCCGATCTCTGTGCTGTCGTATGGTTCAGCGGCGCAAAATGCTTCCCAATCCAGCGCCTGAGTGAAACGCATCACGTTCGGGCAGCCATCAAACCATGCACCACCAAACACAAGCCCCCTCTTCCCAAGGATCGCGGCCTCCAACGCGACGGTGCCGCTGATCGTGGCAACCGCTTGCGCGTTCAGGATCAACGTTGCAGAAGACAAGGTTTCCGCAACCAAGTGTACGCCAGAAATTGCAGTAACCGCTTTGTAAAATCGTGCGGTGCGCCCTTGATGACCGGTCATACGGGCATTGAACTGGCTTGGGTGTTCTTTGACGCAAATTGCAATACTTGCCGGCACGAATGCACGCAACTGCGCCAAAGTGCGCAACTGGTCATGAAAGACACCACCATCTGGGTTGGTTGTGCGCTCGGGTTCATAGTGCAACGGGAAGTAGACGTATGGGCCTGTCGGGGCGGTCGTTTCAGCCATGCGATTGAATGACCGGCGCAAACGCGCCCGAACAACGGCCCCGTAGGCCATGCGCGGTTTTAACAAGCGCAATAGTGACTTGATGCGCGCAAAAATACGCTTGCCACTGCCCGAGGTTGGATCACGGCCAGCCTGTATCTGCATATAGCGCGGTACGAACTCGTAGTTTTCAGGATCATTGAACCGGGCGATATAGCTTTCGATAATGGGTCGAAACTTCGCCAAAGCCTCTACGCGTTTTGCCTCGGTCGGCAATTCTAACGAATTTATATCCAGATCAGGCGGCATCAACCCCTGTCGCAAAGTGACCACCGGTGCGAGCGGCCATGCCGAAAAAACTAAAACCTTTACCCCAGCGAAACGCGCAATTGCATACAGAATATAGCTTGGCGCCGAATGCGGGCTCTCTGACATCAACAAGACGTCTGCTTTGCTGTGCGCGACACGTTCCATTGCCCAAAAACACAGCTGGTTAAAATAGGCCTCACGTTCTGGGCCACGGCTTGCACCAAAACGCTCAGAGCGATCCATCAGCTTGATCGCGTGATCACGAGTTTGATGTAGCGCGGCACTCGTCCAAAACGCGTCGAATTGGCCTGCGTAAAACCGGGGGGGAACCTTTCGTTTAAAATTAATCGACTTGAACGAAATCACCTCGGCCCGCGCAAAGGAGTTCTTGGCCTTGGCGTCGTGCACCCCGTCGCCAAGCCAAAGAACCGGTTCAGCAACGCCCTTTTCTGCTAACAGGCGCGCCAATTCAAACCATAGGGGGCGACCCGCCGGACAATAAATCATGCGTAACGATCGTCCGAGCGCAAGTGTCAACGACACCTCAGCCAGCGACGAAAATTGCTCCGGCGACGCGGCCACTAAATCTGGCCTATTCGATCATCGTTTTCATCGAGCCAAGCCTGCAAATCAGCGCCGGTCATCCATTCAGGATTGCTGTCGGAAGCATAGATGAAGTCTTCGGACACTTTCACACCGTCTTTGATGCGCGCTGGGCTGTCAGACCAATTGTTGATCGCAGGCAGGATTTTGAAGTGTTCGGGGTATTCGAACGTATGGGCCGCATCCTCCGGCCCGATCATCTGTTCATGCAACTTCTCACCCGGACGAATACCGACGGTTACCTGTTTGGCATCGGGGGCAATCACACTGGCAACATCAGTAACCTTCATTGACGGGATCTTTTTCACATAGATTTCACCACCCTCCATATCGTTAAGCGCGTGCCAGACCAGATCAACACCGTCCTCAAGACTGATCATGAAACGTGTCATGCGTGGGTCCGTGATCGGAAGAACGCCGTTGCCCTTGATTGATTTAAAGAACGGGATTACCGAACCGCGCGATCCCATGACGTTACCGTAGCGCACAACTGCCATTCGCGTACCATGCTCTCCGCCGTATGAATTGGACGCCACAAACAACTTATCTGACGCCAGCTTGGTCGCACCATACAGGTTGATTGGGGATGACGCCTTGTCTGTTGAAAGTGCAACCACACGTTTAACGCCACAATCAATTGCGGCGTCAATCACGTTCATTGCACCATTGATGTTGGTTTTAACACATTCAAAAGGGTTATATTCTGCCGTTGGCACAATTTTCGTTGCCGCCGCGTGAATGACGCAATCCACACCTCGAAAGGCACGATACAGACGTTCCCGATCGCGGACATCGCCGATAAAAAAACGGACGCGCGAGTCAGCCCCGTGAATTTTCGCCATTTCCCACTGCTTCATCTCATCGCGCGATAAGATAATAATCTTTTTAGGATTATACTTTTCGAGCGTCATGCGCGTGAATGCATGGCCAAAAGAGCCGGTGCCACCTGTTACCAGTATCGTTGAATTTTCAAGCATATAAGGTCCCATCTTAAAGTCTCCGCCCCGGCGGAATTTTAGCTATTAGTTTACATCTTGATCAGGTGGCTTTCAACCTCATGCGCGGCAATGTCAAGGTTATCGGAAACCTCTCCATATAAGTCGCGGATGGGTGCTGCGTGCTGCGCGCCATTAGGATCATCCAAAAAGGCACTTATCTCTGCAGCGGTTTCGGCACGGGGCAAACAGGACAATTCGGGTTGGATGCTATTGTAAACGCCTACTGGCTTGTCGTCATATATTGCGTCCAGAACTACAGTCGACGGGTGGGAGATGACCCGATCCACAACAGTCATGACGTCATTGATTGTGGCCATGCGCATAAGCCCCGCATGGCGTTCTGACAACAAGATGTTGGGTCGGCCCTGAACCAATTTTTCTACCAGTGCCGTATTTTCTGGATGGCTTTTGCCGCGATGCGACCGCACGATGAACAGGGTATCTGGGCGGGAATCGGCAACATTTGCCCATTCATCGAATGCGCGGCGCTGTGCGCTGATCGGGTAAAGCGGACTTTCAAAGCCAAAATTGTGGCAAATCAACAAACGTTGTCGCCAATGGCTGAGTTCACGAGACAGATCAGCGAATGCAGCGGAACGGGCCAAGCGATTGGTTTTGATCAGTCCTGTCACACGAATGCGGTCTGCAACGTCCGTTCCAAAAAAGGTAGCATGTGGATCAGGTAGCGGCTTCCACGTCAGTATCAGATCAGCGTGAAAATCCCATACCCGCTTTGAGCCGCCGTAATGAAGTCCGGCCTGCACCATTCCGTGCTGAACGAAAATCGTCGGCTTTTTCAATCCAAGCGTAACTGAATCCCGTGGACGAAATTTCCCACCGTAGGCCCGCGGGTCGGAGTGGGTCAGAACCGCATCAGCACGCAAAATATCGATGGCGGACAACACCTCCAACCGCAATAGCGACACTGCTTTATACCGCAGACCGGCGTTACGGAGTGCGATTTCGGCACGAGGTTCAACTTTTTTGAGGCGCGGCCCAAGAAGAACATATGGCTCAATGCGGCCACGCTGGTGCAAGCGTTCCAGCAGAGGAAAACAGCTGTCAAATGCTGGGCTGTGCGGGATTGCACATAAGATTTTCTTCTTCACGGTCATTTGGACTGACCCTCGGCAATTGGACCAAACAACGAATGTATCACTAGTAAAGTCTTTTTAGCAGCGCCGGTTTTGTCGGCTGCAAAAGCAACTGAGGCCGCCGACATCTGGGCGAGCGAAACCTGATCCGCCATTAATTCCACAATTCGCTCTTCTAGGGCAGACGCGTCCAGAAGGCTTTCAAAGGCACCAGCTTGACCAGCAGGCTCGGCTGCGAAATCGACACCATACGTCGATGGGCCCATCACCACCGGACGGCCCAGCACTAGGGGTTCTATGATGTTGTGTCCGCCGTGATCGACAAGGCTTGCGCCAACAAAAACTAGGTCGGCCGCTGGATAAAAGGCATTCATCTCACCCGTACTGTCAACAACGAGGACGCGCGTTTGTGGCATCGGGGCATCCATCGCACGGCCCAGCGATGAGCGAAGAGTCACTGCAATCCCTTTTGACCTAAGTTCATCAGCAACTCTCTGAAATCGCTGCGGACTACGAGGTGCCCAAAGAACCCGTAGGCCTGAATCTTGTGCAATCAGCCGTTCAACCATTGGCAAAAGCAAACTTTCTTCAGCTTCAACCGACGACGCAATCATGAGAAATCTCTCACCCCCAACAAAATTGGTGCGTAATGTTTTGGCCATTCGGAGATGAGCAGGATCAATTAGCTGATCATATTTCATTTCTCCGACCACAGACACGCGCGATGGGTCAACTCCGAGGCGGATATAGCGATCATAGTAGTTTTGTGTTCGTGTGCAAATATGGCTGAACAATAAGTACAATTTCAATAGATGGCTGCGCAGCCCTCGCCCATTGCCGATCGATTGCTCCAAGAGATTGCCGTTCGCCATAGCGATCGGAATTCCCTTGCGCGTCGTTTCAATGAGCATGGCGGGCCAAATTTCGATTTCCATGACGATCAATGCTATAGGCTGGAACCGACGCAGAAAAATACGGACGGCCCAAAATAAATCCAACGGAACAAATGCTTGGGACACGCCGCTATCGTTGGCAAACAACCGCGCCCCCTCTGCGAGGCCCGAAGGTGATTGATGAGTCAAAAGCACATTAAAGCCTTCAGCTCGAAGTTGCCTGATCAAAGGGCTGGCCGCCCGTGTCTCTCCCAATGATGCGGCGTAAATCCAGACTGCACACCTATGACCAACCGCCCCAAGTGCGAAACGATCCAGCAGTTTTCGAAAGTGGACAGGCTCTTTGCGCGATCGTATTAGCATCAGCAACGGTACAAAGGGCAACAGCAAATGGGCAATTGCCTGTTCAAACAGGTATAAGATCCTAGTGACCAACGGCAAGGCGTTCAGATTTATTATATTTTTCTTCACAGTCGTTGGTGCTCTTTGATGTCTAAGATTTGGCATTTAACAACCATTCATATAGAAAAAAATTCGTTTTCTGCAGAAGACTATAATGCCTAGCCCCCAATTTCAGTACCAGTAATTTTAGTTTTCTCTATTAAGGCTTCAGGCGCCGGAGGGGGCATTCTTAATGCGTGTTGGGGACTGATCCGATTGCAATGCTTAAGTCAAATATTGATCGCGACCTGCGCCTGTCGTGTGCTGTGGAACTACTCTGCATTTAGAACCTCCCGTCATAATGTTTCGTTGAAGCGTTCATTATATCCGTTCTCCCAGAGTAGACCTGCATCGGCTGGATGCCGACACCCCCCCCTGCAGATGCCCGGCTATGAACTCCGGGCTGTTGTCAGAACGTATGAACTCAGGCCTTCCATACTTCATGAGAAGACTGTGCAACTCATCAAGAACATCGTTTGCGTCCATTCTGGGGCGCACCGCTACGCAGAGCGCCGCGCAGATATACTCATCCAGTATCGTCAGCATCTTATAGCTGCGCCCATTGCTAAGCCTGACATGAACAAAATTTATCGCCCAGATGCGGTTTTCGTGTGTGTGGCGTTGCCAGATAATGGAGCTGTCTTTGTGATAAAGACGCCGCTTCTTATGTCGTAGGAGGAACTGCAAACCCTCTTCGCCAGAGATGGTGGGTGATTTCTGTCGTTAAAGTGTCACTGTGAGTGTGGCCCAGATCTAGCCAAACTCGATCTCGGTCTTCTTGTACTCGTTTGTGATAGCCTACCGGTGGGTCGACTATACGAGACATTAACCATGCCAAGATTTTACAGCGCTGACTGAAAGACAGCCATTCATATAGACGAAAACAAGACCATAATAGCAATGTACTCTAAAGGATGACTATAAGTAACAGTTGTTTTCGTCTTTGACATTTTCAAATCGCGGCTTCCGGACTTTTTACTGTCTTCCCAGTGGCGAGGCACATCTTAAAGTACTGTCCAAAGCGTCACGGCTCAGGAATATCTAGAGGGCAAACTTTTTCAAAAGTGGGGCACTGGAGTGAATCGCATCGTAGGCCGTCGATAGCTCTTAATTTTTTCCGGGGCACGCGTGCACTGCGGTGCACTCAACAGGAATGCATTCGCCTCATTGTACCCAAGATCAATATCCAAACTTGAACCATTTAGGGATCCATTGCTTTCGCGTCCGAACTTTTACCACTGCGTGTCGGCATGCTTGTTCCAAAAATATCAGATCATCCTCCGTCACCTTAGCGTTGGTAAAGTTTTCGATCGTACACTCAATATTTATCACGCCTTGAAAAGACCAAATGGATGGCACATTACCCTTCTCTATTGAAAACACTAAATAATCCGGATCAGGCATGCCTTCGTTGGTTATTGGGTGCTTCCAGTGCAACGTATGCTTGTTGTAGCTCAGTATGAACGGCTTGTTTTCAAAGCAAGCGATTAGTCTGAGTATCGCATGTATTTTCTGCTCTTGTTCCATGCTAGACATTTACACCCGCTTTTTGAGCAAAGATTTTCGCTCCTGTTCCGCCCTCAATCAATTATAGTCGTTAGGGACTTAGCGCCAATGCTTGCGCAAATCAATACAGAGTTTGGCTCATCTAGTGGGCTTGAATATGCATGATGCTGGCGGTGATGCATGAATTCTTGAAGGGATACGAGAATGGCAAAGCTCCGGAGCTTTAAAGACCAGCTCAAGTCCCAAGCAGTATTTGAAGCGTTGCGCGGAAAAAAGAATGTGTAAAATATTGCAGCAAAGTATCCGGATTATCCCAACTATAGTAGCACACGGAAACGGCAATCTATCAGCGAAATTGCATAAGTGTTGTCTGGCATCGAAAGTAATAAACCTGACTTCGTGAAACATATCCAAGGCAATCGGTTTTTGCTGGGCAGGTACTCCCTAAGCCTTTTGCGCAAACAAAAAACTGATTATCCATTGGAGACCGATTAATGCTACCCACTTGACGCATCAACAGCACAGCAATCACTCATGATGTTCAACACAGTGTTTCCGCCCTACCCTCAAAATGACACCAAAAACACACTTGCGCGCACACCAAAAATATCGCCACATAAGTCGTTGATTATAATACTATAATTTACACCACCTACATTGAAAATCCTCGTGTCGGTGGTTCGATTCCGCCCCTGGGCACCAATTTTACTAATAAAAACAATGACTTAGCCAAGCGCAATGCGCGCTAAAGTTGTGTAATTCAAAAACACACCATAAACACACTTTTTGCCGTGTTGCTGACTATTTTGACTGCGGATTCGCTGTGTTGGACACAGTATAGGCTGTGGCTGTGTTGCTAACACTGTGTTGGTGGAGTTTTGGGACAACATCACCTGGAACACAGAGAAACAATTCATCGGCAATAACTGGGCCGCAGCATCACAACCGTATTTCTACGATTTGACGCAACCATCACATCTCAATATAATATGTGTGTACTCATAATTGGTAATGGCTTTGGCGTGTTTTAAATTCTTTTTTGATGTGCCAACAAAATTTGGAACTATAGAACCATGATAATTGACCAGATAGTCACCCTACGCGTGATGCTTGACGAGATGGAACAGGATATTGGTCTCGACAAACTCTCTCCTCCCGAAAAAAGCATATACCTTGCTGCTCAAGCTGCAAAATCCAAAGACGGCCTTGTTCAAACGAGAGATATTTTAGAGCATCAGCTAACGCGGCAAATATCGCGCCCAACATTTTTCAGATGCCTAAAAGCCATTTTAGATCATGGATTACTCAAACATTCAGATCGCAAGAAGAGAGGCGAGTTTAAAGTCCTGTAAAGTACCGCGCCTGCCATCGACTGCTTATGAAGACTTTGCGCCATGCTGACGTATTGCTTTGTTGAACGCTATTAACAACAGCAGTAAGAAGAACAATCCAGACACGTCTCCGATGAAGAACCCAAGCATAAGGGTGATCCATGTTGCGTCCAATTGGGATCCGTACCAGATAGCGTGACCTAAGCCATTGCCAATTGAAGCAACCGCCCCTGCAATAATGATTAGCAGCCAATGGGAGCGAAGTTGGCTATCGCTGTGACTAGACCAGGTGCGAAACACCAAGCAAACCGCCAGAAAGCTTGCGCAAATAGATATGAGAGCTGAATAAATGCCCTGCTGAGAACGGCAATGCAAAAGTGAGCCATGGAAGTGGCGAGATTGTCTTGCTGCGGGCAGAGTAAAACTTTGCCACTTTGGCCCTTTCTGTTTGCAGGGAGGGCGGGGGTATTTTCAGCGTGGAACTTTACAGGAAGGTCCGCCTCGCGCGTCGGGGCGGCATGAGCGAACGGGCGGCAGCGAACCATTTTGGGATATCGCGTGCGAGCGTGGCGAAGATGATGATGTTTTCGGTCCCGCCCGGATATCAACGAACGGCGCAGATCAAGCGGCCCAAGTTGGACGGGTTCACCGGCTTCATCGATCAGTGGTTGCAGGACGACCTCAACCGGAACCGCAAGCAAAGGCACACTGCCAAACGGGTTTTTGAGAGGCTGCGCGATGAGCATGGCTTCATGGGCGGCTACACGACGGTCAAGAATTACGTCCGGGAACATGGCCGGCGCAGGCGGGAGATGTTTGTGCCGCTGGCCCATGCCCCTGGCCACGCCCAAGCGGATTTCGGCGAAGCCATGGTTGTAATCGGCGGGGTTGAGCAGAAGGCGCATTTCTTTGCACTTGATTTGCCCTACAGTGACGCCTGCTTTGTGCGTGCTTACCCTGCGGCGGTGTCTGAAGCTTGGGTTGACGGTCACGTCCATGCTTTTGCTTTCTTCGGCAAGGTTCCACAGTCGGTTCTTTATGACAATGACCGATGCCTTGTTGCGAAGATCCTGCCGGGCGGTTCGCGCAAACGGACCAAACTGTTCAGCGGGTTCCTGTCGCATTACCTCATCCAGGATCGTTATGGTCGCCCCGGCAAGGGCAATGACAAAGGCGCTGTTGAGGGGCTGGTCGGGTATGCGCGGCGCAACTTCATGGTGCCGATGCCTCAGTTCCCGACCTGGGAGGCTTTTAACCTCTGGCTGGAAGAGCAATGCCGCAAGCGCCAGACGGATGTCTTGCGCGGGCATGGCGACAGCATCGGGCAACGACTGGCCCGCGACCTTGAAGCGATGATGGATCTGCCGGCGTCTCCATTTGATGCCTGCGATCAGTCCAGTGGCCAGGTGAACTCGCAATCCCTGGTGCGCTACAAAACCAATGATTACTCGGTGCCCGTTGCTTATGGCCACCGTGACGTCTGGGTCCGCGGCTATGTCGATCGGGTCGTCATTGGCTGTGGTGGCGATGTGATCGCCCGCCACCCGCGGTGCTGGGACCGCGAAGACATGGTCTTTGATCCTGTTCACTATCTGCCGCTGTTGGAGCAAAAGACCGGGGCTCTGGATCAAGCTGCTCCGCTGGTCGCATGGGAACTGCCAGAAGATTTTGCGACCCTGCGCCGCTTGATGGAGGCCCGCATGATCAAGGCTGGCCGGCGCGAGTATGTGCAGGTCTTGCGGCTCTTGGAAACGTTCGAGATGGCCGATCTGAATGTCGCCGTCAAAAATGCGCTGCGCATGGGCGCGATCGGTTTTGATGCCATCAAGCATCTTGTCTTGTGCCAGGTCGAGAAGCGACCGCCCAAACTGGACCTGGATGTCTATCCATATCTGCCAAAGGCCAATGTTGGCACGACGTCGGCGGCCAGTTACATGTCCCTGATGAAGCGGGGGAAAGCCGCATGACACAAGCGCCTCAAATCCTACTAGATCACCGGCTCAAATCTCTCCGCTTGCCAACAGTGTTGCGGGAATATGGCAAACTGGCCCGGCAATGCGCCACAGAGGGGCATGACCATGTTCAGTTCCTTGCACGTTTGGTCGAATTGGAAATGATCGACCGTGAACGGCGGATGATCGAACGGCGCATCAAAGCGGCCAAGTTCCCGGCCGTCAAAAGCCTGGACAGCTTCGACTTCAAGGCAATCCCTGCCTTGAACAAGATGCAGGTGCTGGAGTTGGCGCGTTGCGAATGGATTGACCGGCGCGAGAATGTCATAGCGCTCGGTCCCTCAGGCACCGGCAAAACGCATGTCGCCTTGGGCCTTGGCCTATCTGCCTGTCAAAAAGGCCTGTCTGTCGGCTTTGTCACGGCTGCAGCGCTGGTTCACGAGCTGATGGAGGCCCGAGATGAACGCAGGCTCCTGCGGCTTCAGAAGCAGATGGTGGGTTACAGGCTGCTGATCATCGACGAGTTGGGCTTTGTGCCGTTGAGCAAAACAGGGGCCGAGCTTTTGTTCGAGTTGATCTCCCAACGCTACGAGCGCGGATCCACGCTGATCACAAGCAACCTGCCATTTGACGAATGGACCGAGACCTTTGGATCAGAACGCCTGACAGGCGCGCTGCTCGACCGCCTAACCCACCACGTCAACATCCTTGAGATGAATGGCGAAAGCTACCGCCTTGGCCAGAGCAAGGCGCGTCAGGCAACACCCAAAACCTAAACCACAATCAGCACAGATTGGCCCTGACGGGCCACAGCATCCGGGCAACCGCCAGCTATATGACAAGCGCGGCCGCCCGGATGCTGGCCTACGGCTGCACCCTCATCACGCCACCTTCAATGTGGCAACATTTTGCGCTGCCCTTTGGTCCAATTTTACTCTGCCGTTGACAGGTCATATGCAAAAGCGGATATGATCTTCGATCCGTTGCATTTTTTGCCCTTGCTTGAGCAAAAGGTGGGTGCCTTGGATCAGGCTGCGCCTTTGCAGGGTTGGGATTTACCCGATGTGTTTGCAACCTTGCACCGATTGCTGGAGGCGCGCATGGGTAAACCTGGTAAGCGGGAATACGTGCAGGTCCTACGTCTCATGGAAACCTTCGAGATGGACGTTATACAGGGTGCGATCAGCCAAGCCATTGATATGGGCGCGATTGGATATGATGCCGTAAAGCATCTTGTCTTGTGCCGTGTTGAGAAGCGGCCCCCGCGACTGGATTTAGACTTCTACCCGTATCTGCCCAAGGCCAACGTGGGGATGACACGTCCAGCCAGCTACATGAGCCTGATGGGAGGAACCGCGACATGACCGAAGCCCCTCAAATCCTTCTGCAACATCACCTCAAAAAGTTGCGCCTGCCAACGTTCCAAGGAGAGTATGCTAAACAGGCGCAGATTTGTGCTGCTGAGAATAAGGACCACACCCAATACTTGGCCCGCCTGTGTGAGATGGAGCTGATCGACCGCGAACGGCGGATGATTGAGCGCCGGATCAAAGCGGCGAAGTTCCCCAGCACCAAAAGCTTGGATAGCTTTGACTTCAAGATCATGCCCAGCTTGAACAAGCCGCTGACAATGGAGTTGGCGAGATGTGAGTACGTTGATCGCAGGGAAAACATCATTGCCCTTGGGCCATCAGGGACCGGCAAGACACATGTCGCTTTGGGTCTTGGATTGGCGGCGTGTCAACGCGGGCTGAAGGTACGCTTCACAACGGCGGCCGCACTGGTTCATGATTTGATTGAGGCGCAGGACGAGCGGAAATTGCAACGGCTGCAAAAACAATTGACCAGCCAGAACTTGTTGATCATCGACGAGCTGGGCTTTGTCCCTCTCAGTAAATCCGGCGCAGAACTGCTCTTTGAGGTCATGTCCCAGTGCTACGAACGAGGTTCCATCATCATAACCTCGAACCTGCCCTTTGATGAGTGGACGGAAGTCTTTGGCTCGGAGCGGCTTACAGGCGCATTGCTGGATCGCTTGACCCATCACGTCCACATCCTTGAGCTGAATGGCGAGAGTTACCGTCTCAAGCACAGCCGCAACAACCGACAATAGTCCATCTACAATCAAAGACGGAAAATGCTGGCCCTACGGCCAGCATGCGCTTTGGCACGCTTCAGCTTTGTGGCGAGCACGCGCGCCAAAGCGCAACACAACATCAAACGCAGTGGCCCCTTTTTACGCCGCGATCTGGTCCCTTATTGCTCTGCGATTGACAGGGGTGGAGTACGTTCTTTGTCTCAATCTCAAGATACAGGTCTTTGCCATACCATTTGGGGTCTAGTATAAGCGAATAACCATCGCTTATTAGTCCTTGCTCTGAGGTGATAACATCACCAAATCGAGAAACCACAACGCCTTCCGGCGATCCCACTCGCACTTGCACACTGTCTAAATGAACTGGCCTCACCAACAAGACTTGCGAGGACGCAGTGATGCCCTCTGGTGGTGTAATTTTGAACCAAACCGGTTCGCCCTGAAAACCTAGATTAGAGCCAAGCTCAAACGGAAGAAACTCTTCGGGGGAGCTACCGATGTGGTGCTCAACTTTGAGGTCAGATGCGACTGATACCGTCGGAAAGAAGCACCAAGTTGCAAAGCACAAACAAACCGACCGCATAATAGCTAAGCCGCCCACGTTCATTAATTTTAGTACCCCAGTTTGCATTCAGATTTCGCTTCCATTGTTCTGAACATTTATTCTATTTAGGTCCTGTCTTTAAGCTGTAATCGCATACCGACGAAAAGTAAGATCAGTAATTGATGTGGTCTGTTCAAACGCAGTGTTTAGGGTTACTGTGTTGAACATAGTAGTTGTCGCCAACAAGCGCAGCTTACGCTCATAGCACAGTTTATCGCACACCACATTTTTGTCTCTATTTACTGTTTATTTTCAATAGCTTGCTGTAAGCGCAAGTCTTGAAAATCCTCGTGTCGGTGGTTCGATTCCGCCCCTGGGCACCATTTAAACAAAATAAAATCAATGTCTTGGAGAATTTTAGCCTCGCTGTGCGTCGGTCGAATTTGGGCCGGGGTATCGTTGGGGTATCAAATCGCGAGCTTCCTTGAACAAGCTGCGAAAACACCCAGCCGTTGAAACGATGCAAGAAGTGTTCATTCGACATCGTCCAATCCAACCCAACGCGCGACGGCAAGATCGGCTAACCGTTCGCCACGTTCGCGGATTTCTTCTTCCGTCCACTGACTCTTGCTGCTGAACCACTTGTTTAAGAATAATCCCGTATGCTCCGCAAACTTGGCTTTCTTCTCAACAAAGCTCTTGTTGCCGGACGAAATGTTAAGCCCACCAGTCAATAGCGTCAGGTTGCCCAAAGTATGTAGTGTAGCGTTTCTCGCAATTGCTTTTCCATCTTCGTCCGACGGTTGACCCGTAGAACCATCCTCGTATGGCCAGTCATCACCCTGAATAGCCCCTAGTTTGTTAGACGCCTTGCAGCTTCCGTTGTTGCTGTTTTTCAAAGTCTGCTGGTGACAACATCCCATTCCTAGCGTGCTTGCGCTTCGGATTATAGAACATCTCGATATAGTCGAACACGTCAGATCTTGCGTCTTCTCTGGTTTTGTATGTCCTGCGACGGATGCGTTCGCGTTTGAGCAAGTTGAAGAAGCTCTCGGCCACCGCATTATCATGGCAATTTCCGCGTCGGCTCATGCTGTGTTCCAGATTGTGGTGTTTGAGAAACGACGCCCAATCAATGCTTGTGAACTGTGAACCTTGGTCAGAATGCACCAAGACTTTGCTCGTTGGTTTGCGTCGCCAAACAGCCATGAGCAACGCCTGCAACACGAGGTCTGTTGGTTGGCGGTTTTGCATCGACCATCCCACAATACGCCGCGAAAACAGGTCGATCACAACGGCCAGATACGAGAACCCTTCATGTGTTTTGATGTAGGTGATGTCTGTCACCCAAACGTTGTTGGGGGCCGCGACATCGAATTGGCGGTCTAGCGTGTTATCCACGACGACTGATGGCTTGCCACCGTACTTACCAGGGCGGCGTTTGTATCCGATTTGCGCGTATATTCCAGCTAACCTGGCCAGTCGGGCCACACGATTTGGACAACAGGTCTCACCCAGATCGCAGAGATCATCGTGCAGTTTACGGTAGCCATAAATGTTACCGCTTTCTTCCCAAGCTTCTTTGAGCAGCTTTGTCTGGCGTTCGTCTTCCTGCGCACGAAGACTTAACGGATTCTTAACCCATGCATAAAAACCGCTCGGATGCAGGCGCAAGCAACGGCACATGGCGCGAACCGAAAAGATCGGTCGATGCTTTGCCATAAACGCGTACCTCACTTTGCATCCCTGGCGAAGTACGCGGTGGCCTTTTTTAGGATATCGCGCTCCTCAGAAACGCGGGCCAGTTCCTTCTTCAAGCGCCTGATCTCTGCGGCCTGTTCTGTGGTCTCGAGGATTTGTTTGCGCGGTTGCGAAAACTGCGCCTTCCATGTGTAAAGTGACTTGGTGCTGATCCCCAATCGCTCTGAGACCTCCACAACTGAATAACCCCGATCCACTACTTGTGCGACCGCGTCACGCTTGAACTCATCTGTAAATCTAATCCCTGACATCGCTGTCTCCTTGCTTCCAAAATTACCAAGCAAGGCGTCTACAAATCTAGGGGCTATTCACTCATCGAATTTTCAAAACAGACGCCCAAAGATCAATCGGAGCAGGAGTTCGTCGACAGCTTGAAGCAGGTCATCGATCTTGGTGAGATTGAAAACCTATCCCAATCAGAACGTGATGAGCTGTTTGACGCGGTTCAATATCTCACAGATCTTGTGCTTTTTGTGCGGGAAACCAAAGGAGAATTGACGTCCCACGAAGGTGCGCCAATGATCGAATATACTGGGCCGTTTATTCCGAACGCCCTAACGCGACCTGACGGGGTTCCACTCGATTTGTCGATATTGAAGAACTTCGGTGTTGGTGTGGCTGATAGGTAATTTGGATCAGAGTAAACCCGACCTCAGTTCAATATCGGCTTGCAGACCAACGTCTGAGCGCGGTCAAGCGTTCGGCTGACTGTGCGCAAGCTCAGACCAGAATTCTTGATCGCCAGACAATCTAAGACGTCCATCAAGGCGGCTATCGCCGGGTCTGGCAAACAACGGCGCGCGCCCTCAGTCTGAGCGAAATGCCTCAGTTGATCTGTCGTCAGATCCGCCAGGTCTAGGACCAAACAGCGGCTTTGCACCGGCTCAGGCAACCCTCGGCGGCTGTTGGCGGTCATGACCCAATTCACCCAAGACATATCGCATTTGATCTGGAAGAACGGGCACTCCCATGTGGCAGCGGTCATCCGCTCTAGCAGTGGAAGCAGCGCGTCGGTCAGCGAGTGACGTGTGCCCCTGCTTGAATGGATGTCACCAGACTTTTCAACCTCATCGACGATCACCAGAGGACCGCCATGGCGCTCTTTCAAAACGGTCTGCATGAGTTTGCCTGGCGTCGCACTGGACCAGCCTCGCTGAGAGCCGACGATTGCAAAGGTGGCGGGTTCGCCCGTCGCGTCGATCATGGTCGTCGGCACCGAAAGGTAATGCGCAAGGCGGCGCGCCCAGAAGCTCTTACCGATCCCGGGCGAGCCGACTAAAACAAGAGGACTAAACCTAAGCCCCGGCAGCCCCTCCCGCGCCGATGCGCGCAACCCGTGCCAGACCGCCTCGGTCGCAGGCGCCATCCAAGGCATCTCCGCATGCAGGGCCACCGCGATCTCATCGGCCTCGAGTTCTGTTGCGATGCGCGCGACTGGCAAGCCCCCCTTGATTGGGGTTAGGCGGACACGGTTTTCTTCGGCCAAATGATACATGCCGGTAGAGGAATGCAGCCGCTCAAGATATCGAACCGAACGGATTTTGATCCGACGCATGTCGGCATCATTGACGATGTCATAAGAATACACCCTATCTTCATCCGCCATGCGACCTGCTTCTATCGCGATACGCTGCGCCCGCTCGCGCGTGGCCTTCAGAAAGGTCTTCAACCGCGCCTCCACATCCCGCAGCTTGGGCAGGTCGTCGTAGAAGGTTAGATCGTGAAACGGAATCTTGGATTGAGATTGGGTCATGTCGGAGTCCTTTCATAGCACAGGGAATGCTCTGCGCTGCTGCCCGACGGATAGTGACCGCTGGGCTTGTGAGATATGAAAGGTTCCGGAACCTGCGGAACACTTAGGGAACATTATTGATACTGGTCAATGGGGCCGACAAGGAACCCTACCGCAAATGCAAATGGCCGCCCTATTCAGGCGGCCATTTCAAAAGTCAACAATATCAATAACTTGGGGAATCGTGGCATTTTTAGCCCCACCTAATGGCAGTCTTTTTTGCCATAGTGGCTCTCAATTGCCTGTCCTTTCAACAAAAACTTCAACTCACGCGTTTTTCACCCGCACTTCGAATGGCCGCACGATCCGCAGGTCATGCATCCTTCGACCATGCGTAAATCGTATTGACCACACGACGGGCAGGCTTTGCCGCGTGGTTTGTCGCCCATGGAGACCACCTGCGCTTGTGGGTCGGTTTTGAGCCCCATGCCCTCCCCCGCGATGAAGCCGGTCTCGATCAGATGACGCTCGATCACGCCGCCGATCGCCGCCAAAATGGAGGGTATATATTTTCCCTGCATCCATGCACCGCCGCGTGGATCGAAAACCGCTTTGAGTTCTTCGACCACAAACGACACATCGCCACCACGGCGGAACACGGCGGAAATCATCCGTGTGAGCGCCACGGTCCACGCAAAATGCTCCATGTTCTTGGAGTTGATGAAAATCTCGAACGGGCGGCGATGGCCACCGTGCACGGTGTCATTGATTGTGATGTAGATCGCATGTTCGCTGTCGGGCCATTTGACTTTATACGTGGCCCCTTCAAGGGTTTGTGGGCGATCAAGCGGTTCGGAGAGATAGACCACATCCGCACCCTCGTCTGTGTCGGGCGTATCCTCGGAGGCTTCCGAGACGGTCAAAACCGACCCGGTCACATCGTTGGGACGGTATGTCGTGCAGCCCTTACAGCCTGTGTCCCACGCCGCCATGTAGACCTCTTTGAAGTCATCGAAACTGATATCGACGGGGCAGTTGATGGTTTTGGAGATCGAACTATCGACCCATTTTTGCGCCGCCGCCTGCATGCGAACGTGATCGAGCGGGGCAAGCGTTTGGGCGTTGACGAAATGATCGGGTAGGACCGCGTCGGCGCCGAATTTGTCGCGGTATAGCTTGACGGCATAGTCCACCACTTCCTCTTCGGTGCGGGTGCCGTCCTTTTGCAAAACCTTGCGAGTATAGGCGTAGGCGAATACCGGCTCGATCCCCGACGACACATTGCCCGCGTACAGGGAAATGGTGCCCGTAGGCGCAATAGAAGTCAGCAACGCATTGCGAATGCCGTGGGTTGCAATGGCATCACGCACGTCTTGGTCCATTGCTTCGAGTGAACCGGACGCGAGGTATTTGTCGGCATCAAAGAGCGGGAACGCGCCCTTTTCACGGGCCAGTTCGGTCGAGGCCAGATAGGACGCGCGCGCAATCGCCTTGAGCCATGCCTCACAGGTCGCGGCGGCCTCGTCGGACCCATAACGCTGGCCCACCATCAACAACGCATCGGCAAGACCGGTGACACCCAGACCGATACGGCGCTTTGCCTGCGCCTCGCGGGCCTGTGCCTCAAGCGGGAAACGCGATGCATCAACCACATTGTCCATCATGCGCACGGCAGTGGCGACCAAATCGGACAACTTTTCAATATCTAGGTGCGCCTCATCCTCAAACGGTTGATCTACAAGTCGCGCAAGGTTGATAGAGCCCAGCAAACAGGCGCCATAGGGCGGCAAGGGCTGCTCACCACACGGGTTCGTGGCTGCAATCGTCTCGCAATACGCGAGGTTGTTCATGGCGTTGATACGGTCGATAAAAATCACACCAGGTTCAGCGTAGTCATACGTCCCCTTCATGATCTTATTCCACAGATCACGGGCCTGAACCGTGTGATAGACCTTACCGCTAAAGGTCAGCTCCCACGGTCCGTCCGCCTTAACCGCGTCCATGAACGGGTCCGTGATCAAAACGGACAGGTTGAACATACGCAGGCGTGCGGCGTCTTGTTTGGCGGAAATGAAATCTTCGATGTCGGGATGGTCACACCGCATCGTGGCCATCATCGCCCCTCGCCGCGACCCCGCGGACATGATCGTGCGGCACATCGAATCCCAGACATCCATGAATGACAACGGGCCAGAGGCGTCTGCGGCGACACCCGACACCCCCGCTCCTTTGGGGCGGATGGTGGAGAAATCATAGCCGATCCCCCCGCCTTGCTGCATGGTCAAAGCTGCCTCTTTGAGCATGTCGAAAATACCGCCCATCGTATCGGGCACGGTGCCCATCACGAAACAGTTGAACAGGGTCACTGAACGCTCGGTCCCCGCGCCCGCCAGAATACGCCCCGCAGGGAGGAATTTGAAATCCTCTAGCGCGTGATAGAACTTATCCTCCCACATCGTCGCATCCGCCTCAACCGACGCCAAGGCCCGCGCGACACGTCGCCAGCTATCCTCGACAATCAGATCAAGCGGCGCACCGCCTGCCTCCTTGAAACGGTATTTCATATCCCAGATTTGTTCAGCGATAGGGGCGGCGAAACGGGTCATTGGCAGTGGTCCGATCTTTTGGCGTCACGTGTGGATGGGGAGCGGGATGTAGCGCGCTTGTCGCGCAAAGGCAACTTGATCTCAGGCACAATTACCATATCTTACCCCACGAAACCTGAGGGGACTATAGTGGCAAATCACGTCAATCTGGTAAAACTTTGCGTTGGCGTCGATAGCGTCGAGGACTTAGCCGCACATATCAAGCATCGCGGTGGGCGCACGACCGCTCATGTGACACGCATGTGGCCCAAACAAGGGGACGCATTGCTCAATGGTGGCTCGCTCTATTGGGTGATCAAGGGCGTCATACAGGCACGCCAGCGCATCGTTTCTCTGGAGGAATATCACGGCGGCGATGGTGTGCGCAGATGCGCCATCATGCTCGATGCCGATTTGGTACGCACAACAGGCGCACAACGTCGCCCCTTCCAAGGCTGGCGCTACCTCAAGCCTGAGGACGCGCCGAACGATCTGCCCAAAGGGCGGGAAAGCGAAACGAAATTGCCCGCAGACCTCGCGCAAACCCTTGCCGATATTGGTCTGCTTTAGAGCCGCATCAATCCCCGACTTGCAACATATTCTTGAGCACGGACATCGCGGCGCGATCGGCATCCGTGCAATGCGCGGTGCGGCTTTTGAACAGTGTGGCTTGTGATTTGTGGACGGGATCACACGCAAGGATTTTGAGGTGGTTGGCCCGAAGGGTCTCGCCCGTGGATGTAATATCAGCAACGGCTTCGGCCGTCAGGTTTTTCACTGTGCCTTCCGTGGCTCCCTGACTATCGACGAGCTGGTAATCCGCTACGCCGTGCGCCTTGAGATACTCACGCACGAGGTGGTGATACTTGGTCGCGATCCGTAGGCGATATCCGTGGCGCGCGCGAAAGGCCGCGGCAGCCGCGTCAAGATCGTCAAGTGTATCAACATCGACCCACGCCTTTGGAACGGCCAAAATAAGGTCGGCATGACCAAACCCCATGCGCGCCAATTCGACCACTTTAGCGTCCCATTGGCTTAGCTTGTCACGTACCAGATCAGAGCCAGTCACCCCGAGATGAATACGTCCAGCCGCAAGTTCGCGTGGAATTTCAGACGCAGATAGCAAGACAAGCTCGACACCGTCGACGCCGTCAACCGCGCCCGAATATTCCCGTTCCGCACCCGTTTGGCGCAGCGTAATCCCGTGATTTGCAAACCACTCAAACGTCTTGTCCATCAATCGCCCTTTGGAGGGCACACCCAGTTTAATGGTCATTGCGCATCTCCCTTTAGGGCGAGCATCAAGTCAGGTCGTATGACGCCGCCGACCGCAGGCACGCCAGTGCCCTGCCCCAAAACCGCCGTTAGCGCGTCATAGCGTCCACCGGTGGCTACAGGCGGCAAATCGGGGCGCGCCTCGGCATAAAACCCGAACACGAACCCGTCATAATATTCCATAGATGTGCGCCCGTAGGAGGCCTCGAACATCAAGTTCTCCACATCGACCCCACGCTTTTCCATTGCCGCGGAGCGACGATCAAGGCGCGTCACCGCCTGCGCGATCGACGGCATATCCACGGCGATATCGCGCAGCGCCGACAGCACATTTGGCACGGTTTCCTTGAGTGAGAGAATATCGTCGATCAAGTCGACTTCGGCCGCTGAAATAGGCGGCTCGGCCGCGTCCTCTGCCAGTGCCTGAACGCGGGCGTCGATTTCTGTCTGCGTGCGCACCCCGATAAAGGGGGCCGCCTCATCAGCGAGGTTCGCCTGTACGCGGGCCAAATTGGCAGCGCGCAAATCGTTACCAGCATCGGAAAACCGCGTTAGCAAGGCACGAAACCTACGCGGACGCCAAATGTGACGAAGCAATGCACCTCGGCGGCGCTCGGTTGTGTTCAGCCCGCGCACCGCATCCACGAGAATACCAATATCACCCGTGGCGGCGCGAAGATCATAGCCGGCCAATAGGTCAGAAAACTGTCCGAACACATCTGCATCGGCCTCGGCAAGGTTCGCCTCGCCAAACACCTCATACCCTACCTGAAAATACTCGTTGCTGCGCTCAGGATGGTCATCTTGTTTGCGGAACACCTCGCCAAAATACGTATAGCTCGCGGGGCGCTCATCACCGGCCATATGCGCTTTGGCAACGGGAACAGTGAAATCGGGACGTAGCATCATCTCACCGTGTTCAGGGTCGGATGTCACATAGGCACGCGCACGGATATCTTCGCCGTACAGGTCCAAAAGCACCTCTGCGGGCAGCAAGATATCGGTGTCAAACCGCGCCGCGCCACCGCTGGCGAACGCATCACATAGGCCTTCTGCCATCATCCGTGCACGGGCTTTGTCGGAAACCTGATCGGTCATTAGGAATAACTTTCGATAATCTCGCGAACCTTCGCGACCAGATCGCCACGCGGCACTTCAAACTGGTTGGGGCGATCTTTCCATTCCTCAAGCGAGGCACTTTGCGCGAGCTTCGTTCCCAAAATCAGGTCTTTAATCTGCACCACATCGCGCTCCTGTTCATCACCGCCTTGAATGATGGCCACGGGAGAATTGCGTTTGTCAGCGTATTTCAACTGATTGCCAAAGTTCTTTGGATTGCCCAAGTACACTTCGGCGCGAATACCCGCTTGGCGCAACTCCGTCACCATCTGCATGTAATCCGCCATTCGTGACTTATCCATGACAGTCACCACGACTGGCCCCTCGGCATCACTACCGATGCGGCCCGTTGCGCGCAACGCGGCCAATAGGCGATCAACGCCGATGGACATGCCCGTGGCAGGAACGGCCTGTCCGGTGAACCGCTTGACCAGATCATCATACCGCCCGCCACCTGCGACCGATCCAAACTCGCGCACACGGCCTTTCTCATCGGTGACTTCGAACGTCAACTCAGCCTCATAGACAGGACCAGTGTAGTACCCAAGGCCGCGCACAACGGCGGGGTCGATCACAATGCGGTCGGCACCGTAGCCTTGCCCCGCGAGCAAATCGGCGATTTCTGCAAGCTCCGCGACACCATCGAGTCCCGTTTGCACATCGCCCACCAATTCGCCAAGGCGCGTTATTGTGGCGGCATTGTCACCTTGGCGACCGTTCACAAATCCGAGGATCAAATCGACCTGAGCGGCGGCAAGCCCCGCGCCATCGGTGAAATCGCCACTGTCGTCTTTGCGCCCCTCAGTGAGCAACGCCATAACACCCGCGTCACCGAATTTGTCGTGCTTATCAATGGTGCGCAAAACAATGCCGCGCACGGCGGCGAATTCGTCCGTGTCGGGCAGACCCGCAGCCTCCAACACACCGTCCAGAACTTTGCGGTTATTGACGCGAATGATGTAATCGCCCCGCGCGATGCCAACGGCCTCAAGCGTGTCGGACAGCATCGCACAAATCTCGGCATCGGCGGCCACGGACGGCGCTCCTACAGTATCGGCGTCACATTGGTAAAACTGACGAAACCGCCCCGGACCGGGCTTTTCGTTGCGCCAAACCGGACCCATTGCAAAGCGGCGATACGGGCTTGGTAAATCCTGACGATATTGCGCAGCGACACGCGCCAAAGGCGCAGTCATGTCATAACGCAGGGCAACCCAATCGGCATCATCCTCTTGCCATGCGAACACACCCTCATTGGGGCGATCCACATCAGGCAGGAACTTGCCAAGCGCCTCAACGGTTTCAACGGCGGATGTTTCGAGCGCCTCGAACCCGTAAAGATGATAGACTTCAGCAATGCGATCAAGCATAGCCTTGCGCTCGGTCACTTCGGTGCCGAAATAATCACGAAAGCCTTTTGGCGCAATTGCCTTGGGGCGGGGAGATTTGTTGGGCTTGGCCATCGGGTCGGTTCCTTGACGCTTTGTCGTTCGCGGCATAGCCCAAGGGGGCGCTTGGGGCAAGCGGATGAGCCGCAAAGTGGCGAATGGAGAACGAAGATATGTCAGATACCGACCGCATAACCTCACTCGAAGAACAAATTTCATATCTGACGAGAACCGTTGACGAGCTATCCGATGTGATCGCACGTCAAGAAAACGACATCGACAAAATTCAGCGCCGTTTGGGCATGCTCATGGAGGCAGAAGTCTCGCGCCAGTCCGATGGCGAGGGGTCAATCGCGCTTGCCGATCAACGCCCACCACATTGGTAGCGGCCGCAAAACCAAGACCGCGCGGCGGCACGACATGCGGATCACCTTACTTCGTCAGAGATCAACTTCCCGTCTGACACCAATAGCTCCAACCAGGCACCAGTGCCACCAAACGTCTCGTAGACCGAGACAAATGCCATATGGCTTTCCAGTTTTGGCAGGTTTTGGGCTGGGCAGTTCACGCCCTTGCCGACACCGCAAGTTTTAGACTTGATCACTTCGTATTCTTTATCGGCCAGCGACCAAGGGGCTTTTTTGCGCGCCTTGGAATAACGATGGACCTCGTGCAAGGCGGCCGACCCGAACATAACCAAGGACGCCGTGATCTGACGTGGGCAATTGTCGTCAAACCCCGTGATGAACTGGGTGCGCGCCTGCGTCGAGGACACGTCTGTGTCATATAGCTTCCAAACTGCCCGACCCTCGCGCGGGAATTTATCAACGAGTTTTGCTTGTGCGGCAGGTTTCGCCTCACATGCGACACCGACCGTTCCAAACGCTACGACCTCACCCGGCTGCACGGTGGAACGTGCCGCACCCGAGCCTGTCGAACGCGCATTTGCGAACAAACCGCCAAACAAGCCGTTCTTTTTGGGAGCAGGTTCGACGTTAGGGGACACACCAACCGTCTCGGGGCGTATATCTGATCCACCCTCGTCAGCCGGTTCAAGTGCGAGCGCCGCGAGCTCTACGTTGTCTGTCGCGTCTTCGGCGTCTATCCCTGTGATCGCGGGCTGTGCATCTTGTGGTTTTGGCTTCAAAAAGGCGAATATGCCGCCATTTCCACGCGCCACCGCCGCGTCTTGCGCACCCTGTGCCACTTGCGCATCAATCACTTCAATATCTGTACCGTCAAGCGGCGAGGCCACAGGGGCAGGTTTCAAAAACGCGAACAGGCCTTTGCGGGGCGAAACAGGCGTTGCCGCATCCTCGAATGCTGTGGAGAGATCTTGTGTTTGCGCTAAATCGTAGTCGCTCGGTGCGTCGACCAACACCTGCGACCCTGTGGCGTCCGACACCATGGCGGCCACGGTCAACTCATCAGGGGTTGAGCGCACCGCATTGAACGCGGGCAACTCCATCTGGCACCCTGCAAGAACCGTAAGAGCAAGAACACCGGCTAAAATCCGCATCAATCATCTTCCACCATTACAACACCGTCTATCGATTTGATTGCACCCTTTACTTCGGGTGAAATCACAAACGGTTGGTCAATTTCTATATCTACTTCGCCAGGCAAATCAGGGGCCATCAAACAAAAGGACAGCACGCCTTTTGGGGGATGTTTGGCCTCTCGTGTGACCCGCGTCAACAATTCACTGACGCTGATAATAGCGGCAGCGTCATCACAAAACACTTTGAGACCAGCAGCACCGGCATCAGCCACAACCGTATCCATGGGCGCAACCGCGCGTATCGTAGGATCAAATTGCCCGTCATTGAACCGTCCCTCCAAGGTCACCACGACCTTGTCGGTGCTCTCGAACACTGCGCGCGCGGCATTGAGTTCATCGTCTTTGCGCGCAAACATCGCGATGCCCGCAAGCTGGCCCGTGCTATCCGAGATATTCATGCGGAAATAGCGGTTGCCCTTGGATGACTTCATTTCCCTAAAGCCAGACACCATGACGCCGACCTGCATCGTAGCTGAGCCTTCGGCCTCGGCCTTGGCCTGAGCGCCCACAAGGGTGCCGATTTTCTTGCGTTTGAGCGCCGAGGCATAATCATCAAGCGGATGACCCGACAGGAAAAAGCCGATCGCCTTTTGCTCTTCCATCAACCGCTCGGAGGCGACCCAATCATTTGAGGGCGACAGGCGCGGTTCGGGTAAATCATCGCCCGCATCACCAAACAGCGACACCTGATTGGAGGCCTTTTGCTCATGGATCGCAGCGGAGTATTGCACGAGCGCGTCAAGGCTTTCGAACACACGGCGGCGGTTGCTGTCCAAAAGATCAAACGCACCGGCGCGGGCAAGCATCTCAAGCGGGCGTTTGCCCACACGTTTGAGGTCCACGCGGCGCGCAAAATCAAACAAGGTCACGAACCCGTTGCCGCCCTCGTCGCGGGCATTGACGATCAACTGCATCGCCTCACCACCCACGTTTTTGAGCGCCCCAAGCGCATAGACAAGTTTCTGATCGACCACATCGAACGTCGACAGCGACCTGTTCACACACGGCGGAATGATCTCGATATCAAGGCCGCGACGCACCTCTTCGGCATAGACCGACAGTTTGTCCGTGAGGTGGATATCGCAATTCATCACACCGGCCATGAACTCAACAGGGTGGTTCGCCTTGAGCCACCCCGTTTGGTATGACACAACTGCATAGGCCGCCGCGTGGGACTTGTTAAAGCCGTAGTTGGCGAACTTTTCCAACAGGTCGAACACTTCGGAGGCCTTTTTCGCCGTCACGCCGTTCTTTGCCGCACCGGCCTCGAATTTCGGGCGTTCGGCGTCCATTGCCTCTTTGATCTTTTTCCCCATCGCGCGGCGCAACAAATCAGCGCCGCCAAGCGAGTAGCCCGCCATGACCTGTGCGATCTGCATCACCTGTTCTTGGTAGACGATGATGCCTTGGGTCTCTTCGAGAATGTGGTCAATCGTGGGGTGAACCGATTCCAATTCCTTGCGCCCGTGTTTCACATCGCAATAGGTCGGAATGTTTTCCATCGGACCCGGACGGTACAGCGCCACGAGCGCCACGATATCCTCGATACAGGTCGGTTTCATCTGACGCAGCGCGGACATCATGCCCGAGCTTTCCACCTGAAACACCGCAACCGTTTTCGCGTCCGAATAGAGTTTGTAGGTTTTGTCATCATCAAGCGGGATAAGGTTGATCTGGTTCTTGGCCCCCTCGGGCGGCGTGTACAATTGCGCGCCATCGGCCGCGACATGCAAATCTCGACCTGCCTTGAAAATCAGGTTCATCGCCGACTGGATCACCGTCAGCGTTTTCAGGCCCAAAAAGTCGAATTTGACCAAGCCCGCAGGTTCAACCCATTTCATATTGAATTGGGTCGCAGGCATATCGGAACGGGGGTCTTGGTACAGCGGGACAAGCTCGTCAATCGGACGATCCCCGATCACCACACCCGCCGCGTGCGTCGACGCGTTGCGCAACAGTCCCTCAACCTTTTGGCCGTGCTTCAGCAAGCGGTCTACGACCTCCTCCGCACGCGCCTCTTCGCGCAAACGCGGCTCGTCTTGCAACGCTTGGTGGATCGATACGGGCTTAACGCCCTCAACAGGGATCAGCTTGGACAGACGGTCCACCTGACCGTATGGCATCTGCAAAACCCGCCCGATGTCGCGTACCGCCGCCTTTGACAACAGCGCGCCGAATGTGATGATCTGACCCACGCGGTCGCGCCCGTATTTCTCCTGCACATAACGGATCACCTCCTCGCGGCGATCCATGCAAAAGTCGATATCAAAGTCAGGCATCGACACACGTTCAGGGTTCAAAAACCGCTCGAACAGCAGCGAATACCGCAGTGGATCAAGGTCGGTAACGGTCAGCACATAGGCCACGAGCGACCCCGCACCCGATCCACGCCCCGGCCCCACTGGAATGCCCTGTTCCTTGCCCCACTTGATAAAGTCGGCCACGATCAAAAAGTAACCCGGAAAACCCATCTGCTCGATGATGCCCAACTCGAACTCGAGCCGTTTGTCGTACTCTTCGCGCGGGGCGGCGGGTTCGATCACGGCCAGACGCGCGTCCAAACCCTCCCACGCCTGCTTGCGCAACTCCTCGACCTCATCGTCGGCGAATTTCGGCAGGATCGGATCACGGGTGTAGGCCTTGAACGCACAACGCTTGGCGATTTCGACGGTGTTTTCCAACGCCTCGGGCAAATCGGCAAACAGCGCCGCCATCTCGGCGGGCGTTTTGAAATAGTGCTGTGGCGTCAACCGGCGGCGCGGTTCGGATTGATCGACATAGGCGCCCTCGGCAATACAGATCAGCGCGTCATGCGCCTCGTACATCTCCGCATCGGGGAAATAAACATCGTTGGTCGCAACAAGCGGCAAACCCAAATCATACGCCCATTCCACGAACGGGCGCTCTGTGACGCGCTCGGCCTCGGTCGCCTGCCCGTCTTCGCCACGGTGGCGTTGCAGCTCCACATACAAACGATTGGGATAGATCGCCTTGAGCCGCTCCAATAACGCACGGGCCTTGGGCATTTGTTGTGCTTGAATCAACTTGCCCAAGGGACCGTTTGCGCCCCCTGACAAACAAATCATACCTGTCGAATAGCGCTCCAACTCGTCCACGGTCACTTGTGGAATACCATCGTGTTTATCCACATACAGGCACGAATTGAGCTTCATCAGATGCTCATAGCCTTGTTCGGTCTGAGCCAGCAAAACTACGGGTGCCGGACCGCGCGGCCGTTCCCCTACAGCAGCAACGTCATAGGCCAGATCAATTTGACAGCCGATGATTGGTTGGACGCCCGCCCCGCTTGCGTATTCGGAAAACTCCAAAGCGCAAAACAGATTGTTGGTATCCGTCACCGCCACCGCAGGCATCCCCGCATCCGCAACCATCCCGCTCAACTTTTTCAGACGCATCGCGCCTTCGAGGAGGGAATATTCGGTGTGAACCCGAAGGTGGATAAAATTGGGGCTGCTCATTGGGCGCACGCTATCCCAAGCGCATAGGGCGGGCCAACCCAAAAACACGCGCCATCGTCATATTAACGCACCCTCATCACGCGGCACTGATCGCCACCCGCGCCCCCGAAACAGAACAAATTTTGACCACTTGGGTAATTAAAGGGCGCCAATTGCCACACAAACCCTTGCCAACGCGGCCCTTGGGATGATCTTCTAGATGAAATGGACCGCGCTTTCCGCCGCATCGGGCGCGACGTCCCATAAAAGAAAGCGGCAGGTCCGACAGATGGAAATCACCTTCCGCCTCAATGGCGAGATTGTCCGAACCCCGACAACGCACACCCACAGCCTCCTTGATTACCTTCGTGAAACCCGTGGACTCACGGGGACAAAAGAGGGCTGCAATGAGGGCGATTGCGGCGCATGCACCGTGATGGTGCACGACGAGCGCGGCACACATGCCCTCAACGCGTGCATCTTGTTCATGCCACAACTGCACGGCAAATCCGTCACCACGGTTGAGGGGTTATCACGGGGCGAAACGCTCCATCCCGTCCAAGAGGCGATGATCCAAGAACATGGAAGCCAATGTGGATTTTGCACCCCAGGCATCGTGATGTCATTAGCGGCGGCCCACGCCAAAGGTGAGACGAACCACGCCGATGTGCTTGCCGGAAACCTATGCCGTTGCACGGGGTACGCGCCAATTTTACGCGCCGCCGAGAAAGCCGCACCACAGCTCGCTCCGCACTTGTCACCCGCGCCACTTGATGTGCCCGCATTGATAGATCGCCCCGAAACCTCTGACGAACTCGCAGCACTTTATGTCCTCAACCCCAAGGCAACCCTGATCGCGGGCGCCACGGATGTCGGACTATGGGTCACAAAGCGGCTGATGGACCTCGACGATGTGATTTTTCTCGGCGGTGTCAAAGACCTTGTCGGGATCACCGAAACGGACAGCGCACTTACCATCCGCGCGATGACCCCTATCGCCGATCTGGCCCCCGCTATTGCGCCACTTTGCCCCTCGCTTGCAGAGATGTTTCGCCGGTTTTCATCGGTTCAGGTGCGCACCGCTGCGACCCTTGGCGGCAACATCGCCAACGGATCGCCCATCGGAGATAGCCCGCCGCCCCTGATCGCGGCAAATGCAACGCTGACCCTGCGCCGTGGCGACACCCGCCGCACACTGGTGCTTGAGGATTATTTCCTCGCTTATGGCAAACAGGACCGCCAAGCCTCGGAATTTGTCGAACACATCACCGTGCCAAAAGCGGGCCTTACCGACCTACGCGTGTACAAATTGTCCAAACGGTTCGATCAGGACATTTCTGCGGTCTGCGGGGCGTTCAACCTCACCGTGGAGGACGACATCATCACCGCCGCCCGCATCGCCTTTGGTGGCATGGCCGCGACCCCGAAACGTGCCAGTGCCGTTGAAGCCGCCCTCATCGGGCAGCCCTTCACCCGCACGACCATCGCCGCCGCCCTACCCGCCTTTGCGCAGGATTTCCAACCGCTGTCCGACATGCGCGCCTCTGCCGACTACCGCCTACACAGCGCACAAAACATGTTGGTCCGCTATCTGATGGAGCGCACAACCAACGATGCGCCCACATCCGTTCTGGAGGTGCGCCCATGAGCGTTGGAAAATCCCTCCCCCATGATGCCGCCCGCCTTCATGTCACAGGTGCCGCGCGCTATGTCGATGACATTCCCACGCCCGCCAACACACTCCATCTGGCCTTTGGCCTCTCGACCGAGGCACATGCCGACATCACCGCGATCAACCTTGATCAGGTTCGCGCCCTTGCGGGGGTCGTGGCCGTGCTGTCCGCCGATGACTTCGACGAGATGCCCGATTGCTCGCCCTCCGTAGGCGACGAGCCACTGTTGGCTACTGGCACCGTCCACTATGTCGGTCAGCCGGTGTTTCTGGTCGTGGCCAGATCGCACCTGATCGCCCGCAAGGCCGCACGCCTTGCCGATATCACCTATGCACCAAAGCCAGCCATCCTGACCTACGAGGAGGCCCTCGCCGCCGATGCCCGTTTCGAGGATGGCCCGCGCATCTACACCAAAGGCGATGCGGCGACCGCCATCGCCGCCGCCCCCCATCGGATCGAAGGCGCGTTCGACATCGGCGGACAAGAGCATTTCTACCTTGAGGGTCAGGCCGCCCTCGTGTTCCCCGACGATAACGGCGACATGGTGGTGCATTCCTCGACGCAACACCCCACCGAAATCCAACACAAAGTGGCCCATGCCCTGCACCTGCCGATGAGTGCGGTGCGCGTGGAAACACGACGCATGGGCGGCGGGTTTGGTGGCAAGGAAAGCCAAGGTAATGCGCTCGCCATCGCCTGTGCCGTGGCCGCCACCCGTCTGGGGCGCCCGTGTAAAATGCGCTACGACCGCGATGACGACATGATCATCACCGGCAAGCGTCACGAGTTTCGCATTCGTTATACCTGTGGCTTTGACGAGACCGGCGCGATCACAGGGCTCGACTTCGTCCACATGACCCGTTGCGGGTGGGCGCAAGACCTCAGCCTGCCCGTGGCCGACCGCGCGATGCTACATGCCGACAATGCCTATCACCTGCGCAATGTGCGCATTGAAAGCCACCGTTTGCGCACCAATACCCAAAGCGCCACCGCCTACCGCGGATTTGGCGGCCCCCAAGGTGTGATTGGCATCGAGCGTGTTATTGACCACATCGCTCATGCGCTGGGCACCGACCCTGCCGAAATTCGCCGCCGAAATTACTACGCGGACATGGCACCAGAAGAGGCACCCGCACCCGCAATCCAAACCACGCCCTATGGCCAAGAGGTCGAGGATTTCATCCTTGGCGCCATGACCGCACAGCTCCTCGACGGTGCACATTACTTAGAACGCCGTACCGCTGTTGAACGATGGAACGCAGAGCATCCGACCCTCAAAAAGGGCCTCGGGATCAGCCCCGTCAAATTCGGCATCTCGTTTACCCTAACCCATCTCAACCAAGCGGGCGCATTGGTGCATATCTACCAAGACGGCTCCATTCGCATGAACCACGGCGGCACCGAAATGGGACAGGGATTGTTCCAAAAGGTCGCTCAAGTGGCCGCAACAGCGTTTGGTGTCGACACCGCCCGCGTCAAAATCACCGCGACCGACACGGCCAAGGTTCCCAACACCTCGGCCACCGCCGCCTCAAGCGGGTCGGACCTTAACGGCATGGCCGTCAAAGCCGCCTGTGACACTCTGCGCAGCCGATTGGAATCCTTCCTGAGCGATCACTTCGGTGAATCTACATTTGAATGGCGCGACGAGCGAGTGACGTTTGGCGCGCATGATATGGCCTTCGCAGAGGTCATTTCCCTCGCCTATCAAAATCGCATCAGCCTTTCGGCAACGGGGTTTTACAAAACCCCCAAAATCGAGTGGGACCGCATCAAGGGTCACGGTCGACCGTTCTTGTATTTCGCCCACGGCATCGCGTTGACCGAGGTCGTGATCGACACGCTCACGGGTGAAAACCGGATGCTGCGCACGGATATTTTGCACGATGCAGGCACGTCCTTGAACCCCGCACTCGATATTGGTCAGGTCGAAGGCGGCTTTGTCCAAGGGGCCGGATGGCTCACCACCGAGGAACTGGTGTGGGACGCACACGGCGCACTCAAAACGCACGCGCCATCCACCTACAAAATCCCCACGGCGTCTGATGCACCCGATATATTTAACGTGGCGCTATGGGATGCACCCAATCGCGAGAACACGATCTACCGCTCCAAGGCCGTGGGTGAGCCACCGTTTATGCTTGGGATTTCGGTATTTCTCGCACTTTCCAATGCAGCGGCCGCTTGTGGCCCACACTATCCCGCCCTAGACGCGCCCGCGACACCCGAGGCAATACTCGCCGCGATTGCGCGCGCAAAGGGTGATGGAGCATGAGTTTTGACCGCGTAGAGCTGACACAAGCGCTTATGCGTCATGGTCGCGTAGCGCGGATCGTTGTTGCCGATGTAAAAGGCTCAACCCCGCGCAATGTAGGGGCCTCGATGTTGGTCTGGCAAGATGAACACGGCCTCGCGCAATCCGGTACTATAGGCGGTGGGGCGCTCGAATTCGAGGCGGTGAAAACCGCGTTCACGGCTCCACGACTGTCCCGTATCCCCCTTGGCCCGGCCATGGGACAATGTTGCGGGGGCGCGGTGGTTCTACTGACCGAAGTCTTCGAAACCGTGGCCGATATCCCTGAGGATATATTCGCGCGTGGCCCGTCACCTATGCCGTTTGGCGTAACCAAACTGCTGGCTGAGGCCCGCGCGACTGGCGCATTGCAGCCGCATTTAATCGGCGAATGGATGATTGAGCCGGTGCAGCCCGCCGCGCGCCCGCTTTGGGTTTGGGGGGCGGGACATGTCGGTCGTGCAATTGTGGCAACGTTGGCGCCGCTGCCAACCTTTGACATCACTTGGGTTGATACCAGTGCGGATCGGTTCCCGACAGATATCTCTACTGGTGTGTCCCCGCTTATGGCCGCCAATCCCGCATCTCTTGTGCGCCACGCTCCCGCCACGGCGGAGCATCTGGTTCTCACCTATTCTCACGCACTTGATCTGGAATTGTGTCATCTCATTTTGACGCACGGATTTGGTGCGCTTGGCCTGATCGGATCAGCCACAAAATGGGCACGCTTTAGAGCGCGATTGCACGATTTAGGTCATGCGCCCGCACAAATATCACGCATTTGCTGCCCCATTGGGCAACCCGACCTCGGAAAACATCCACAAGCCATTGCGATTGGGGTCGCCGCCCGCCTAATGTCGTCGACGGAACATAAAGATTCTATTGACCTGAACACGGGTGAGGAACGCACGGGGTGAGTGACCTTCTCAAGATCAACGGGCTAACCAAAGCCTATCCGGGCGTTGTGGCCAATGACTCCGTGTCCTTCACCATTGGCGCGGGTCAAGTCCACGCTTTGCTCGGTGAAAACGGCGCGGGAAAATCCACGCTTGTCAAAATGATCTACGGGTTGGAAAAGCCTGACAGCGGCACCATGCAGATGCACGCCAAAGCGTACAGCCCAACCAGCCCACAAGCCGCACGCGCTTCTGGCGTGGCGATGGTGTTTCAACACTTTTCTTTGTTCGAAGCCCTCAACGTGGCCGAAAATGTCGCACTGGGCATGGAGAACCCTCCGAAAATGCGTGAACTTGCGCGCTCAATTCGTGATGTGTCAGAGGCCTACGGTCTTCCGCTTGATCCCGACCGCATCGTTGGTGATCTTTCCGCGGGGGAGCGGCAACGCGTTGAGATTATCCGCTGCCTGCTCCAAGATCCCAAACTGTTGATCATGGACGAGCCAACATCGGTTTTGACGCCGCAAGAAGTCGAAATTCTATTCACGACCCTGCGCAAGCTTCAATCCGAAGGCACCTCAATCCTCTACATTTCTCACAAGCTGGAAGAAATTCGCGCGCTGTGTGACGAGGCCACAATCCTACGCTTGGGCAAGGTCGTGGGCGATTGCGACCCAAAGACGACGACCGCACGCGAAATGGCCGAACTCATGGTCGGCGAAACGCTCCACACCCCAACGCGCGAAGGTGGCGAAACCGGCGAGATTTTGTTGGATGTGCGCGCCCTTGATTTCGCGCCTGCCAACCCGTTTGGCACTCGCCTCAAAGACGTGTCGTTTCAGGTGCGCTCTGGCGAGATTTTGGGTATCGGCGGTGTTGCGGGCAATGGTCAGGACGAGCTTTTGTCGGTGTTGTCCGGTGAGGCAAAAACTGCGACTGGTCGCGTCTTTTTTGAGGGACAGGACATCGGTCGCATGGGACCAAACGCGCGCCGTGGCCTTGGCATTTTAGCGGCTCCTGAGGAACGGCTTGGACATGCCGCGGCCCCGAATATGAGCCTGACCGAGAACGCCCTATTGACGGCGAATGTACGCAAATCTTTGACCAAAAACGGTTTCATCAACTGGCAAAAAGCAGACGCCTTTGCGCGCGATATCATTGCCGCCTTTGATGTGCGCAGCTCTGGCCCTGCGGCGGCGGCCCGCTCGCTCTCTGGCGGGAACCTACAAAAGTTCGTTATTGGCCGCGAAGTTCTTCAAGACCCGAAAATCTTTGTGGTCAATCAGCCGACATGGGGCGTTGACGCCTCTGCCGCCGCCCAAATTCGCCAGTCGCTTTTGGATCTCGCAGCAGGGGGCGCGGCGGTCGTGTGCATCAGTCAAGATCTCGATGAGCTGATGGAAATTTCAGACCATTTTGCCGCGTTGAACGAGGGACGCCTTAGCCCGCCGCGCATAGCCAAAGGCCTCTCAATCGATGAAATCGGCCTGATGATGGGCGGCGCCCACGACATGGAAGTGGCGGACATATGATTACCCTGATCAAACGGCCACAACCGTCAAAGCTATGGACTTTTGCGACACCTGTTCTGGCGGTCGCCATCACAATGGTTTTGGGCGGACTGTTGTTTGCGCTTATGGGAAAAGACCCGTTTGAGGCGATACGTACTATCTTCTGGGATCCGCTTTTTCACGAGCAATTCGCGGCTTACTCTCGCCCTCAACTCTTGGTCAAAGCCGGTCCACTTATCTTGATCGCAATCGGGTTGTCCCTTGGCTTCAAGGCAGGGATTTGGAACATCGGCGCCGAAGGACAGTACATCATGGGGGCGCTTGCGGGTGCAGCCACGGGTCTTGCGCTTTACCCGATGGACGCTTGGTTCATTTTTCCGTTGATGGTCATTGCCGGCGCTTTGGGTGGCTTTTTATGGGCCATGATCCCTGCTCTATTGAAGACACGGTTTAATACGAACGAGATCCTCGTCTCTTTGATGCTTGTCTATGTTGCGGAGCAGCTTTTGGCCTCTGCATCGCTGTCATGGCTGCGCAATCCAGAGGGCAACGGCTTTCCGGGGTCTCGCAACCTGTCAAAAATCGAGGCCATGTCCAACCCCGAACTGTTCGCGGGCACAGGCGTTCACTGGGGCGTTGTTGCAGCCCTCGCCGCCGTAATCGCGGCTTATGTTTTGATCAACAAACACATGCTTGGCTTTCAAATCAAGCTAAGCGGTGAAAGCTCGCGTGCCGCCGGATTTGCCGGCGTCAACTCCGCCCGCCTCATTCTGTTTTGCCTTGGCACAGCGGGTGCGCTTGCCGGACTGGCGGGATTGTTCGAGGTCACCGGTCCCGCAGGACAAGTTTCCATCGACTTCAACGCAGGGTACGGGTTTACCGCAATTATCGTGGCCTTTTTAGGCCGCTTGCACCCCATCGGTATTTTGTTTGCAGGACTGTTATTGGCCCTCACATTCATCGGCGGCGAGCTTGCTCAATTCATGCTCGGGCTTCCCTCCGCGTCTATCCAAGTGTTCCAAGGCATGTTGCTCATGACGCTTTTGGCAATGGATATCTTCGTTAACTACCGTGTGGTGTGGACATCTCGGGAGGTCGCGCAATGAACTTTGGTGGCATTGATCCCGTCATTCTTTTGGCCTCGCTCATGGTGGCCTCCACCCCAATTCTACTTGCCGCCCTTGGTGAAATGGTTGTTGAGAAATCTGGCGTTTTGAACCTCGGCGTTGAGGGCATGATGATCACCGGCGCGGTCTGTGGGTTCATCGCGTCTGTCGAGAGCGGATCACCCCTTGTCGGGTTTATCGCCGCTGCGGCCGGTGGCGCGCTTTTGGCCATGCTCTTTGCCCTTTTGACGCAAGTTTTTCAATCAACCCAAGTGCCAAGTGGTTTGGCACTCACTCTTGTCGGGGTCGGCTTGGCGTCTTTCCTTGGCCAGAACTACGTGGGCGTTAAATCCCCTCTTACAACCAAGATGCCCATCCCGTTGCTTGAGGATATTCCCGTTCTTGGTCCGATCCTGTTTCGCCATGACGCAATGGTTTACTTTAGCCTGTTCGCTGTGGTTGTCGTCTGGGCCGTGCTCAAATTCACGCGCGCGGGTCTGATCCTGCGTGCAGTTGGTGAAAACCATACCGCCGCCCACGCGCTTGGGTACAAAGTGCGTCGTGTTCGGGTTTTGGCCATCGGGTTCGGAGGCGCTATGGCGGGTCTGGGCGGCGCTTATATTTCTCTCATCCGCGTGCCGCAGTGGACCGATGGGATCACCGCAGGTATAGGGTGGATCGCCCTTGCCATCGTGGTTTTTGCCTCATGGAAAGCGCCACGCGTTTTAATCGGTGCCTACCTCTTTGGTGGGATCACAGTGCTGCAACTCAATCTTCAGGCGGCAGGGGCAAAGGTTCCTGTAGAGCTTCTTTCGATGTCGCCATTTTTGGCCACGATTGTGGTTCTTGTCGTCATTTCGGCACGCAGCAAAGGGGCCGCTGGCGGTCCCGCAATGCTTGGCCGGATTTTCCAAGCCCGCTAGGGCTACTTATCAACCGGGGCGCATGCCTCACAACACCTGGGAGAACGCATATGTTCAAAACACTCCTCGCCACCACCGCTTTGGCTCTTGGCCTTGCTGGCGCTGCTCTGGCAGACGACGAAAAAACCAAAGTGGGCTTTGTCTACGTGGGTCCCGTCAATGATGGCGGCTGGACACAAGGTCACGATCACGGCCGAAAAATGCTCGAAGAGCACTTTGGCGATACGGTCGAGACCGTCTTTGTTGAAAATGTTCCCGAAGGCCCAGACGCAGAACGCGTGATGACACAGATGGCGCTCACAGGCACTGACCTGATTTTCACCACATCGTTTGGCTTCATGGACCCGACCATCAACGTGGCTGAAAAATTCCCTGACGTGAAGTTCGAGCACGCAACGGGCTACAAAACTGCCGATAACGTTGGCACCTATTCCGCGCGCTTCTATGAGGGCCGCGCCATCCAAGGCCACATTGCGGGCAAAATGACCAAATCCAACATCGTGGGCTACATCGCATCCGTGCCAATCCCCGAAGTTGTCCGTGGCATCAACTCCGCCTACATCCACGCCCAAAAAGTGAACCCTGACGTTGAGTTCAAAGTTATCTGGATCTTTGAGTGGATGAACCCCGCCAAAGAAGCAGACGCGGCAAAGGCGTTGATCGAGCAAGGCGCGGACGTGATCTTGCAACACACCGACTCCACGGCCCCCCTTGCCGCAGCCCAAGAGGCAGGCGGCGTGATCGGTTTTGGTCAAGCTTCCGACATGTATGAGTACGCCCCATCGCCGCGCGTCTCCTCCATCATCGACAACTGGGCGCCCTACTACATCGCCCGCACCCAAGCCGTCATGGATGGCACATGGGAGAGCGCAATGACGTGGGACGGCATTTCCACAGGCATGGTTGGCATTGGTGAAATCACAGATGCAGTTCCCGCAGACGTGAAAGCCGAAGCCGAAGCCATGCGTGATGAAATCGCAGCGGGCACCTACCACCCGTTCACCGGCCCCCTCAACAAGCAAGACGGCACGCCGTGGCTTGCCGAGGGCGAAGTGGCGGATGACGGCACACTCGCAGGCATGTCCTTCTTTGTTGAAGGTCTCACTGGCGACATCCCACAGTAAACAATCAATACAGACTAACGAAAGGCCCGCCAAATTGGTGGGCCTTTTTGCATGGTGCGTCACGCTATGTTTCGGTGTCGCGTCTGATGGTGTCGCGAGGCATAGGCCACAACACATCTTGGTTTTAGAATTTATTGACACGGATCAAGGCTGTGACGACACGCCCATGCCAATGGTGGCGCAAACACGCAACCAGAGGAGTTATCTAATGAGCTGGGCCGAAAAGAACGAATCCATGCGCGATGCCTTGCGCAGCCTCAACAAAGCCAACCGCAACATCCCAAAAGGGTTCGGTGCGATGTCACAGGCCGCAATGGAAGGCGACCTGTTGGACGGCAAGACTAAGGAAATGGTGGCACTGTCCATCGCCATCGGTGTGCGGTGTGAACCCTGTGTCGGCTTTCACGTCGAAGCCTTAGCCAAACAAGGCGCATCACGCGAAGAGCTGGCCGAGATGCTAGCGATGTGTGTTCAGATGGGTGGCGGACCTGTGTTGATGTACGCCGCAAAGGCACTTGAAGCGTGGGACGAACTCACCGCCTAAGCCATGGCAAACGACCAAGATGCACGTATTATTGTGCGGCGTCTTGGTCTGATGCTTCCGCGATCTCACGCGAAACGCTACAGCTTTTGCGCGCCCCTTGTTGGCTGCACGCGATCGTCAATGATGGCTCTGCATCGGACACTGCCGCCACGGCGACATCAGCAAGCGGGTTCTGGGCGGGTATGTCCACGATATCCTCCGCCGCGCTTACCTCCGCCTCCTGTGTTGGGGTGACGCCCTCGCTAAGACGCCTAAATCGGGTTGGCATATGCGCCAAATAGGATTTCACCGGATACTGGGTGAGCGTTGCCTGAGGCCCGATGATCATCCTGCCTTGGATAACATAATCGGCGGATACGATCATAATCGCCCCAAGGCCAAACAAAAGACATGCAACAAGACGGCTCATACGATGCTCCTAAGACGACACACTCATTAAGTGTCATCGATCATCGTGGGGGCTCATGGCGAAACTTTGACCAATCTCGGGTAATTTCGCGGATTGCGCATCTGGGCATCGCCCGACTTGCCGCGCTGCCGCATGAGCGCTAATCTTGGCCGCGAATGAGCGAGGGGAGCTATCACATGCAGATTTGCCGCACAAAGGCAGAGGTCCGCGAGGCCGTACGTGGATATCGCAGGGCAGGTGAACACGTAGGGTTGGTCCCAACGATGGGGTATCTACACGATGGACATATGACGCTCGTGCGCACGGCCAAGGCCAAGTGCGACCGCGTTGTTGCAACGATCTTTGTCAACCCGACCCAGTTTGGCGACAGTGCCGATCTCGACGCCTATCCGCGTGACGAGGCGCGTGATTTTGCGCTGCTTGAGGCCGAGGGCGTGGATGCGGTGTTTTGCCCCGATGTCGATGAGATGTACCACCCGCTCAAACAAACCACGGTTGTGACAGAGCGGTTGGAACACATGCTGATGGGTGCATTGCGGCCTGATCACTACAAAGGCGTGTGCACAGTCGTCACCAAACTGTTCAACATTGTCGGCGCCGATGAGGCGTTTTTTGGCGAGAAAGACTATCAACAGCTTTTGGTTTTGCGCACGATGGCCCGTGATCTGGATATCCCCGTGGGCATCAACGGCGTGCCTACCGTGCGTGAGGTCGACGGATTGGCGATGTCGAGCCGCAATGTACGTCTCAGCGCTGAGGACCGCCAAGCCGCGTTGATCCTCAATAAGGCGTTGGCCTACGGCGATTACGAGGCCTCGGACGGGCGCACCGCCGCAGATCTCGAATCTTCGATCCGTACCTTTATCGAGAAAGAACCACGTGCCGAAATCGAAACCATCGATGTGCGTGACGCCGCAACGTTAGAGCCGATTGAGGGCCAGATTACCGCTCCTGCCGTCATTCTTCTCGCCGTGCGTTTCGGTGATGTGCTATTGATTGACCAACGCGTTGCCGACCCGAGCTAAGGAGCCAGACATGTCAGCCCAAAACGAAACGATCCGCCGCATCACCGTCCCGCAAATCCGCGACCGCAAAGGCGGCGAGCCGATTGTCTCGCTCACGTCCTATCACGCGCATACAGCGGCGATTGTCGACAAACACGCGGATTTCATCCTTGTGGGCGACAGCCTCGGCATGGTGATGCACGGTATGGAAAGCACGGTGGGTGTGCCGCTTGATCTGATGGTGATGCACGGGCGGGCCGTTGTGCGCGGCACCAAACGGGCGCTGATCGTCGTTGATATGCCATTTGGCAGCTATGAGGAAAGTCCCAACATGGCATTCCGCAATGCCGCGATGATCATGAAAGAAACCCAGTGTCAGGCGGTCAAACTTGAGGGTGGCGCACGCATGGCCGAAACGATCAAGTTTCTCGTGGAGCGCGGCATTCCCGTAATGGCCCACATCGGCCTGACGCCACAATCTACCAACGTCATGGGCGGGTTCAAAACCCAAGGCCGCGATGAGGACACATGGAACATGCACATCGCTGATGCCAAGGCCGTAGCCGAGGCCGGTGCCTTTGCCGTTGTGGTCGAAGGTGTCGTTGAACCGCTCGCCGATCAAATTACCGCCGCTGTGGACATTCCAACTATCGGCATTGGGGCGTCCAAGAATTGCGACGGACAGATTTTGGTGCTCGAAGATATGCTTGGCCTTAACCCGTGGGTGCCCAAGTTTGTCAAAAAATACGGCAACCTTGGTCCGGCAATTGAACAGGCCGTTGCGGAATATGCCGATGAGGTCAAATCACGCGCCTTCCCCGGTCCAGAAAACGTCTACAACAACAAATAAGCGCTCTGGCGTCACAGATCGAACAGTCTAGAGCCCGCGGCACGTATTCTAGACTGTTCGATCCCCCTTATGCGCGATTTCGCACAAAGACCCTCTGCATTCGCGTCTTTACGCGCCCCTACGCACGCCCCCATATGGTGTAAAGCAAAGGAGACGCACCATGACATTTCGCCCCGTTAAATCCGAAACCCTCGCCGAAGCGACCCTCGAGGGCGCAGGCGTTCATCTTTATCGCGCGTTCGGATTTCACAAGCCCCGCGAGTTTGATCCGTTCTTACTGTTTGATGACTTTCGCAATGACGACCCCGCAAAGTTCGAAAAGGGCTTTCCGTGGCACCCGCATCGCGGAATCGAGACAATAACCTATGTGCTTGACGGCGAAGTTGAACACGGTGACAGCCTTGGCAATCGCGGCGTCTTGGGCGCAGGCTCGGTGCAATGGATGACCGCAGGGTCCGGCATCATGCACCAAGAGATGCCGCGTGGAAACGCACAGGGCCAGATGCACGGGTTCCAATTGTGGGCCAACCTGCCCTCCTCGCTCAAGATGACCGATCCGCGCTATCAAGACATCCAAGGCAGCGACATTCCCGTTATCATTGACGATGACGGCACAGCGGTCAAAATCGTCACAGGCAACTTTTGGGGCAAACGCGGCCCTGTCGACGGTATCGCCGCCGATCCGCTGTACCTCGACGTGAGTGTGCCGCCCAATACGACAAAACGCCTACCCGTTGAAACCTACGCCAATACATTCGCCTATGTGTTCGCGGGCGCGGGCACGTTTCGCGATGCCTCTACACCCTACGGCGTGCGGGTCGAAAAAGAGATCGCGGGCGAAGAGATCAACATTCGCGACATGTCGGGCAACCGCACCTTGGTCAACTTTGATACGGGCGACGAAGTGGTGGTGCGCTCTGGCCCCGAGGGCGTGCGGTTCTTGCTTATTTCCGGTCAGCCGATCAAAGAACCTGTGGCATGGCACGGACCAATCGTGATGAATACGCGCGCTGAATTGCAGCAAGCGATGCAGGATCTCAACAACGGGACATTCATTCGCGATCAACGCGACTGAGTGCAAACGCTTTAGATCATGTCGGGCACCACCATATCAGGTGGTCGGTGCCCGTCCGCAAACGCATAGATGTTGAGCAACACTTTTTCGCCCATCTCGATGCGCCCCTCAACTGTCGCCGATCCCATATGCGGAAGTAAAACAACGTTCGGCAACTCGCGCAATCGCGGATTGACCTGACTGCCATGCTCGAACACATCTAGCCCCGCACCAGCGATCTCTTCGCGCCTCAGCGCACGTGTTAGGGCGTTTTCATCAATCACTTCGCCACGTGAGGTATTCACAATCACGGACGTCGGCTTCATCAACTTTAGACGGCGCTCGTTGATCAAATGAAACGTTGCGGGAGTGTGCGGACAGTTGATCGAAAGCACATCAACGTTAGCAAGCATCTGGTCCAAACTGTCCCACCACTGCGCACTATTCTCCTTTTCCGTGGACGGATGAAGGCGCGTGCGGTTGTGATAGTGAACAGACATTCCAAACGCTGTCGCGCGCCGCGCAAGCGCTCGCCCGATTCGACCCATGCCTAATATGCCCAACGCCTTGCCGCCGATCCGCTGCCCCATAAATGCCGTGGGGGCCCATCCCTCCCACGCACCAGATTGCATAAACTTGAGACCTTCGGGCATCCGACGCGTGACGGCCAAGACTAAACCAATAGCCATATCCGCAGTATCTTCGGTCATAACGCCCGGGGTGTTAGACACAAGCACGCCACGCTTATGCGCGCCCACAACGTCAATGTGGTCAACTCCCGCGCCGTAATTGGCGATAAGCTTTAAACGGCCGCCTGCGGCATCAAGCATCTCGGCGTCTATTTTGTCGGTGACACACGGCACGATCACATCCGCCTCACGCATCGCGTCGATCAACTGATCTCGCGATAGCTTTTCATCGGCAGCGCTCAAACGGACATCGAACAACTCACCCATCCGCGCCTCGACCGCATCGGGCAGTCGGCGTGTCACAAAGACTTTTGGACGATTGTCTGACATGTTGCACCTCCATGGTGCGCACGTTTGGGCACCGTTACCTGATCCCATTGTGCAAACAGCATTGCATATGGGCAAGGGGTATCCGATAAGAACACTGCGCAAAGAGACGCGACAAGCGGACGTTTGCCCGTTATTTTGATATGTATTTCGAGGCCATGAGGGTGAACATGCAGGCAGTATATTCGGCAACTGCTCCGCAAACGGCGCGGCAATTGCGCCACACACCTTGGCGTTCGGCCCGCACCGCGATCGTTTACACCTTGTGCGCCGCCCTGATCACCTTGACGCATATCGGAGCGGCCTTTGCACAAGAGACGCCGAGCGGCCTACCAGCCAGTCAAGACGAGGTTGCGAAACCTCAAGCGAGCCCGACCGTCACGGCCGCCCCTACGGCACCCCTTTCTGATCGCGGAACGGTCACAAACTTGCCCTTACCACGGTTCGTCTCGCTCAAGGCCAACACGGCCAACTTGCGGCGCGGACCATCACTTAGCCACCGTATCGATTGGGTATTTAAGCAGCGCGGCTACCCGTTTGAGGTCATCGCAGAATACGGTCACTGGCGGCGTGTGCGTGACAATGAGGACGCAACAGGGTGGATCCACTACACCCTCATTTCCGGTGTGCGCACGGCCATTGTGACCGATGAAACGGTTGACCTCTACAAAAAGCCCGACACCTCAAGCCGCCTGAATGCGCAAGCAGAAAAAGGTGTAATCCTACGCTTGCTAGAGTGCAATATTTCGTGGTGCGAGGCGAGCGCAGATGGATACAAAGGCTGGGTGCTCAAGTCAGGCCTTTGGGGCGTTTATGGTGATGAAGTACTAGAATAGTGCCGTTTGCGCGTCGTTTTCCACCGTAGAACCCGAATATCCCGCCCACATAGAGATCCGATTAGAGTTGAATTGACTGCTTAAAAGGCGCGACACTGTAGATGATGACAGACAGTCGATTAAACCTATCTGCGGGGTTTGCCTCCGTAAGTGTCGCCATGATTTTGGTGATCGCCAAGCTTTGGGCCTTGTCGCAAACCGGCGCGCTTTCGATCGGGGCGTCATTGGCCGATAGCGCCATGGACCTGATGATGGCCTTGGGTGGTTTGATGGCAATCTACTATGCCGCGCGCCCACCCGATGAGGATCACCGTTTCGGACATACATCCGCCGAAGATTTGGCAGCCCTCGGGCAATCAACCTTTATCTTGCTGTCGAGCGGCGTCATCGCGGTGTCGGCCCTGCGCAGGTTGCTATCCCCCGCCCCTGTACTTGTTGGTCAAGAAACCGCAGGTGTCGCCGTGATGGTTTTGTCCATCATCCTCACTGTCTGTCTTGTGTTGTGGCAACGCCGTGTCGCTCAGACCACAGGATCAAAGGTCGTCGCTGCCGATAGTTTGCACTACCTTGGCGACCTTGTGCCAAATATTGGCGCGATCATTGCCCTCATGGCCTCGGCAGCATTCGGCCTCACCATGATCGATAGTGTTGTGGCCTTAGCGGCGGCCGCGATGCTTGCGTTGGGCGGCCTTCGCATTGGCAAGAGCGCATGGGACGCCCTCATGGATCGCTCCGCCCCACAAGACATTGTAGACAATATCGCACGCATCGCGCGTAATTTTGACGGCGTTGACGATTTCCACGACCTCAAAACGCGCATGGCGGGATCAAAACCGTTCATCCATGTCCATATCGAAGTGAACGGCGATCAAACACTGCGTGAGGCCCACGCGATTTCAGCGGGTCTAAAAAGCGCCATTCTCGACGTTTACCCGCGTGCCGATGTGATCATCCACAAAGACGTTTCAGGCGAGGCCGATTAATCCGCCTCGCCCGCGTCGAATCCTTTAAACCTCGACCAAACCACGCCCCTTAAGTAAGGCCTCAACTCCCGGCATCCGCCCGCGAAACGCGGTGTAAAGCGCAACAGGGTCGCGAGATCCACCGCGCGACAATATGTTGTCTTCGAGACTTTTCGCGGTCGCCACGTCAAATGCACCATTCTCCTCGAACGCCTCAAACGCATCGGCATCCATCACTTCCGACCACATGTAGCTGTAATATCCGGACGCATATCCATCACCGGAAAACACATGTGCGAAATGCGGTGTGGCATGGCGCATCGTGATCGCACGCGGCATCCCGATCCGCTCAAGTGTTTCGGCCTGTGAGTGCATCGGGTCCGCAGGGGACGCTCCATCATGGAAATCGAGATCGACAAGCGCCGATGAGACATATTCGACCGTGGCGAACCCCTGATCATAGGTCTGCGCCGCAAGCAAACGTTTCAGCATATCCGCAGGCATCGCCTCGCCTGTCTCGGCGTGGGTTGCAAACTCTTCGAGGAGGGCGGGAACTTCCAACCAATGCTCATAAAGTTGGGAGGGGAGTTCAACGAAATCACGCGCAACGGACGTGCCCGAAATAGACTCGTATGTCACATTGGACAGCATCTGATGAAGGGCATGACCAAACTCATGGAACAAGGTGCGCGCATCATCATAAGAAAGCAAATTCGGCTTTCCTTGTGCTGCTTTAGCAAAATTGCACACATTCACAACAATTGGCGCAACGTCTCCACCTAGTTTTTTCTGGCTTCGCATTGCCGAACACCACGCGCCCGACCGCTTTGATCCCCGTGCAAAATAGTCACCTATGAACACGGCGACATGGCGCCCCTCACGCGTCACATTCCACGCTCTGACATCCGCGTGGTACAGTGGGATATCAAGTGGTTCAAACTCCAATCCGAACAAACGCGTAGCACAGGTAAAAGAGGCCTCAATCATACGGTCAAGTTGCAGGTAAGGCTTTAACTCCGCTTCATCCAGATCGTGTTCGGCCTTGCGCCGGATCTGCGCATAGTACCGCCAATCCCATGGCTCTAGTGGCCCCTCAAACCCGTCCGCGCGCAGCATGGCCTCAAGTAGCGCACCATCGCGCAGTGCGGCCCGTTTGGCCGGCTCCCACACCTCCATCAACAATCCACGCACTGCATCGGGGGTCTTGGCCATTTCCGTCTCAAGCTTATACGCCGCAAAGCTGTCGTAGCCCAAAAGCGCGGCGCGCTCTGCTCGTAGCTTTAACGTCTCGTCGGCAATCGCACGGGTATCGTTTTTACCACCACGCGCCCCGCGTGACGTCCATGCATGAAATGCCTTTTCGCGCAAATCACGGCGCGGCGAAAACTCAAAAAACGGCGAGATTAGGGAGCGTGATGTGGTCAGACACGGACCCGACACACCCTTTTCCTCACCCGCTGAACGAGCGGCATCTATGACAAACGCCGGCAATCCATCCAGATCCGCCTCGGACAGTTCCAAAAACCACGCGCCCTCATCCGCCAACAAACGTTGTGTAAATTCGGTCCCTAACGTGGCAAGCCGTGATGAGATTTCCGCCATGCGCACTTTATCGTCGCCTTGCAACAGTGCACCGGAGCGCACGAAAGAACGCCGCGTGAGCATCAAAACACGGGCCTGTTCCTCATTAAGGTCAAGGTCGCCACGCGCCGACCAAAGCGCGTCTATCCGCGCAAAGAGCGCTGCATTTTGGGTGATTTCCGTCGAATATGCGGCCAATGCGGGCGAAAATACGCGCTGTAACTCTTGGCGTGCGTCATTGCTATCCGCGCCCGCGAGATTGTAAAATACACCAAGGACGCGGCCCAATGCCTCCTCGGCCAACTCCATCGCCTCAATCGTATTTACAAAACTTGCCGGTTCCGGATTGTCCGCAATTGCTCTGATCGCATCACGCCCCTCGGCGATAGCGGCATCGAAAGCGGGTTGGAAATGACTGTCGTCAATCTGTGCAAACGGCGGCACATCGAATGGGGTATTCCAAGAGGTCAGAAGCGGGTTTGTCATGCGTGTCTCCTTTGAAAGACAAGCTATGTGCGCGCGGGGTAAAGGAACAGTGTCAGCCGCCACAAATCGGGCAATCCGCCCGTTTTTTTACCACAATCGTCCGCGTCTGTGCGTAAAGCGCATCGTATATGACCAACCGCCCCGCAAGCCCCTGTCCCGCACCTGTGAGTTCTTTGATCGCTTCCATCGCCATCATCGTGCCCAAAAAACCGGGAAGCGGGGCCGCAACCCCCGCCTCTGAGCATGACGGGACCATGCCCGCAGCAGGCGCAATTGGGAACACGCATTGATAACATGGCGTATTACTTGCTGAATTATATGTGCTAATTTGACCTTCCCATTGCGTGATCGCTGCGGCGACAAGTGGGGTCGCTTGCTCAACACACAATCGGTTCACAAGATACCGTGTCTCAAAATTATCAGACCCGTCGAGCACAAGATCATACTGCGCCACCAATTGCGCGCAGGTCTCATCAAACCGCCGATTATAGGGTCGCACCTCCACAAAAGGGTTTTGAGCCGTCATCGCCATTTGCGCCGAAAACACCTTTGGCATTCCGAGCCGGTCATCGGTGTGGATCACTTGTCGTTGAAGGTTGGACACATCAACCACATCGTCGTCGATAACGCCGATCGTCCCCACGCCGCTCGCCGCCAAATATTGCAAGACAGGCGCGCCAAGCCCACCCGCGCCGACCACTAGAACCTTGGCATCTTTCAGCTTCTTTTGGCCTGTGCCACCAATATCAGGCAAAACAATATGACGCATGTAACGTTCTAATTCTGCGTCACTCAGCTTATCGGCTTTGGGTGTGTCTGGCGTTGATTGTGCCACGCGCGCCCGCAGCTTTGCCAACCCAAACCGATACGCAACAACACCGCACGCGCCAACGCCGAGGATTGCCCACTCACCGAACGCGCCGCCAAACGGGTTGTTTTCGGGCACCAATGCCACCGCCAACAGAACAGCCAGATACAAAAGGCCAATCATCGACCACCGCGCACGAGAGGGCGCGCCCGTCAGCGCACCAATGCCCCAAAGCCCCGCAGAGATGATAATGAAAACACCCATGCCCGCGCCCTACGCGCGGCCAGTGGAGCCAAAGCCCCCATCGCCGCGCACGGTTGTATTCAATTCATCTGCTAGGTTGAACATGGCTTGCACCACAGGGGCGACGACCATCTGCGCAATACGGTCCGCATGCGCCACTGTGAATGGGTCGGATCCGAGATTGATCACAATGACACCAACAGGCCCACGGTAATCCGCATCAATCGTCCCTGGCGTATTTGCAAGGGTAATCCCGTGCTTGAGCGCCAAACCGGAACGGGGCCGAATTTGCACCTCGAACCCTGCGGGAATTTCCATTTTTAGGCCTGTCGGGATCAGGGCGCGCGCGCCCGGCGCGATCACAATGCCCTCAACACGATCAACCACCGACAAGTTCGCACGAAGGTCCGCCCCCGCCGCCTGATCCGTCTCATAAGATGGCAAAGGCACCGAATGATCGGCACCGTCCAGCCACTGGAGTTTGATCGCAACGCTCATTTTCGCCCCCTTTTGGGTCGCACGCGGTTACACGCCACGGCCAAGTTCATCCACGATCAAATTAGCCAGTTTTGTTGCCACATCAGATTTGTTCATACGGGGCCAAACCTCTGCGCCTGTATCAGAAATAAGGGTCACGGCATTCTGCGCCCCCCCCATAATTCCAGTTTCGGGGCTAACGTCGTTGGCCACAATCCAGTCGCATCCTTTGCGCACGCGTTTCGCCGTTGCGTGATCCAAAACCTGATCCGTTTCAGCGGCAAACCCGATCACAAGCTGGGGGCGACCAGATGTCATCTGACTGACAGCGGCAAGGATATCTGGATTTTCTGCAAATTCCAAAACAGGCAAAGCACCGTTCTTTTTCTTAATCTTAGACGCACTTTGAGAGGCAACGCGCCAATCGGCAACAGCCGCAGCAAAGACCGCCACATCGGCGGGTAAGGCAGCCTCAACGGCGTCTTTCATCTCACGCGCGGTATTCACCCGCACGACACGCACACCTGCGGGCGGGGCCACGTCAGCAGGCCCTGTGACAAACGTCACGGATGCCCCAAGATCACGCAATGCGGTTGCAATAGCCGTGCCTTGCGCCCCTGACGAACGATTAGCGATATAGCGCACGGGATCAATCGGCTCATGGGTCGGGCCAGAGGTGACAAGCGCATGTTTGCCCGTCAGTGGTCCGTTGGTAAGCACACCCGATGCAGCGGCGATAATATCCGCCACCTCGGCCATACGACCAAGGCCAAATTCACCACAGGCCATCGCGCCCTCATCGGGACCGACAAACACAATTCCATCAGACTTAAGGGTCGCCACATTGCGTTGACAGGCGGGATGATGCCACATCCGAACATTCATCGATGGCGCGACAAGCACAGGTTTGTCTGTTGCCATCAACACAGTTGAGGCCAGATCATTCGCCAGTCCAGCGGCCATTTTCCCCATCAAATCTGCCGTAGCAGGGGCAACAACAATCAGATCCGCCGCGCGGGACAGCTCAATATGTCCCATCTCTGCCTCATCCGTGAGATCAAACAGATCACTGTATACTTTTTGCGCCGATAACGCAGAGACAGAAAGCGGCGTCACGAACTGTTCGGCCGCCTTGGTCAGCACAGGTACAACGCGCGCCCCCTCATCGCGCATCCGGCGGATCAGGTCGAGCGACTTGAATGCGGCTACACCACCGCCGATGATGAGCAAAATTGTCTTGTCATGCAGCATCTTGAACCCCTTTGACCATTGCGCCAAGGTTTAAGCATGATGCCACATAAAAACAAGAACGCGGCGCAAACACTGACACATCACTTTGCTCAGTGCAGAAATGACTCTAGCGCCTCACCGTGCCGCTCAAGCGATTTGCGCATCTTCCCAAAGGCCGCAACCTCAAGCTGACGAACCCGCTCTTTGGACAAGGACAACTCGTCTCCCAGACTTTCTAGGGTACGTGGCTCATCCGCCAATTTGCGCTCGCGCAGAATAAGCCGCTCACGTTCTGTCAGGCCGTCCATCGCATCAGTGATCCACCCTTTGAGCTGTTGTTGATCATGCGCCTCACCCACCATTTCGGCGGTTGTTTCACCATCATCAGCGAGCGTGTCGATCCACTCACGCCCCTCGTCCTCGCCCGATTGCTGTGCATTGAGCGAGAAATCCGAACCCGACAAGCGCCCGTTCATCATTTCCACATCTCGCAGCGGAACACCCAAATCCATCGCAATTTTTTGATGCAATTGAGCACGATCAAGCGTTTCACCATGTGTGGACGCCTCGCGCTCAAACCGTGCCTGAACGCGGCGCATATTAAAGAACAGCGACTTTTGCGAGGAGGTCGAACCAGTCCGAACGAGACTCCAATTGCGCATCACATAGTCTTGAACAGACGCTTTGATCCACCACACCGCGTAGGTGGAAAATCGCACGCCGCGATCGGGATCGAATTTGTCCGCGGCCTTCATCAGGCCAAGACCCGCCTCTTGAATGAGGTCATTCATCGGCGCGCCGTAGCGTTTGAATTTTGAGGCTTGCGAAATCGCAAGACGCATGTAGGCGCTGATCAGCCGGTGCAAGGCCGCCTCGTCACGGTGATCGCGCCATGCAATCGCAAGGTCGCGTTCCGTGTCGGCGTCCAGCATTTCTGCCTTCATCGCGCGGCGGGAAAAACGTTGGTCTTGTGCAGTCGCATCGAGTGCCATGGAAACAAACTCCCTGATTTTGAATGCTTTGAAGCCCTTGAGGGCCTCATTGCGGGTCTTAGATACGAATGTTACGAAGCAACAACGCATCCGGATGACAGAAAGTTTTATGATCATGCCCAAAACTATCACTCTGGTGATCGGCGGAGCCTCCTCAGGAAAATCAAGTATCGCGGAAAAGATATGCTTTCACAGCGGCTTGGACCGTATCTACCTCGCCTCAGCCCAGACCTTTGACGATGAGATGCGCACAAAGGTTGATCGCCACCGCACACAACGTGGAGAAAACTGGCATACAATCGAAGAGCCATTTAACGCTGCGCGGATTGTGGCCGCGGCAACTGCGGGACAAATCGTCCTGTTTGATTGCGCAACCCTTTGGCTCACCAACCATCTTTTGGCGGATCATGATCTAGAGGCGGAAACGCAGGCATTGCTCGACGCCTTGCGTCAGACCCCCGCGCAAATTGTGATTGTCACGAACGAAGTCGGCCAAGGTATCGTGCCTGATAACGCGCTATCACGCCAGTTCCGGATCGCACAAGGCACGCTCAACCGTCAGATCGCCGAGGTCGCAGGCGCGGTTGTGGGCGTCATGGCGGGTCTGCCGTTCATGCTCAAGGGCGCGCGACCCGAGGCATTGTCATGAGCCGTCTTTATCTCGTACGTCACGGGCCGACACATGCCAAACGCTTTGTCGGATGGACAGATGTCCCCGCTGACCTATCAGAAACAGATAAAATCGCCCGCTTGGAGGCGCGTTTGCCCGATGCTCCCATAATTTCATCAGACCTGTCCAGAGCCGTAAAGACTGCCGACGTTCTACAACAGGGGCGCCCGCGCCTTCCCCACGATCCACGTTTGCGCGAAAACTATTTTGGCGCATGGGAAGATCTCACTTGGGCAGACGTCGAGGCCCGCGATAGCGCCCTCGCGCGTCAGGTGTTCGAGACACCAGGTGACACGGCCCCGCCGGATGGCGAAAGCTGGAACACACTGGCCGCGCGCGTGGCCGCCGCCGTTGAGGCGCATACGGGCGATGTGATCGTCGTCGCGCACATGGGTGTGATCCTGACGTTGTTACAAAAGGCTCTGAATTGCACGCCCTACACAGCACTCGGCCACGAAATATCACCCCTGTCTTTGACCGTCATCCACCGCAAGGGCGACTGGGCGCAAGGGCACTGGGACGCAACGCACATCAATCACTTTCCAGAATGAAACACATGCCGATTATTCGTTTTCGCGATCAATGAATTCCTCGTAGCCTAGTCGGATCACGCACAGGAGTTTTACATGCCTTACGACCTTTTTATTGGCGACAAATCGTTTTCAAGCTGGAGTTTGCGCGGCTGGCTGCTTCTTGAGAAATTCGACATTCCCTACACCGAACACATGCTCGGGCTGTATTCGGGGACCATGGCCAAAGACATGGCGAGCCTTGCGCCGGCGCGTCTCGTTCCAACCCTGCGCACACCTGAAGGCTGGGTTGTTGGCGAAACCTCCGCAATTGCCGAAACCCTCGCAGAGCGCCACCCAGACGCAGGTATTTGGCCCAAAGACGACGAAGCGCGTAGCTATGCTCGCTGGCTTGTGGGTGAAATGCACGCCGGATTTAGCGCCTTGCGCACCGACTGCGGGATGCAGCTTATCTATGTGATGAAAGGGTTCAGCTCAAGCGATGCCGTGAAAGCGGATCTTGCGCGGATTGACGATCTTCTTGGCCGCGCGATGGACCGGTTTGGCGCAGACGGGCCTTGGCTTTTTGGCGACTATACGGCTGCGGATGCCTTTTACGCGCCAGTGGCTGCGCGCATTGTCGGGTATGACCTGCCAGTATCTGATCGCTTGCGCGCCTATGCGATGACCCATCTCAATGACACTGCGTTTCGAAAATGGCGGCGCGAGGGATTGAAAACAACATACACCCCGATGCCCTACGATTTGGGTTTGCCAACGCAACCATGGCCTGTCGCAGACTAAACTCATGTCTCGTTAACCACTTTCTAACCCTGCATCGCTAGGCGTGATGCAGGTATTAGTGAGAGAGTTATCATGGTTGCACGCACGTGGACGGTTGCATTTGAGGGCGTAGACGCCCGCCCTGTAGATGTGCAATGCGCCGTTAGCGCGGGATTGCCGAGCTTCACCATTGTCGGTTTGCCAGACAAAGCCGTCTCGGAAGCCCGCGAACGGGTGCGCGCCGCGTTGGCCTCTATGCAAATCGCGCTACCGTCCAAGAAAATCACGATCAATCTCTCGCCCGCCGATTTGCCCAAAGCGGGATCTCATTTCGATTTACCCATCGCAATTGCGCTTTTGGCAGCGACCGGATTGATCCCGGAGGATGCCGCCGAAAAGATGCTCGCAATTGGGGAGCTGTCTCTCGACGGCACATTGGTGGGGGTGGCGGGCGCATTGCCCTCTGCGCTTGCCGCTGGTGCACTCGGATGCGATTTGATCTGCCCTGAAACCTGCGGGCCAGAGGCGGCATGGGTTGGGGTCACGCCTGTATTTGCGCCTCGCACCTTGGCCAAACTCATTCGCCACGCAACGGGAGATGCGCCGCTCACCCCCTCAGAACCGGGAGAAGTGCACCTCCCCAATCACACCCGAGACATGATGGATGTGAAAGGACAAGAAAAGGCAAAGCGCGCAATCGAAATTGCTGCGGCAGGGCACCACCATATGTTTCTTGTTGGAACTCCCGGGTCGGGAAAGTCGATGCTTGCCGCCCGTTTGCCCACCATTTTGCCCGAGCTGTCCGCCCAAGAAGCACTCGAGACGTCGGTGGTTCATTCGCTGGCGGGGCTGTTAGATTCAGGTGGAATTAGCCGCGCGCGCCCGTTTCGCGAACCACATCATACAGCATCACGTGCCGCAATCGTTGGCGGTGGACGCGGTGCAAAGCCTGGGGAGATATCGCTCGCTCACAACGGGGTGTTGTTCTTGGATGAATTGCCAGAGTTTCCGCGCGCCGTGCTCGACAGTCTACGCCAACCCATTGAGGCGGGCGAAGTGATGATCGCGCGCGCCAACGCCCACACCCGCTATCCGGCCCGCTTCATGCTCATTGCCGCCGCCAATCCCTGCAAATGCGGCTACTTACCAGATCCCGCGCGGGCCTGTTCCAAAGTGCCCATTTGCGGAGAGGACTATTTAGGCCGTATTTCTGGACCGCTGATGGACCGTTTTGATTTGCGCCTCGAAGTGCCGCCAGTTGAAATGGCTGACCTTGAACGCGCGCCGTGTGGAGAACCATCATCTGTAATCGCCAGACGCGTAGCCCGCGCACGCGCCATTCAGGCCGCGCGCTATGAGGGCACCAACATCCGCACCAATGCCCATGTCGAGGGGCGCACATTAGAGGAGGTTGCGACACCAGATGCCGAAGGGCGTGCGCTTTTGTCCCTCGCCGCCGACAAACTGGGTCTGTCGGCGCGCGGGTATCACCGTATTTTACGTGTCGCGCGCACAATCGCCGATCTCGCGGGCGCGGATCAGATCAATCGCCTTCATCTCGCGGAGGCATTAAGTTACCGCGTGGTTGCCTCGCGCGAACGCGCATAGCGGACGCAAGTCACGCGCGCTTGGCCTCAATCGCTTCCCAAAGCAGTGCCGCAGTATTGGTACCGTCAAAGCGCTCCAATTCCTGAATGCCCGTTGGAGAGGTCACATTGATCTCGGTGAGGTAGTTCCCAATCACGTCGATGCCTACAAAAACCTGACCTTTTTCTTTCAACAAAGGACCGATTTTGGCGCAGATTTCTAGATCTCGCGCGCTCAACCCAATCTTTTCGGGACGCCCGCCAACATGCATGTTCGAACGGGTTTCGCCCTTTTGCGGCACGCGGTTGATGGCCCCTACCGGTGCACCGTCGACCAAAATCACGCGTTTGTCGCCATTGGACACATCGGGAAGGAATTTTTGCACAATCATCGGCTCGCGCGACATGCCCGTGAACAACTCGTGGAGCGACGACAGGTTACGGTCATTGGGATCGAGACGAAACACACCCGCCCCGCCATTGCCGTATAGGGGTTTCAAAATGATATCGCCGTGCTTTTCCTTGAACGCGCGGATGGTGGTGAGATCGCGTGCAATCGTCGTGGGCGGGGTCAAATCTGGAAACTGCAACACCAACAACTTCTCTGGATAGTTGCGCACCCAAAACGGGTCATTCACAACCAAAGTGGTGTCGCGGATCATGTCGAGAAGATGCGTGGAGGTGATGTAGCCCATATCAAACGGCGGATCTTGGCGTAGCCACACCACATCATATGTCGAAAGATCGACCTCTTGTTCCTCGCCCAGCGTATAGTGATTTCCCACCTCGCGGCGCACCTCAACGGGCCAACCGCGCGCGGTCACTCGCCCTTCTTGAAAGGCGAGCTTATCAGGCGTGTAATAAAATAGCGTATGACCGCGCTCTTGCGCCTCGATCATAATGCGAAAGGTACTATCCGCGTTGATATCGATGGGACCGATAGGGTCCATCTGAATGGCGACTTTGAGTGCGGCGTTGGTCACGATGAAAATACTCCAGTTGGCTTTACCAATAGATGGACCACCACCCGCGTGCTTTCAATGAGAAAGGTCCATGCGCAAACGCACAACCGCCCGCAGATTGTCACATAAGCGCGTTTTCAATCACCTCAATTGCACCAGCTCCATCCACAAGCGCCACATCAATCCGCATGTCCGACAACAGACCCTTTGGCTGTCGTCCGATGTAATCCTCGGCAGAGCGCATGATCCGCAGCATCTGAGAGGGGCGTAAATGTTCGGCCGCATCGGCCAACCGCTTTGAGGCTTTCACCTCGACAAACACGAACACGTCATCTTTCCAAAAGATCAAATCAATCTCGCCCGCTGCACCGCGCCAACGCTCTGCAATCCGCTCATAGCCCAGTGCCAAATAATGATCGCTCACACATCCCTCTGCGCTAAGACCCGACAGATAGGCGCGTTGTCCGCGCAATGCGCGTGCCTTTTGCGGCTGGGTTAAAGGCGCATCTTTTTGCGGCGTCACTCACTCGTCCTCTTTGCTACGCTCCAATGCACGTTGGTACACTTCGCGCTTTTTCAAACCGAACTCGGCCGCAATATGCGCGGCAGCATCCTTGAGCGACAAGGTTTCAAGCGCACGGTCAATTTCGGCATCAAGATCAATATCCTCGGCCGTCAACTGCGCAGGCCGATCCACCAAAAGCACAATCTCGCCCTTCAAAGTTCGCGCCTCGATGGAGGCAAGCACCTCACTGACGGGGCCGGAAATGACCTCTTCAAATCGCTTGGTGATTTCACGACACACCGCCACGACCCGCGTTGGGCCGTATAAATCGCACAGTTCACTTAATGTTCGGTGAATCCGCTTGGGACTTTCATAAAAGCCAAGTGTCGCTTGAACCCCACCCCACTCGGTAAAGAACGTGCGCCGTGCACCTTTTGACGCCGGCGGGAACCCCGCGAACAAAAACCGGTCTGACGGCAGACCCGCAATAGTAAGAGCCGCAATCATCGCCGATGGCCCTGGTGCAGATGTCACCATATGACCCGCCGCCAAGGCTTCCCGCGACAATACAAAACCCGGGTCCGCAACCAACGGCGTGCCCGCCTCGGACGCATAAGCCACTGATTTCCCCGCAGCCATTAGGCCCAACAACCGCGGACGCGCCTTTGCACCGTTGTGATCGTGGTATGCAATGATGTGGCGATCCCCAAGTGGGACACCGTGTATCTCCATCAACTTGCGCAGCGTGCGGGTGTCCTCGGCGGCAAGAACGTCCGCAGAGGCCAACACGTCAAGTGCGCGCAACGTGATATCACGGGCATTGCCGATTGGTGTGGCGACGAAATAGAGGCCGGCGGTTAGTGGCTTGATTTGATATGTCACGCGGAGGGTCCCGTTATGTGGCGTTTACTCATTGGCTTGAGTGCCTTAGTCTGCTACCCGACCCTAAGTCAAAATTCAGTTTTACACACCCCTCGTCGATGACGTTACTGTCAGGAGTGATTTCGCCAATGTTTACTCGTCTTTTCCCCTCTCGACCTTCCCTCATTAAATTTGTAGCGGCCTTATCCGTTGTCGCAATCGCGTCATGTGATGTGCCAGTTCCGTCATCCGGCAGCAATGGTCCCAAAATCGATACATCCGAACCCGTCCCCGTAGCGCTGTTAGTGCCTTACGATTCGGCCCAAAGTTCCGATGTTGCACTGGCGCAGTCGATTGAAAACGCGGCTCGTTTGGCCATGGCTGACCTTCAAGGCGTCACCATCGACCTCAAAGTCTATCCAACAGGCGGCTCTGCCGAGCGCGCATCAGCCGCTGCAAGCCAAGCGGTTGCGAGTGGCGCGAAAATCATTCTTGGCCCCGTATATGGCGGCTCCGCCAAACTCGCAGGCATCCCCGCCGCGAACGCCGGTGTAAATGTCCTCTCATTCTCGAATAACCCCGATGTCGCGGGGGGCAACGTCTTTATCCTCGGGCCAACCTTTGCGAACACGGCCAACCGTCTGGTCCGCTACGCAGTCAAGAACGGCAAGAAAAACATTCTTGTTGTGAATGGCGAAAATCCCGCAGAAACCGCAGGTGCCGCAGCTGTTGTTGCAGCGATTGGTAGCAACGGCGCTACACTGTCTGGGCAAACCTCATTTGAGATGAGCCAAACGGGCGTAACGCAAGCCATTCCTGAAATTGCTGCAAGCTCTCGCTCGGCGGGCGCAGAAGCGATTTTCTTCACATCCGGCAATGACGGCGCAATGCCGCTTTTGGCGCAAATGCTTCCTGAAAACGGGATCACAAGCCCGAGCACGCAATACATCGGGCTTCAGCGGTGGAACATCCCACCCACGGCCATGACCTTGCCCGGTTTGCAAAATAGCTGGTTTGCGATCCCAGACGCCGCATTGACGCAAACGTTTGCGGGCCGCTATTCTGCTGCCTACGGGCAACAGCCCCATGCCTTGGCAGGGTTGGCCTATGACGGCATCGCCGCAATCGGAGCCCTCGTAAAATCGGGCGACGCCAACGCACTCACCACGCAAGCTCTCACACGGTCCTCGGGCTTTGCGGGAGTCAACGGCGTGTTCCGCCTCTTGCCCAACGGCACCAACGAGCGCGGCTTGTCCATCGCCACCATTCAAAACAATCAGGTAGTAGAGATTGACCCTGCACCAAGAGCCTTCGGGGGGTTCGGCCTCTAAGCTGACCCTCTCTTCATTCGTTCCGACACCTCCGAGAAGCACAATTTGCGCTCCTGAGGCCCTCTTTGATGTCGAAGCCGTGAGCGCCGCCCTCACCGATGCGTGGAAAGACGCATCGGATGCGGCATCTATTCGTGCGGCCACCGTTGCCGTTTTGAACGAGGCCAACACCAATGGGCGCGCGGTCATTGAGGCGGCGATCAAACAAGCGCCAAGCAATGCACGCCCCGCGCTCACGTCCTATGCATGGCTGACAGATTGTCTTGTCACATCCGTGTTGTTTACGGCGATGACCAAGCTGCATCCGAACCCGACCCCAACAGAGGGCGAACGGATTGCCGTGCTGGCTGTGGGTGGATACGGACGCGGGGAAATGTCGCCGCACTCCGATGTCGATTTGCTGTTTCTTGCGCCGCACAAAATCAACGGTTGGATCGAAAGTGTGGTCGAAAGCATGCTCTACATGTTCTGGGACATGCACCTCAAAGTTGGCCATGCCACCCGCACGATCAAGGACTGTATCCGCTTGGGACGTGAAGATTTCACGATCCGCACATCCATGCTCGAAATCCGCCAACTCGCAGGAAATGTTGATCTGGCGGATGAGTTACACACCAGATTGCGCGATGATCTATTCAAGGGCACAGCCCGCGAATTCATTGAGGCCAAGCTCGAAGAGCGCTCCGAGCGCCACCGCAAACAAGGTGGACAACGCTATGTGGTCGAGCCAAACGTCAAAGAGGGCAAAGGTGGACTTCGGGATCTACAATCGCTTTTTTGGATCGCAAAATATGTCCACGGCGTGCGCCGCACCGCTGATCTGGTCAATGCTGGCGTTTTCACAGCCGACGAATACCTTCAGTTCGAAGAGGCGGAAACGTTTTTGCACGCCACGCGCAACGCAATGCATCTTATCGCAAATCGACCAATGGATCAGCTCACCTTTGACCTTCAGGTCGAGGTCGCCGAGTTTTTGGGCTTTATTGACCACACGGGTCGGCGCGCGGTTGAACATTTCATGCAGGCCTATTTTCGTCACGCCACACGCGTTGGGGAATTGACCCGTATTTTCCTCACAACACTTGAGGACTCGCACGTCAAACAAGAGCCGGCTTTGCAACGTTTTTTCAAACGAAAGCGAAAGGTCGGGCACGGGTTTTATGTCGAGCGCGGGCGGCTCAACTTTGCCAATGAGGCCGACTTTCTTGGCAACACTGTCAATATCTTGCGCTTGTTCGAAGAGGCGCTGCGCACAGGCCATTTGATCCATCCCGATGCGATGCGGTGTATTTCCGCCAATCTCGACAAAATCGACTCCGCGATGCGCGACAACCCCGAGGCGCAGCGGATTTTCATGGATTTAATGCTTAAAAACGGCAATCCGGAACGCGCCCTGAGGCGAATGAACGAGCTTGGTGTTTTGGGCGCCTTTATTCCCGAATTCCAAGTGATCGTGGCGATGATGCAATTCAATATGTATCACAGCTACACCGTCGACGAACACACCATCCAAGTGATTTCCAACCTCGCACAAATCGAGCGCGAGGAGCTTGTCGAGGAGCTTCCAGTTGCTTCGGGCATTCTAAAACGTGGTGTAAATCGTCGGGTTCTTTATGTCGCCTTGCTGTTGCACGATATTGGCAAGGGTCGCAAAGAAGACCATTCAATTTTGGGCGCGCAAATCTCGCGCAAGGTCGCGCCACTACTGGGCCTAAAACCTGCGGAATGCGAAACCGTGGAGTGGCTGATCCGGTATCACCTGTTGATGTCGGACGTGGCGCAAAAGCGTGATTTGTCCGACCCGCGCACCGTGCGCGACTTTGCCAAAGCGGTGAAAACGCGCGAACGTCTCGATCTGCTCACTGTGTTGACGGTATGCGACATCCGCGGTGTTGGCCCCGGCGTTTGGAACAACTGGAAAGCGGTTTTGCTTCGTAATTTGCACGCTCAGACCGCACATGCACTTGAACACGGGCTTGAGGCCGTGAACCGTGAGGCCCGCGAAGGCGAGGCGAAAAAGTCCCTGCGTGCCGCATTGTCCGATTGGCCACAACCCGACCTGCGCGCAGAGGTCCAGCGCCATTATGGCCCCTATTGGCAAGGGTTGCCCACGTCCGCACATATGATTTTTGCCACACTGCTCAAAGAGATCAAAGACGATCAGATCAGTATCGATATCACACCCGACGAGGACCGCGATGCGACCCGCACGTGTTTCGCGTTGGCCGATCACCCTGGCATTTTCTCACGTCTGGCCGGGGCCTTGGCCCTTGTGGGCGCAAATGTCGTGGACGCACGGACTTATACCACGCGCGATGGTTACGCGACGGCCGCATTCTGGATTCAGGACAATGACGGCCACCCGTTTGAGCAAAGCCGTTTGCCGCGCCTGCGCCAGATGATCCAAAAAACCCTACGTGGCGAGGTTGTGGCGCGAGATGCACTCATCCCGCGCGACAAAATCAAAAAGCGCGAAAGTGCGTTTCGCGTGCCAACCTCCATCAGTTTTGACAATGATGGCTCCGAAATCTTTACCATTATAGAGGTCGACACCCGTGACCGTGCGGGCCTGTTGTACGATCTCACCCGCGCTCTTGCCGACAATCACATCTCGATTGCCACCGCTCAAATCGCGACCTACGGCGAACAAGTGGTCGATAGCTTTTACGTCAAGGACATGTTCGGAATGAAACTTCACGCCGAAAGCAAACAAGCCTCGCTTGAGAAAAAGCTACGAGATGCAATCACGCAGGGCGCACAAAGGGCTAAAAATTCATGAAGCCGATCCGCCTGATCAAGGGCTTTGTCACGGTTGGGGGATGGACCCTCATGAGCCGTGTTATGGGGTTCGTTCGTGACGCGCTGATTGCCGCATTTTTGGGCGCTGGCCCCGCAGCCGAAGCCTTCGTTGTCGCCTTCTCGCTCCCCAACATGTTCCGCCGGTTCTTTGCCGAGGGTACACTCAATGTTGCCTTTGTCCCGCTGTTCTCCAAAAAGCTCGACGCACAGGCCGAAGCAAAAGAGTTCGCCGAGGACACACTGTCCGTTCTCGCCTCAATGCTCATCGCCCTGACGTTGGTGGCGACACTCGCCATGCCATTTTTAGTCTCCGCAATGGCGGCGGGGTTTATTGGTGACGCACGTTTTGATTTGGCCGTTGATTTTGGTCGGGTCGCCTTTCCCTACATCTTCTTTATTGCGCTCTCTGCCCTCTTTGCGGGCATTCTCAACGCGTCAGGCAAATTTGCCGCCGCCGCCGCCGCCCCCGTCATGCTCAACATCATCCTGTCTGGCGCGATGGTCGGTGCGGCGTGGATGGGGTGGGATGTCGCCAAAGCGTTGATCTGGTCGGTGCCTCTTGCAGGCATTGCACAACTCGCCATCGTTTGGCGCGCTGCCGCTAAAATCGGGTTCAATCTACGCCCCCGCTTTCCGCGTATGACGCCAGAGCTCAAAACCCTGCTGATCCTTGCTGGCCCTGCCGCCCTTGCGGGGGGCGTTGTGCAAATCAACCTCTTGATCGGACGCCAAGTTGCGTCCTTTGGCGAGGCGGGCGCGCTGCAATATCTCAATCTCGCTGATCGCCTCTACCAACTTCCGCTCGGTGTCGTAGCCATTGCTATTGGGGTTGTTCTCTTACCGGATCTGTCGCGCAGACTTCATGCAGGTGACGGTGCGGGCGCGCGTGATGCGTCGAACCGTGCGATGGAATTCGCGCTTTTGCTCACGGTCCCGTCCGCCGTTGCCTTGATGATCGTGCCGGAGCCGCTGATTTCATTCCTATTCCAACGTGGCCGCTTTACGCCTGAAGACGCGCAAAAAACCGCGATGGCCGTGGCTATATACGGCGTTGGCCTGCCCGCGTTCGTAATGCAAAAAGTCCTACAGCCGCTTTATTTCGCGCGCGAAGACACCAGAACGCCGTTTCGATTTGCCCTGTGGGCAATGGTCATCAATGCCGTCGTCGCAATCGGTCTGTCGTTTGCAATCGGCTATCTCGCCGCCGCAGTGGCCACCACCCTCGCCGCCTGGACAATGGTCTGGTTGTTGTGGCGTGGGACAAAAACCATGGGCGATGACGTCAAAATAGACGCGCGACTACGCAGCCGCGCACCGCGCATTTTTATCGCCTCGGCCATAATGGGCGCGTACGTTTATGGCGTGAACATCCTGCTCGCCCCTGTCTATGACCTGTCGCGCGGTCTGGCTGTATTCATCATGGTGGCAAGTGGCATTGCCGTCTATTTCGTAGCCGCATACGCCATCGGCGCGATGAAATTGTCCGACCTCAAAGCGGCGGTAAAACGCGGCTAGCGTTTGCGGATCCGCGCCAAAATGCGGCGCGGCGCACCGGGGACAAGTAGGATCGAGACCCCAAAGCCCATAACAAAGCCCGCAATATCTGCCAGCCAGTCGGGTGTTGCCCCAAACAACAATCCAAATATGAGCTGGATTGCGAGCAAAAAGCCAATGAGCGTAAAGGCACGCATCTGATTTTGCTTCATCGCGCCGAGGCCGATCCAGAGCATTAGCGTATATGACCCGATAAGGCCATAAGCCCCTGAATACGCCCCCACAAGCGGCGTCGATGTGTCCAAAAACAAACCGTAGGCAAGCGCCCCCGCCACCACAGAGACAAAAAAGACAATAAGCACGGCGATGTTGCCAAATGTCTCACCAACCATTTTGCCAAGTGCGAGAATAAACACCACCACCATCGCCGCGTGCGTAAACGAATGATGCACAAAGGCGTAGGTTAAAAACCGCTGCACATGCTCGAACGGCCAAATGCCTTGGTCACGCATCGCGTCGAACACCGTATCAAAGAACGCAAATTGTTCCATTGCGGTGATCCGCCACCCGATTGCGTCCGGCCCGCCGACGATCCCATACGACCCGATTTGAAACAGCAATTCGATACCACCAATCACAACCGCCAATAACACTACGGCTGGCGGAAGCGCATTGAACGGAGACTCTGGTGTGTACTCATGGTCATCTGAATGATCGGACATATCGCGCGGTTCCTTGCTACGTGTGTCTCGCATAAAACGGTTCGGGGGCGAATTTACAACCACTTGATGGCGAGGCGCACCCAACATCAGGATCAACCAAGCCCGTTTTACTATTATGACTTCAACAATATTCCAAAACGCTTTAGGACAACCAGACAGGACATTACATCCAGTTTGACGGAGAAAACACATGGCTGACGCTGCTTTTACCCCTCGCGTCTTTTCAGGGATCAAGCCTTCGGGAGGTCTGACACTCGGCAACTACCTTGGCGCGATCAAGCGTTTTGTAGGGATGCAAGGTGGCGATTTCGAAACGATCTATTGTGTGGTCGACATGCATGCCGTGACCGTCTGGCAAAATCCCGACGATCTACGCACAGCCACACGCGAAGTGGCGGCGGGCTATCTGGCCTCTGGCATTGATCCGTCAAAATCCATTTTGTTCAATCAATCGCGCGTCTCCGCACACGCCGAACTTGGATGGCTCTTTAACTGTGTTGCGCGGGTCGGATGGATGAACCGCATGACCCAATTCAAAGACAAAGCAGGCAAAAACTCCGAACAGGTCTCGCTTGGCCTGTATGCCTACCCGTCTTTGATGGCCGCCGACATTCTCGCCTACCACGCCACACATGTGCCCGTAGGCGAAGATCAAAAACAGCACGTCGAACTGACCCGTGATATCGCCAAAAAATTCAACCACGATTACAAAGTGGACTTTTTCCCCGAAACCACTCCCGTGATCGAAGGGCCAGCTATGCGCGTCATGAACCTGCGCGATGGCACCAAAAAAATGTCAAAATCGGGCGAGAGTGACATGGAGCGCGTCAACATGCTTGATGATGCTGACACCATCGCCAAGAAGTTCAAAAAATCCCGCTCCGACCAAGATGTACTTCCCGACTCCATGGACGGGCTTGCCGATCGCGCCGAAGCCCGCAACCTCGTCAATATCTACGCTGCATTGGCTGACATTTCGAATGACGCCGTTTTGGCTGAGTACGGCGGTCAGGGATGGGGCAAATTCAAACCTGCGTTGGCGGATCTTGCGGTTGAAAAACTGGCTCCTATTTCGGGCGAAATGCGCCGCTTTATGGATGATCCCGCAGAGATTGATCGCATCATGGCACATGGGGCGGACAAAGCACGCGCCATCGCCGAGCCGATCCTCAACAAGACATTTGATATCATGGGCTTTGTCCGCTGATACGCATGGCCACGACACTGCCCCTGACTTTTTAAACGGTCGGGGGCATTTCTTTTTTCGCATAGCTTGCCCCGCACGGCGGTCTCGTCCATCATTGCACTATGATGCGTTCGACGGAGGGCCTGATGCGCAAATTTCTTGTGATCCTAGACGACAGTCGCGAATGCCTGAACGCAATGCGCTTTGCCGCCATGCGCGCGGCCAACACCGGTGCGGGCGTCACGATCCTATCCATTATTCCCCCAGAGGAATTCAATCACTGGATCGGGGTGGCCGACATCATGCGCGAGGAAACCCGCGACCGTATCGTTGCGCACTTTGAGGTGTTTGCGAAATGGATGCGTGATCGTCAGGGCATTGATCCCGAACTGGTTATTCGCGAAGGCGAAGCAGTGCACGAAATCCTGTCCCAAATCAAAGAAGACGCTGGGATCGGCGTTTTGGTTTTGGGGGCGGGCACCGAAAAACATGGCCCCGGCCCGTTGATCGCTGCCATGACCAAACAAGCCGGATTTTTGCCGATCCCGATGACATTGGTGCCCGGCGAAATCTCGAAAGAGCGCCTTGAGGAAATCACCTAACCCCGCAAGATCGCCCACTTAGAAGCGTTCTAAATATTGACTTCTACGCGTCAAAGGCGCATATCCGACCTGACAAGTAAGGAATAGCTGCCATGTTCATTCAGACCGAATCCACGCCGAACCCCGCCACATTGAAGTTTCTCCCCGGACAAACCGTTCTTGAGGCGGGCACGGCAGATTTCACGACACAAGAGGCGGCAGCATCGTCCCCCCTAGCCGCGCGCATTTTTGCCGTTGGCAACGTCACGGGCGTGTTTTTCGGTCATGATTTTGTGACCGTGACCAAAGATGAGTCCACGGATTGGGACCACATCAAACCCGCACTTTTGGGTGCGATCATGGAGCATTTCCAATCTGGCGCCCCCGTGATGGAGGGTGAGGCAACCACAAACGCCGGCCACGCCGCGCATGACGGACCCGACAGCGAGATTGTCGAACAGATCAAAGAACTGCTTGATACCCGTGTGCGCCCTGCTGTGGCCCAAGATGGTGGAGACATCACATTCCACGGGTTCGAAAAAGGCGTGGTTTACCTGCACATGCAAGGCGCATGCGCCGGCTGCCCATCGTCGACACTGACCCTCAAAATGGGGATTGAGAACCTGCTGCGCCACTACATCCCCGAGGTGCTCGAAGTGCGCCCGGTAGCGGCATAAATACAGTCAACGCATGTGGAACGCGCTCCTGATCTAAACGCCTTGGCGGCGCTCCACGCAGACACTTTTGAGACGCCCCGCCCATGGTCACAGACCGAATTGGCGGGGCTTCTTGCGTCTTACGGGGTCTTTTTGATTGAGGACGAAGGCCCGTCCATGATCATGGGGCGCGTTGTTGCCGATGAGGCCGAACTCTTGACCCTCGCTGTTGCAAAAACTGCGCGGGGGCGCGGCCTTGGTCGTCGTGCGCTCGCCGCATATGAGAGCCGCGCACAGGGTTTGGGCGCGCACACCTCATTTCTCGAGGTCGCAGTCAATAATGTCGCTGCAATTTCCCTCTACACCTCAGCGCATTACACCGAATCTGGGCGCAGACGCGCCTACTACACACAACCCGATGGTTCAAAAGTAGACGCGCTCATACTCTCAAAGCCACTCAAACCAGCATGACCAAGCGTAACTCCGAGCATTAGAGCGCAAACATCCAACCTACGAGACCAAATGGTAAAATTTCGGTTGACGCTTGCGCGTTGACGCGCCCTACTCTGTTGGTGAACAGAAGCGATCTGCTCGCTCTTTGGGCATGTGCCTTGGCAATACGCGCAAGGGCTGCCGCAATACCAAGTACCAAACGGGAGACTACTATGAGCCTTATGAAGACATTCCTCGGCGCGGCTGCGGCCCTTGCCGTCACCTCCGGCGCTGCACTGGCCGATCCGGCGATCATCTTCGACCTTGGTGGCAAGTTCGACAAATCATTCAACGAAGCGGCGTTCAACGGCGCTGAGCGTTGGAAGGCAGAAACAGGCGGATCTTACCGCGATCTCGAATTGCAGTCTGACGCCCAGCGCGAACAAGCGCTCCGCCGTTTTGCCGAAAGCAACTACAACCCGATCGTCATGGCTGGCTTCTCTTGGGGCTCTGCGCTGGGCGCCGTGGCTCCCGATTTCCCCGACACGAATTTCGCGATCATCGACATGGTCGTCGATGGACCAAACGTGCGCTCCATTGTGTTCAACGAACATGAGGGCTCGTTCCTTGTGGGCGTTCTGGCCGCACACGCAGCCGAAGGCGACACCGTGTCCTTTGTTGGCGGCATGGATATCCCCCTCATCTCCAAATTCGCATGTGGCTACGCCCAAGGTGTGAAATACGTCAAACCAGACGCAAACGTGATTGTGAACATGACGGGCACAACACCCGCCGCGTGGAACGATCCCGTAAAAGGTGGCGAGTTGACCAAAGCCCAGATCAGCCAAGGCTCCGAAGTTGTCTTTGCGGCGGCTGGCGGTACTGGCCTCGGTGTTTTGCAAACTGCGGCAGACGAGGGCATTTTGTCCATCGGTGTCGATAGCAACCAAAACTACCTTCAGCCAGGTTCGGTTCTGACCTCCATGATGAAACGCGTCGACAACGCCGTATATGAAAGCTTCACAGCAGGGGATGACCTCGCTGTTGGAACGCTTTCCGTTATGGGTCTCGCCAACGAAGGCGTGAGCTACGCCCTCGACGAGTTCAACGCCGATCTGATCTCCGATGACATGAAAGCGGCTGTCGAAGACGCAAAAGCCAAAATCATCGCGGGCGAAATCATCGTTCACGATTACATGTCCGACGAAACCTGCCCCGCGTACTAAGGGCAGCGCTTAGATGTGTGCACAAAACACAAAGGGGCGGCAGGAGACTGCCGCCCCGACCTCTTCCACACCGCTCGCAATCGAGCTGCGTGGGATCTCAAAGGCGTTCGGCCCAGTTCAGGCCAATAAGGACATCTCAATCTCCGTGGCCAAAGGGACCATTCACGGGATCATTGGCGAAAACGGAGCGGGGAAATCCACGCTCATGTCGATCCTCTACGGCTTTTACAAAGCCGATGCAGGAACGGTTTTGATTAACGGCAAAGAGGTCACGATCACCGATAGCCAAGCGGCGATTGCCGCCGGTATCGGCATGGTGTTCCAACACTTTAAACTGGTTGAAAATTTTACCGTTCTTGAGAACGTCATTTTGGGTGCCGAAGAGGGTGGATTGCTCCGCCCTTCTCTCGCCAAAGCGCGTAACTTGCTCAAACAACTCTCGGATGAGTACGAGCTGTCCGTCGATCCCGATGCCTTGGTCGAAGATCTCTCCGTAGGCCACCAACAACGGGTCGAGATCCTCAAGGCGCTGTACCGCCAAGCCGATATTCTGATTTTGGACGAGCCAACGGGGGTGTTGACCCCCGCCGAGGCCGATCACCTGTTCCGCATCTTGGATGGACTAAAAGAGCAGGGAAAAACGATCATCCTGATCACTCACAAGCTGCGTGAAATCATGGAAGTGACCGACACAGTCTCGGTGATGCGCCGTGGCGAAATGACAGCCACCGTGAAAACCGCCGAGACCTCGCCCGAGCAACTGGCCGAGCTGATGGTCGGGCGCAAGGTGTTGTTACAAGTCGATAAAAAACCCGCCACGCCCACGCATCCCGTGTTGGAAATCGAAAACCTGCGCGTTGTGGATGAGCACGGTGTCGAGCGGGTCAAAGGGATCAACCTGACCGTGCGCGCGGGCGAGATTGTCGGCATCGCGGGTGTTGCAGGCAACGGTCAAACCGAGTTGCTCGAAGTGTTGGGCGGCTATCAGGACGGCACCGGTATTGTTCGGGTGAACGGTCAGGAGTTGGACCTCACAGGCAAGCATTCCGACGGTCAATCGCGCCGCAAACGCTCCATCGCGCATGTCCCCGAGGATCGCCATGACGAGGGTCTGATCCTCGACTTCCAAGCGTGGGAGAATATGGTGTTCGGCTATCACCACGCGCCCGAATACCAAAAGAACCGTTTCTTGATGGATAACGCCAAAATCCGCGAAAAGACCGCAGAGGAAATGGCGAAATTCGATGTGCGCCCCCCAAATCCGCGCCTTGAGGCAAAGAGTTTTTCGGGCGGCAACCAACAAAAGATTGTCCTCGCGCGCGAGATTGATCGTAGCCCCGACCTGTTGCTCGTGGGCCAACCCACACGCGGCGTCGACATCGGCGCAATTGAGTTCATCCACCAACAAATTGTGGCCCTACGCGACGAAGGCAAAGCCATTTTGCTTGTCTCTGTCGAGTTGGAGGAAATCCTGTCGCTCTCGGATCGCATCGCGGTGATGTTCGACGGGCATATCATGGGTGAAAAACTGCCCTCGGAAACAAATGAGGGTGAGTTGGGCCTGATGATGGCGGGTATGACGGGAGACGAAACATAATGCAGAAAATGCCAAAATGGGCCGATGCGGTCCTTATTCCCCTGTTCTCCATCATCATCGCGTTTTTCTTTTCCGGCATCGTCATTTGGGCGATCGGAAAAGATCCGGTCGTCGCCATCCAAACCATGGTGAAAGGCGCGTTCGGAAGCACAAGCGGACTAGGCTACACGCTCTATTACACCACCAACTTCATCTTTACCGGATTGTCATTTGCGGTCGCGAGCCACACAAAGATCTTCAACATCGGCGGCGAAGGTCAGGCAATGGTCGGCGGCCTTGGCGTGGCACTTGTCTGTCTTGCTGTGCCATGGCCCCATTGGACACTTGCCCTGCCGGCGGCAATGGTTGGTGGCGCGGCGTTTGGGGCGGCGTGGGCGTTTATCCCCGCCTACCTTCAGGCCAAACGCGGCTCGCACATCGTGATCACCACGATCATGTTCAACTTTATCGCGGCCGCCTTTCTGGGCTATTTGCTCACCAAAGTGCTCAAAAAACCGGGCGGCATGGCATCCGAAACCGAGAGCTTTCCCGTAGGGGCACACCTTCCGACATTTCACGAAATGCTGGCCCCATTCGGGATCAATTTCAACCAACACGCGCCCGCGAACATCTCGTTCCTTGTCGCGCTTTTGTGTGCCTTTTTGTTCTGGCTGTTGATTTGGCGATCGCGCCTTGGCTATGAAATCCGCGCCTATGGCAACTCAGAAACAGCCGCAAAATACGCAGGCATCAACCCCACGAAAATCACCGTGGTCGCCATGTTGATCTCGGGCGGGCTTGCGGGCCTGATGTCCATCAATAACGTCATGGGTGAGGCCGAACGCCTGATCGATAACGCTGTTGAGGGCGCGGGCTTTATCGGTATTGCCGTGGCCCTCATGGGACGCAACCACCCCGTCGGGATCGTCCTTGCAGCCCTCCTATTCGGCTTTTTGTACCAAGGCGGCGCAGAGCTTTCGATGTGGGAGGCCATTCCGCGTGAACTGGTTATCGTGATCCAAGCACTCGTGATCATGTTCACCGGTGCGCTCGACAACATGGTGCGCCGTCCGCTTGAAAAGCTGTTCCTCATCTTCGGTCGCAAGAAAGAGGGATCGTGACATGGATTATCTGACACTCATCCAAATTCTCGACTCTACGGTGCGGCTTGCTACACCTTTGCTACTCACCTGTCTGGCGGGCCTGTTTTCCGAACGCGCGGGCGTGGTCGATATCGGCCTTGAGGGGAAACTCCTCGCCGCTGCCTTTTTGGCGGGTGCCGCGTCCTATGTTACAGGCTCTATCTGGATCGGCCTTTTGGCGGGAATTGGCGGCTCACTGGCGTTTTCGATGCTCCACGGCTTGGCCTCCATCACGTTTAAGGGGGATCAGCTGATCTCCGGTGTCGCGCTCAATTTCCTCGCGGCGGGCTTGACGGTTGTTGTGGGCCAATCGTGGTTCCAACTGGGCGGGCGTACGCCGCCCTTGACTGGCAACGGGCGCTTCCAAGAGTGGAACCTGCCGTTCTCCGATCAACTCGCCGATGTGCCGTATCTCGGCCCCCTCTATGACGATCTGATTTCGGGTCATACCGCGCTCACCTATATCGCGCTTGCGGCGGTGCCGTTGTCGTGGTGGGTTCTGTATCGCACACGCTTTGGCCTACGTCTGCGTGCGGTGGGCGAAAACCCATCTGCCGTGGATACCGCTGGCGTCTCTGTGGTCAAACTGCGCTTCGCCGCACTCGTGATCGCGGGAATCCTATGCGGTATGGCGGGCACCTATCTGGCCTCCCTCGCCGCTGGGTTCGTCAAAGACATGTCGGCGGGGCGTGGCTATATCGCCCTTGCTGCTCTCATCTTTGCCAAGTGGCGGCCGTGGTATGCGCTATCGGCCACCTTGCTATTTGGCCTGTTGGAAGCCCTTGGCAACCGCTATCAATCCATCTCGCTTGGGGACATCACAATTCCGGTGCAGTTCATGCAAGCGCTGCCCTATATCCTGACCGTGATTATCCTCGCGGGCTTTGTCGGCAAGGCTATTCCACCGCGCGCAGGCGGTCAGCCCTACGTCAAAGAACGCTAACAACGACGACATCGCACGAACAAAAGCGGGGCTTTGGCTCCGCTTTTGTCGTTAAAGCACCGGCTTGGGTTTGACGCGGGGGCCATTTCATTGCATTCCTGAACAAACGCATGCCGAAAGTACCCTAATGCAGATATTCCTGCCCATCGCCGAGGTCTCCGTGAACGCTTTTGTCCTATTGGGACTTGGCGGTCTGGTCGGAATCTTGTCTGGGATGTTCGGCGTTGGTGGCGGCTTTCTCATCACGCCTTTGTTGTTCTTTGTCGGCATCCCGCCCGCCGTAGCGGTGGCCACCTCCGCCAATCAAATTGTCGCCTCCTCCGTCTCTGCCGTTCTCGCGCATCTCAAACGCAAGACTGTCGACCTGAGAATGGGGATGGTTCTATTGATAGGCGGTCTGGTCGGCTCCGCCATTGGCATGCAAATTTTCAACATTCTCAAGGCAATGGGCCAAGTCGATTTGCTTGTCACTCTTTGCTACGTTGTGTTTTTGGGCATCATTGGCGCGCTCATGTTGGTGGAATCCGTGCGTGCACTCAACCGCGCAAAGGGCCGCCCGACAGCGCGCAAAGAGCGCACCAAACATACGTGGGTACACAACCTACCGCTCAAAATGAAGTTCCGCACCTCGGGCCTCTACATCTCGATCATCCCCCCGCTGGGCGTTGGTGTCTTGGTCGGAATGCTCGCCGCGATCATGGGGGTCGGCGGCGGCTTTATCATGGTGCCCGCAATGATTTATCTCATCGGGATGCCAACCAAAGTGGTCATTGGCACCTCTCTATTCCAGATCATTTTTGTGACCGCCTTCACCACAATGCTCCACGCCGTCACCAACCAGACGGTTGATATCATGCTCGCCATGCTGTTGCTCGTCGGCGGGGTGGTCGGTGCACAATTTGGCACCCAAATCGGGTTACGCCTCAAAGCGGAACAATTGCGCATCCTGTTGGCGCTTTTGGTCCTTGCTGTCTGCTTGAAACTTGGGATTGATTTGCTGATCACACCCAAAGAACTTTTCTCACTGGGGCAATGATATGATGCGCTTCGCCCCCCTCGTTTTCCTCATATCGCTTTTGGCGCCATGTGCCGCACACGCCGAACAGGTTGTGGCGGCCTTGAGTCAAAACCGGATCTCGATCACTGCAAATTTTGATGGCTCCGAAATCTTGATTTATGGCGCGGTCAAACGCGACACCCCCACACCCGATGATGGTCCTCTTGATGTCATCATTACGGTGGCGGGGCCGCAAAAGGTCGAAACCATTCGCCGCAAAGACCGCCGTTTGGGCATTTGGATCAACGTTGAGAATACGATCATGGGGCACGCCCCTACCTTTTACGAGGTGGCCTCGACACGTGCCTTAAGTGACACGCTCACGCCCCTCACCGATAGCCTTTGGAAAATCACGCCAGACGCGCAAATTTTGCCGGCCATGCGCGGCGCTCCGGCGCGCGATGCGCTTTTGCGCCTGCGGACAGCTGATGAACTTTACCGTGTGCGCGAAAATGACGTGGAGATCACCCAAGATACTCTGTTTTCCACCTCTGTGACGCTTCCGTCCAACCTCGTTGAGGGCGGATACACAACCCGCATTCTCCTCCTGCGCGAAGGCAGAGTGCTCGATAGCTATACCACCTCGATCAATGTCCAAAAGGTTGGCATTGAACGCTGGCTGTACCGCCTCGCTCAGGACAATGCTTTTCTCTACGGCCTGCTCGCGCTTTTGATTGCGGGACTATCGGGCTGGTTGGCATCCGCAGGGTTCCGCCTCCTCAAGCGCTAGTCGCTACAACCCGTTGTCATCCTGAAGTTCAAGCGCGAAACCCGCCGCTTGTTTTTGCGTCAGATCGGCCACATCCAACGGTACAGTTGGCTTTGACAGACGCGCACGCGTCACCCAAAACAGACGCTTTTCAGCCCGCGTAATCGCAACATAGGCCAAGCGCTTCCATAGCGGTATACCCGCTTCCATGCGCCCCGCGCGCGCCGCCGCATAAAGATCGGGGGCGAACACCTGCACATTTTCCCATTGCGAGCCTTGCGCCTTGTGAATGGTCACAGCGGCACCGTGCAAAAATGTCGCTCCCATACGGGCGGCAAACGGAATGAATGGTTCCTCCTCATCGGGGAATTCAATCTTCACAATTGAGGCCGCCGAGATGTTCGGATCCTCTGCGCCCATCACATGCAATCGTGAAAATCCCGGCTTTCGACCGGGCCCCAGATAGACCACTTGCGCCCCTTTGATGAGGCCACGCGCCTCCAAATCCAGTCGCTTTTTGCGGTGTTTGGCCGGCAGTTCAATCCCGTCACAAATCAGCGGCTCACCGGGCAACAGTGCATCAGAGGGCGCATCAAACACACCGCGAAACGCCTGTATCAAACGGATACGCGTTGCGTTGCGCCACACCAAAGTCGGTGAGCGCGCCATGAGATCGCTTTCCACACGCTGCGCATATATGACCCTGTCGTCCGCCTTGGCCGCGTCTTCGATCATACGCTCGAATTGATCAAAGCTCAGGTTCGGATCGGCAAGTGCGTGCGCAAGATCCAAAATCGGGCTATCGCTTTCCTGACGGTGGATGCGCGACAACACATTGGTTTTGTTCTCTGGAAGTCGCTCGAACATCATCTCACCCGCCTGATTGACAGGGGCGAGCTGTGCGGGATCTCCGAATAGAACGAGGGTCGGAAAAATCTCCTGCAAATCCTCGAATTGCTTTTTATCTAGCATCGACGACTCGTCGATAAACCCGATATCAAGCGGGTCATCACGTCTCTTCCAACCCGTAATGAAGTCCGATCCACGCAGTCCCGCCGCCGCGAGTGCACCCGGAATGGATTTGTTTTTTTGGTAGAACGCGTAAGCGCGGTCAAGCGCCTCTTCGCTCAAGCCATCAACATCAACAGGTCGCTCCCCCTGCCCCGCCAGCCATTCGGCCAGCTTTTCATATTCAGGGTCGTAGACGGGCGTATACAGAATTCTGTGGATCGTCGTCGCAGGGACACCGCGATTGCGTAGTACCGATGCCGCCTTGTTCGTTGGCGCGAGAATAGCAAGCGTGCGGCGCTCCTTGCGTTTTCGCCCCTCCCAATCTCCAGACACAATATCAACGCCCGCGTCCTCAAGCGCCTTATAGAGCTGCGCGAGAAGGAGCGTTTTACCTGATCCCGCCTTGCCAATAACCGCGCGCACGGAACGGCGCTCGTCGACACGCGGCACGACAATGCCATTCTCCAAATCAACCCCCGCACCTTTCAACAAGGCGCTTACGGCATCATAGGCTTCGGCTTGATCTTCGGAATAAATGACGGGGCTTTGAGACATGCGGCGATCCTATAGGGCCGCCGCATCAGGTGCCAGTCACGAAGCGCGCGAATTACGCAATTGCACGCTCGTCGAGGTAGGGTCGAGCATGTTCAAATGCTGCGCGAAACCACATCTTGGACATTGCACGATCAATACCCGCTTTCTCTAACGTTGGGCCAAACGCATCGGCATGCATCTCCCAAAGGCCCACACCGATATCTTCGCCATCATGTGATGCGCGGCCAATGACCTCAGGGGACAGGCCCATCAACCGGTAAATACGCTCCATGCGCGGGTCAAACACACCGACAAAGTGTTCCAGCTTAAACTCGTCCATCAACTCGCCCGCTGCAACCGTGAGTGCGGCCGCAACACGACGATCCGCTTTGGGAGCGAGGCAAAACCGTGTGCATTCCCAAATCAGCGGAGACACAATTTTCACACCATCCGTCAGGTGACTAAAATGGTCGTTAACCATGGTGTCGCCGGTTGTTGGTAAAAACCGCATAGACCCGCCATGCGTTCCGTCAGCTTTTTGCCAGATGACGTACAGCGGGTTCATATCGTCGTATTCATCGCGCTCTTCACCGCGCTCGTTCACGGATACGGCCCAACCCAACCGGCGTTTGAATTGGTCCGCGCGGTCGCGAAACATCGTGTCACGCATAAGCGGGAAAAAGTGCAGATCATCAGCATAAATATAGTGCAGCATAATAGACTCCTGTCAGATATCGCTCTCGGCCAGACATACATCATTGTCGCTGACGGGTATGAGCAGACTCTTAAGTTTCTATTTTAGATTGAGTCGCGCAAGCGTGATGCAACTTTGGGAGTATTAATTTTCGCTATATGATAATTGCGCCTATCGAAAGTGCGCGCCCACGGCATGTGTGGTATTCATTGCACCCAATTTGTGCCGTGCCGCTTCGATATACACACGCAGGGTATGCTCAGAGATTCCCATTTGTTGCGCGGTCTGTGACCGATTTAGGCCTTTCGCGAGGCATGTAATGGCCTCAACTTCGCGTGGCGATAGAGGCTGAGAGACCGCCGTGGCCCCCGCAGTTTCCAATTGTAACGCCTTTTTGTTGAACTCATGCGCACAGACAACAAGGGTGCGCTCCATAGAATGAATAAACTTTTCCCATTGCACATCGGTCGCATCGTCATTCAACGTGAAAAGGGCGAACTGACCATTCGGACCGCGCACCGGCACCGAAAATCCCTGACTGCCCACACCATATTCCAGCGCATCAAGAAAAAAGGTGCGCGCAGACCGCGATGACCAATCCAGCTGCTTCCAATTCACGGGCGTGAACCGCTGAAAGCATCCGAACAACACCGGATCAAGGCGTAGATAATCCTTCACCAGATACCGGTCGACCCATTCGGACGAATATGTGCCGACCCCAAACCGTTCACCCGCGCTATTTACCCAGTGGTACACCACATGTTTGATCCCAAGGATATCGCGCAAATTTTCAGACGCCGATTGAAACTGTTGAAATGTTTCAACATGCTGGATGTATTCCAGAAATTTTTACAGCGCCGCCGTCATTGAGATCCATCAGTTCTTGTTGCCAGCGCGCGCGGCCCACTTTTAGGTCCGCAGCCGCCAAAAGGCACGCATCTGTCAGTATATCCGCAGTCGCGTGCATACCTTTTTTTTCTACGAAAACTCGCAGGTCCGCTAGAACGTCCAAAATCCAATCATCGTTCATCGAAGATCTCTCACCTCAACATTGTGATAGTGTTCTGACCTTACCATGTGATTGGAACCAAACGATATTCACATCTTTACCATCCCCAAAAGTAGCGAGGTAGTAAAGCTTAAGTGCAATTTAACATTAACAATTTACTAACTATTACACTTAAGTTGCGTATTTAAATAAAATTTTATCTATGTTCAACATGCATTTCGATCAGAGGCGAACGAATCAAAATAGCCGCCCCCATGAACTGGTGACGGCACTTAGATCTTCGTTTTTGAGGATGTCCGCGCTAGGCGGTCAACACATCCGAAAGCGTTTTCAACCCTGCTTTAGGCGACTGCACCAGAACCGCCATATTCCCGGGCTTATGTTGATTGCGCAGCATTTTGATGTGCGCATCGGGAATTTCAGCCCATGGGAAAACCTCGGACATACACGGATCAATCCGCTTTTCGATCATCAACCGGTTGGCCGATGCCGCTTGTTTAAGGTGTGCGAAATGCGACCCCTGAAGGCGCTTTTGATGCATCCACATATAGCGCACGTCAAAGGTACAATTAAAACCGGAGGTGCCTGCGCAGATCACAACCATACCACCCTTTTTACACACAAGCGTCGAGACGGGGAATGTTGCCTCACCGGGATGCTCGAACACGATATCAACGTTGTTGCCTTTGCCCGTGATCGCCCAGATCGCCGCACCAAATTTGCGCGCCTCTTTGAACCATGCGTTATATTCGGGTGTATTCACCGTTGGGAGCTGCCCCCAACAGTCAAAGTCTTTGCGGTTGATCACGCCCTTTGCGCCAAGTCCCATGACGAAATCGCGTTTGTCCTCGCCTGAAATCACACCAATTGCATTTGCCCCTGCGGCCACAGCCAACTGGATCGCAAACGAGCCAAGCCCACCAGACGCGCCCCAAACCAGAACGTTCTGACCGGGTTTTAACTCATGAGGATGGTGCCCAAACAACATACGGTAGGCGGTTGCGAGTGTCAGCGTATAGCACGCGCTTTCCTCCCACGTCAGATGCTGCGGACGCGGCAAAAGCTGTTGTGCTTGCACGCGTGTGAACTGCGCGAATGAGCCGTCAGGCGTCTCATATCCCCAAATCCGTTGGGATGTTGAGAACATCGGATCGCCGCCATTACATTCCTCGTCGTCACCATCATCTTGGTTGCAATGGATGACGACCTCGTCGCCCACCTTCCAGTTTTTCACACGGTCCCCAACAGCCCAAACAATACCAGAGGCATCGGACCCAGCGATGTGGTAGTCTGCGCCATGACTGTCGAACGGAGAGATCGGCACGCCAAGACCCGCCCAAATGCCGTTATAGTTAACGCCTGCGGCCATCACGAGAACGAGCACTTCGTGACTATCAAGCTTGGGCGTCTCAACCACCTCTTGGACGAACGATTTATCAGGCTCGCCATGACGCTCGCGGCGGATCGCCCATGCATACATTTGTGCGGGGACATGGCCCATTGGTGGGATTTCCCCAACTTCGTAAAGATCTTTTTTTTCGGCCGTGTACATTGGCTGACTGGTATCGAGCGCCATGAGTTGCCCCCCTTGTTAAATGTCGGGAACTGCCCAATTCGGCCGCACCCAGTTTTGTGCCGCAATGCAGAATCGCGGGCTCTCCCCGATAGAATTAGGAATAGCAAAGTAACTTTGCAACCAAATTTTATATGTTTTTGTAACTTTATAACCGAGCGAACACAGAAAATTGGCGCGCCACACAGAAAACAAAGCTGATTTTACCCAAAAATCGGCATCTTTCCCCCACCATGCTTGGGAAAACCGCCCCTGCCGCGTTGCGGCGAATTGACAATGGCATATTATTCCGCCCATAAAAGCATCAGCGAAATATTATTACCTTATGAAATTATGAGGCCGCCATGACCGATACGACAAACGCCCGCTCCGACGCGTCCGATGCCGCCCCCAAGGCTGATCGCCCATGGCTATTTCGCACCTATGCGGGCCACTCCACGGCTTCGGCATCCAACGAGCTCTACCGTGGCAATCTCGCCAAGGGCCAAACAGGTCTCTCGGTCGCGTTCGATCTACCCACACAAACGGGCTATGATAGCGATCATGAACTGGCAAAGGGCGAAGTCGGCAAAGTCGGCGTTCCGATCTCGCACTTGGGCGACATGCGGGCTCTGTTCGACAATATCCCGCTTGAGCAAATGAACACGTCGATGACGATCAACGCCACCGCGCCGTGGTTGCTTGCGCTCTACATTGCCGTGGCCGAGGAACAAGGCGCGGACGTCACCGCCCTACAAGGCACCGTTCAAAACGACATTATCAAAGAATACCTGTCGCGCGGCACCTATGTCTGCCCACCCCGCCCATCCTTGCGTATGATCACGGACGTGGCCGCCTACACCCGCGAACACCTTCCCAAATGGAACCCGATGAACGTGTGTTCCTACCACCTGCAAGAGGCCGGTGCGACACCCGAGCAAGAACTGGCTTTTGCATTGGCCACAGCCATCGCCGTGCTTGACGATCTCAAAGAAAAGGTCCCGACCGAAGCCTTTCCCGCCATGGTTGGCCGCATCTCGTTCTTTGTGAATGCGGGCATCCGATTTGTGACCGAGATGTGTAAAATGCGCGCCTTTGTCGAGTTGTGGGATGAAATCACCCGCGAACGCTACGGCGTCGAAGAGGCCAAATTCCGCCGCTTTCGCTACGGGGTTCAGGTCAACTCTCTCGGCCTGACCGAACAGCAGCCCGAAAATAACGTGTACCGCATCTTGATCGAAATGCTCGCCGTTACCCTGTCCAAAAACGCCCGCGCCCGCGCCGTGCAATTGCCCGCATGGAACGAGGCGCTTGGCCTGCCGCGTCCCTTTGATCAACAATGGTCACTGCGGATGCAACAAATCCTCGCCTATGAAACCGACCTGCTCGAATACGACGACCTGTTCGACCAAAACCCCGCCGTGGACCGCAAAGTCGCGGCTCTCAAGAAGGGCGCATTGGATGAGCTTAAAACCCTCGACGGCATGGGCGGCGCCATTGAGGCGATCGAATACATGAAATCGCGCCTCGTTGAGGCCAACGCCGAACGCATCACCAAAATCGAAGGCGGCGAAACCGTTGTTGTTGGCGTCAACCGTTGGACCGTGGGCGAACCCTCCCCCCTCACCGCAGGCGATGGCTCGATCATGAAATCCGACCCTGCCGCAGAGGCCGACCAAATCGACCGCCTTGAGGCATGGCGCGCCCATCGCGATGAGGCCGCCGTTCAAACCGCCCTCGCCAATTTGCGTGCTGCATGCACCTCCAACGAAAACGTCATGCCCGCCTCCATTGCCGCCGCCAAAGCGGGGGCTACAACCGGCGAATGGGGCGATGTTGTGCGCGCGGTCTTTGGCCAATATCGCGGCCCCACGGGCGTGTCCTCAAACCCGTCGAACCGCACCGAAGGCCTTGAGGATATCCGCGCCGAAGTCGACCGCGTCACCGCTGCACTTGGCCGCAAGCCCAAATTTCTTGTCGGCAAACCCGGCCTTGACGGTCACTCCAACGGGGCCGAACAAATCGCCGCCCGCGCCCGCGATGTCGGTATGGATATCGAATACGAGGGTATTCGCCTCACCCCGTCCGAAATCGTCGACGCTGCCGTGCGTGACGGCGCGGATGTGGTCGGATTGTCGATCCTGTCGGGATCGCATTTGCCGCTCATTTCGGAACTCATGGACCGCATGCGCGATGCGGGCCTTGGCCAGACACCGGTCGTGGTTGGCGGCATCATCCCCGACGAGGACGCCAAATCGTTGCTCGCCATGGGCGTGGCGCGCGTCTACACCCCCAAGGATTTCGAACTCAACCGCATCATGTTCGACATCGTGGCCCTCATCGACCCCACCACGCAGACACCCGCATCGTAGTCACGCCCGCGCAGCGTTACTGCGCGTCCAATGTTGCGAGTGTCTGGACCAATTCGTCATACGTATAGCTGTCTTGAACCTGTCCCATATCGCCCACAACAAACGTAGGGTCCGAGGCGACACAGCCAAGCCCGCAAACCTGTGCGGCAACCATGTCTTGGGTGTCGATATACCAAAGCCGCCCACCGGGCGTGGCGACCCAACCGTCGATCCCCTCGGCCTCGTCGCCCTCCATGTCCTCGCCTGACGGCACCTCATTATAGTAGTCAGGCGAATAAGCCCCGTGGGTGTGATAGGACGCAAGGATCGTCTCCAACTCTTTGGGATCATTCGGCACACAGCTTCCCGCGCGACCTTTTTTGGCTTTGGACGCGGCAAGCACGCCATCTGCGTCAAACCCGATATAGCCGCAATATTCGCGATTCTTATCAACCGACAGAGGCTGCAACTGCGCAAAGAGCGCTTTGACAAAGGTAAGTTCAGCACTGTCTTGCGCCGCCACCTGCATGGGCAAAATCGCAAACCCCAATAACGCCAACGTCAATCTATACATTCCATGCTCCCTCTGGCTTACTAAAACCTAACACATCCAACCGTAGGAGCCACCCGAATGCCAACGCCACACATTTCCGCCGCCAAGGGCGACATTGCCGAAACAGTCCTGTTACCGGGTGATCCCTACCGCGCAAAATGGGCCGCCGAGACCTTTCTCGACAATCCGCGCCTGATCAACGAAGTGCGCGGAATGCTTGGCTTTACTGGCACCTACAAAGGCAACCCCGTCACCATCCACGGCTCCGGCATGGGCATGCCCAGCCTGTCCATTTACGCCAACGAATTGATCACCGAATACGGCGCAAAAACGCTGATCCGCATCGGGTCATGCGGCGGCATGCAAACCGCAATCAACGTGCGTGACGTTATCATCGCCATGACCGCCACCACGCTATCGACGCCTTCGCGCGGCATCATGAAAGAGCTGAACTTCGCGCCTTGCGCTGACTACGGATTGCTTGAAAAAGCGGTCGCAGCCGCGCGCGCCAAAGGCACACCAACCCATGTCGGCGGCATCTATTCCTCTGATGTCTTCTACGATGAGCGCCCCGACCTCACCGAGCAAATGACCCGCCACGGCATCATGGGCGTTGAGATGGAAGCAGCCGAGCTTTATATTCTCGCCGCCCGCCACGGCTGTCGCGCACTGGCCGTCCTCACCGTCTCGGACCACTTGTTGACGGGAGAGGCGTTGCCCTCGCAGGACCGCGAAAAATCATTTGGCGATATGGTCGAAATCGCGCTTGAGGCGGCATTCTGATGACGCTCCCCAAACGCAAGATCGGGGCGCGTGACGTCACCGCCATCGGGTTCGGCGCCATGTCCTTTGCGGGCTTTTTCGGCCCCGCGGACGATGACGTCTCAATGCAAACCATGTCTGATCTGATCGACACGGGTATCGACTTTTGGGACACCGCCAACATTTACGGTATGGGCCGCTCGGAACGCCTGATCGGACAGTTTTTCGCGGCCAATCCGCACGCGAGTAAGGATGTGTTTCTCGCCACCAAAGCGGGCATTATCCCAGGGCCGCCGCGCGCTTTTAACAACTCCGAGGATTATTTGCGCGCCGAATTAGACGCCTCGCTCCAACGCCTGAACCGCGATCACGTCGAGCTGTACTACATTCACCGCCGCGATCAAAACACACCGATCGAGACGCTTGCTGAGACGATGGGGAAACTGATTGATGAGGGGCTCATCGGTGGTTGGGGCCTCTCCGAAGTGTCGCCCACGACAATCCGCCGCGCCCACGCCATCACGCCCGTCATGGCGGTGCAAAACGAATATTCCCTGTGGACCCGCCAACCTGAATTGGGTGTCCTGCGCACCTGTGCCGAACTTGGCATAACCTTTGTGCCGTTTTCGCCCTTGGCGCGGGGCATTCTGTCGGATGTGGACCTCACACCCGCCACGTTCGAGGCGCATGATTTCCGCAAACACAATCCACGTTTCATCGCGCCGAATTTCGACGACAACATGCCCCATATCCGCGCCTTTCGCACTCTTGCAGCGTCATGGGGCATGACGGCGGCGGGCCTTGCAATGGCGTGGGTCTTGGCGCGTGGCGATCATTTGATCCCGATCCCGGGAACCCGCACAGGGGCGCATATGCGCGACTGGCTCCCTGCGATGACAACCGCGCTTACACCTGCACAATTGGCACAGATCGACGCCACTTTGCCGGCAGGTTGGGCCTTTGGAGATCGCTATTCCGACGAACAACGCCCCGGCGTTGAGTATTTCGCCTAAAGACACCAGACCAAGAAAAAGCCCCGCCAAATCGGCGGGGCTTTTTATCTAGCGGTGAACTGCACAGCGCCTAGTGCGCGCGCTCTAACATCATGGATTTAATGGACGCAATCGCCTTGGCTGGGTTCAAACCCTTAGGGCAGGTTTTCGCACAGTTCATAATCGTGTGGCAGCGATACAATTTGAACGGATCATCCAGCGCGTCAAGGCGCTCACCCGTTGCCTCATCGCGGCTATCAACAAGCCAACGATAGGCGTGTAGCAACGCCGCTGGCCCTAGGTATTTGTCGCCATTCCACCAGTAGGACGGACAAGATGTCGAGCACGATGCACACATCACGCACTCATATAAACCATCGAGTTTCTTGCGATCCTCAATCGACTGACGCCACTCTTTTGCGGGGCGGTTCGTCTTGGTTTCGAGCCACGGCATGATCGACGCGTGTTGTGCATAGAAATGCGTGAGATCAGGAATGAGATCTTTGATCACAGACATGTGCGGCAACGGATAGATTTTCACATCTGCCTTGATCTCGTCCAACCCGTAGATACAGGCGAGCGTATTGATCCCGTCGATGTTCATTGCGCACGAGCCACAAATCCCCTCACGACATGAGCGGCGAAAGGTCAGCGTTGGATCAATCTCGTTCTTGATCTTGATCAGCGCATCTAGAACCATCGGGCCACATTTATCCATGTCGACGAAATACGTGTCGACGGAGGGGTTCTTTTCCTCGTCAGGATTGTAACGATAGATCTGAAACTTGCGCACATTGGTCGCGCCCTCGGGCTTCGGCCATGTTTTGCCCGTTACAATCTTAGAGTTCTTGGGGAGTGTGAGTTGGACCATGTCGTTCCCTCCTTACGCGCAACGATGCGCGGTGCCCATTGGGGCACAATTGTTCGAAGTCATAGCACTCGAAAGCACAAGACTGGTGTAATTCGTGAGATCACGGGGCATCTGTCTCAATCTCCCGTGATGCAGTAGCCCGACCCGCCAACAAAGACGGATGAACCACAATTGTAAGTGAACTCACCGCTGTAACCGCTCGCGAGTTCTGGCGCATAGTCATCGCGCGTTTGTTGGCGCGCGGCTACGGGTGCCCCATTTGCGATACAGGCATTGATTGCGCCCGCTTGTTTTTGCGTCACGTTGCGCCCCGCCAATACGGTGAAACTCGCGCCTTTCGCGGCGGGTGGGAGCATCTCGTAGCTATTGATCACTCCGGCCGCTTCGACACAGGCTTGCATCGCCTTTTCGCTACCTGGGGTTTGTGACTGAACCCGCGTGGCACGCGCGGCGAATGACGCTGTGTTGTAGGATTGAGCATCCGACACAGCAACGCGTGGCCCTTGCGCGAACTGAACGATCTCAGTGCAGCCCGCCAGAGCGGTCACTGAGATCAAAACAGACGCAAAGGCCGCGCGATGCATCAGAACGTCCTCGCTTTGGGTGCGATGGTTTTTGTGCTGATGCCGCCCTCTTTCTCGGTGGTCAGACCCTTTTTGATCACGTCACGGTAGGACAGTTCGACCTTGGTCCCGTCAACGCGCGACACGGTGTGAACGCGCCACTTTTTGTCGTCGCGATCAGGGTAATCCTCGTGTGCGTGGGCCCCACGAGATTCCTTGCGGGCCTCCGCGCCGTGAATTGTGGCCAAGGCGTTTGGCATCAGGTTGGCAAGCTCAAGCGTTTCCATCAGATCGGAGTTCCAAACGAGCGACCGGTCGGTGACTTGCAAGTCCGCCATTTTGGCGGCCACGGCGGTCATCTTTTCAACGCCCTCTTTGAGCGACTTATCCGTGCGGAACACAGCCGCATCCGACTGCATCGTTTTTTGCATCTCAAGGCGCAGTTCCGCTGTTGGAACACCGCCCTTTGCATGACGCAGACCATCAAAGCGATCAAATGCCGCATCCACAGAGGCTTGGTTCAATTCCGGTGTCGGCTTGCTCGGATCGACAATTTGACCCGCCCGAATAGCCGCAGCACGGCCAAAGACCACGAGGTCAATCAACGAGTTGGACCCCAAACGGTTGGCCCCGTGCACAGAGGCACAGCCCGCCTCACCCACAGCCATCAGACCGGGCACAACGCCAAGTGGATCTTTGTCGGTCGGGTTCAAAACTTCACCGTGATAGTTGGTCGGAATACCGCCCATGTTATAGTGCACAGTCGGCAACACAGGGATCGGCTCCTTGGTCACGTCCACGCCCGCGAAAATCTTTGCGGACTCGGAAATACCGGGCAAACGCTCAGCCAACGCTTCAGGCGGCAAGTGCGACAGGTTGAGGTGAATGTGATCGCCCTCGGCGCCCACACCACGACCTTCGCGGATTTCCATCGTCATTGAGCGGGACACATAGTCACGCGGCGCGAGGTCTTTGTAGGTCGGCGCATAACGCTCCATGAACCGCTCGCCCTCGGAGTTGGTCAGATACCCCCCCTCCCCGCGTGCGCCCTCGGTGATCAAACAGCCGGAGCCGTAAATGCCCGTTGGGTGAAATTGAACGAACTCCATATCCTGAAGCGCCAGACCCGCACGCGCCACCATGCCGCCGCCATCACCCGTACAGGTGTGCGCAGACGTAGCGGAGAAGAATGCACGGCCATAACCGCCCGTGGCCAGAACGACCATCTTGGCTTTGAACACATGCATCGTGCCGTCATCAAGCTTCCAACACACCACACCCTGACACTGGCCGTCCTCGGACATGATCAGGTCGATGGCGAAATACTCAACATAGAATTCAGCGTTGTTTTTGAGCGATTGACCGTAGAGCGTGTGCAGGATCGCGTGACCGGTGCGGTCGGCGGCGGCACAGGTGCGCTGCACGGGGGGGCCTTCGCCAAATTCGGTGGTGTGACCGCCAAAGGGACGCTGATAAATCTTGCCCTCTTCGGTGCGCGAAAATGGCACACCGTAATGCTCTAGCTCGTAAACCGCCTTGGGTGCTTCGCGAGCGAGGTATTCCATCGCGTCCGTATCCCCGAGCCAGTCGGAGCCTTTGACGGTGTCATACATGTGCCACTGCCAGCTATCAGGCCCCATGTTGCCAAGGGATGCCGCGATGCCGCCTTGGGCCGCGACCGTGTGGGAGCGGGTCGGGAACACTTTGGTCACGCACGCAGTGCGCAAGCCCTGTTCCGCCATGCCAAGCGTCGCACGAAGGCCGGAGCCACCCGCGCCAACCACAACCACGTCATAGTCGTGTACTTCGTATTCATATGCAGCTGTCATTGAGATTATTCCTTACAGCGCGAGTTTCACGAGCGCGAAGAGGCCGGTTGCCATCAGCGCATAAGAGAACATATTCACCGCGATAATGGTGAGCTTGCGTTTTAGTCCGCCCACGTAGTCCTCGATCAACACCTGTGCGCCGCGCATGAAATGCACAAAGCCCACAACAAGGGTCAGACCCGCGACGATAGCGGGAAAGGGCCGCGCATAATATGCGGTCACGTCCTCATACGAGTCTCCGATTGCGGAGCCCACGGTGAAGATAAACAAAGGCACGAGGATCAAAAGGCCAATCGACGAGACAATCATAAACCAATGATGCTCGGCTCCATGCCCTGCGGCACCAAGGCCTTCGGCTTTTTTACGGTCAGTGAGAAATGCCATGATAAGCCTCCTTAAACCACGATTGCGGTGAAGATGGTGAGGACCGTGGCGCCGATAAACATGCCCCAGCCCAGTTTCTCGGAAATCGCGACCTCGAGGCAATAGCCGAAGTCCCAAAGCAGGTGACGCACACCACCCAAAAGGTGATACCAAAGCGCCCAAGCCGAGAAGAACATGATCAGATCACCCACCCAACAGGTGATGATTCCGTCCACAACCTCAAAATACGCCGATGATGTCGCGGCGGCCAACAGCCACCAAACAATCAACATCGCAGCTAGAATTAGGGCGTTGCCCGTAATCCGAACCATAATAGAGGAGATAGACGTCATTTGAGGCCGGTAATACTGGCCGATCATAAAGGGTGATAGCGGGCGATTGTCGCCGTTAGCATCAGCCATGGCACTGTCCTTTTACGATAGATGCGGTCATAGGTTGCCTCATGTATTGCGCGTTTTACACGCCAAGTCACCACCTGAGTGCGCTAACATTTTGTGAAAATGGGTACATTGGCGTCGAAAAATACGATGCGTGATCACAAATAATATACTGTGATCACAAAAATGTGGTCACATCTTCGCTTTTGAATTCATCACAGGCCACACAGATCAAACCCGTGTGAAACTGTCAGGATTTAAACGCATATCCGCCGCACAGACGCGCGCGATTCTCACGCCCTCCCCACGTGAACATCATGGAATTTGCCTAAGATTTCATTGAAGCGCGAAAAATCACGTTGGCATCAACGCCCAGTAGTCTAGGTCAAGCAAGACATCGGGATGGTATTTGCCCGCATCCGTCTTGAGCGCGAACTCGGGCGCACCATGTTTGTACGCGACCAGACGCAAGCGGATCGCCCCCACACCGGGCGCAGATGTCTGCGCCTTATCGAGCACTTCGGAATAGGCCCGCACGGTATCCCCCGCAAAACACGGATTGGCATGTGCGCCGCCATTGAGCCCTACGATCATCTGTGCATTGGCCAGCCCGTTAAACGACAACGCCCGCGCCATCGAAATCACGTGGCCGCCATAGATCAACTGCTTGCCGTCCTCACGGTTGGTCGCGTCGAAATGCACTTTAGCGGTGTTCTGCCACAACCGCGTGGCGATCATATGCTCGGCTTGCTCAATCGTGACGCCGTCAACATGATCGATTTTTTCACCCACGCCGTAATCGCCAAACCGGTGCGCCTCACCCGCCAGTGTGAAATTATACTGTGCGAAATCCAAACCCTCGGGGATCACGAGGTCTTTCGCCTCCAACGCGTCCGCCAACACCGGTATCACCGTTTCAGGCGCGGGCGCGTCCACGTTGTGCTTGCGCACCATGACCCAGCGCACATAGTCGAGGACCGCCTCATCATACTGGTTGAACCCCGTTGTGCGCACCCACACCACACCTGACTTACCATTCGAGTTTTGCTTGAGACCGATCACTTCGGACACAGAGCGCAGCGTGTCGCCCTCAAACACAGGCCGCAACCATCGCCCCTCGGCATACCCAAGATTGGCTACCGCATTCAAAGAGATATCAGGCACGGTTTTGCCAAAGACAACGTGAAACGCGATCAGATCATCCAGTGGCGATTTTTCAAGGCCGGATGCCTGCGCAAACTCGTCTGAGGAATAGAGCGCGTGACGGGCGGGATAGAGCGCGTGATAGAGTGCACGCTCCCCCCCCGACACCGTGCGCGGCACAGCGTGCTCGATCACTTGTCCGATTGCATAATCTTCAAAAAAGCGTCCCGAATTGGTCTTCATGTCTCTCACTCTCTCCAACGTCGGGCGCCCTCAAGGGCCTTAGAGCGCGCCCAATTTGACATCGCGGGAATACTCCCCCTCCGCCTCTTTTATGACCGCCTGAGCGCAGCGCATTTTACCGCTACTCTCATCATAGGCGTAGGCGGGGGAGCCGTGTAGCTCCCACCCCTTGCTTAGGGCTTCTGTCACGCGGTGACAAAAGTCCGATGTGTCGTCCTCGGTGATCAAACGGTAGGCGCGCATCGCTGCCCCCTTACATCGGGAACGGCGATGGGCCGATCCATGCGTGAAGACCACCGATCACGAGGTAGACGACGAGGGTGATCACACCCAAACGGATATCGCCCGCTTTCGAGCCACCTTTATAGGGGGCAAAGTCGTGAACCTGTTTGTTGATAAGTGTCATTTCCACGAGCGACCAAACCAACATGCCGCCAAACAAAACAAGGCTCGCCACATCCGTGTTAACCAACAGGTGCGCCACAGCCCAAACGAGCATACCGGTGAGCATCGGATGACGCATCTTGGCCCGCAGACGGCTTTTGGATTTTCCAAGCCCGAACAAAGCGACAGATATGACCATCAACAGGTTGTTGATGTGACGGAAAAAGTCGGGCGTAGAATACAGATCGACGGTCTCGGTAGACCGGTAGCCCACCACCATCAGCACAACGGACACCAACAAAACGAGCGCAATCGGCCCACGGCCCTTTGCGCCCATATTGGCACGCGCATCTGGCGCCAGACGTTTAAAGAGATGACCGCCGCTCCACAGCAACATCCCCAAAATAAGTAAACCCATATCTATCTCCCTGACCCCGTGGGGCGGTTACCCCATGGATTGAATGGCATCATGTTTGGCGAGTGTCGCCCGAGCCGTCACGATATGCAGGTTTTCAACGATTTTACCATCCACAACCGCAACACCTTCACCTTTCGCCTCAGCCTCATCAAAGGCGGCGATCTGGCGGCGCGCGAGATCAATTTCGGCCTCGGACGGCGCAAACGCAGTATTCGCGATCTCCAATTGTGCGGGGTGGATCAGGGTTTTACCGTCAAATCCCATGTCACGGCCTTGGTCGCATTCAACTCGTAGCCCGTCCTCATCCTTGAACGCATTATAAACACCATCAAGCGCGACAAGCCCGTAGGCCCGCGCCGCGATCAAACAAAGGTGCAACCCGCCCATCATCGGCAAACGATCGGCGCGAAAGCGCGTGTTCAACTCTTTGGCCAGATCGTTGGTGCCCATCACAAACCCCGCCATACGTGGGTGTGCGGCGATTTCGGCGGCGTTGATCATGCCCAGCGGCGTCTCCATCATCGCCCAAAGCGGCACATCGGGAATGGCGCGCGCCAGTTCCTCGACCATCGCGGCGCTCTCGACCTTTGGCAGTAAAATCCCGTCAATGTCCGCACCGACGAACGCCGCCACATCATCACGTCCCCACGCGGTATCGAACCCGTTCACACGGACAATCTTGGCCCGCGCCCCATAGCCCCCCGCCGCAATCGCATCCCGAAGCGTCGCGCGCGCATTTGCTTTTTCATCGGGGGCCACCGCATCCTCAAGATCGAACAAGATCGCATCACACGCGAGACCCTTGGCCTTTTCCAACGCGCGCTCTTTTGAGCCAGGGATGTAAAGAGCGGAACGATAGGGGCGGGCCTGTGACATTGATTCTTCCTTCGGGAAATTTCTGAAAGCAACATTGTTGCGCACACAGCCACAAGTACGCACCATTATGCAAGGCAAAATTTGCCGCATCGCAGAAATTGATCGGAAAAATCAAACGCCGGTCTTGGCCAAACCCCTCCCGCAACCACGGGCTATCGCATCACGTCAAAGCGTCGAAAATCAGCTTTGTTCCGGTAACCACAAGGAAAATATAGGCGAGAGCAAAGAACAGCTTGTCCGACATCTTATGGTGCAAATACGCCCCGATCAAAACGCCCACGATGGCAAACGGGAACAACATCGCATCCGCCTTGAACGTGTCGGCGTTGAAAATCCCAACCATAAAATAGGGAATGAACTTGAGCAGATTCACCGCCCAGAACACGATCACAGATGTGGCCTGATAGGTGGTCTTGTCCATCTTTTGGCTTAGCAAATAAACCGCCGCCGGTGGCCCGCCCGCATGCGAGATGAACGAGGTGAACCCCGTCACCATCCCCCAAAACAACCCGCCCTTTGTGCCCATCTGCACCTTGGGTTGCGGCAACCATCCTTTGGCCTTCGCGCCTTGGTAGATCACAAACCCAACCGCCACGACCCCGATCAAGAACCGGAACACATCAGGCGAGGCAATCCCGTACAAAACGCCACCAAGCGCGATGCCGGGCACCGCACCAATGATCAAACGCCGCGCCACAGGCCAGTCCCATTTGCGCCAAAACACCCGAATGGCCGTCACATCCATGATCATCAACAGCGGCAACATCAGCCCCACCGCCTGACCCGGGGTGAGAATCAATGCTAAAAACGGAGTGGCCGCAAACGCGGCAGCCGACCCAAATCCACCCTTGGACATGCCCGCAAAAATGACCGCCGGAATGGCAAAAGCGAAAAAATGTGCATCAAATAACATAGACTGGTCCAATTCAGTTTTTAGCGATTTTTCTTGATGAATAAGGGCTGGTTAACGCTAACGCTAGCCCAAAGCTACGCGTTCTGCAGCGCAGCGGGCTTGCGCGAATGCGGCGGACGGGCTACCCATGCGCCCGAATTCATCGTGATTTCGCACAACAAACTGGAGTTATGAAAATGGCCAGACCCAAGATTGCCCTCATCGGCGCAGGTCAAATCGGCGGCACACTCGCCCACCTCGCAGCAATCAAAGAACTCGGCGACGTCGTCCTGTTCGACATCGCAGAAGGCACCCCGCAAGGCAAAGCCCTCGACATCGCAGAGTCCGGTCCCTCCGAAGGCTTCGACGCCAAACTCAAAGGCACCACTGATTACGCAGACATCGCAGACGCAGACGTGTGCATCGTCACCGCCGGTGTTCCGCGCAAACCCGGCATGTCGCGCGACGACCTGCTCGGCATCAACCTCAAAGTTATGAAATCCGTAGGCGAAGGCATCAAAGAGCATGCTCCGAACGCCTTTGTGATCTGCATCACCAACCCGCTCGACGCGATGGTTTGGGCGCTGCAACAGTACTCCGGTCTGCCCACAAACAAAGTGGTCGGCATGGCGGGTGTTCTCGATAGCGCGCGCTTCCGTCACTTCCTGTCGGTTGAATTCGATGTGTCCATGAAAGACGTCACCGCCTTTGTTCTCGGCGGTCACGGCGACACCATGGTGCCGTCCACACGCTACTCCACCGTTGGCGGCATCCCGCTCCCCGATCTGGTGGAGATGGGCTGGACCACACAGGAGAAACTGGACGCGATCATTCAGCGCACCCGTGATGGCGGCGCCGAAATCGTTGGCCTGCTGAAAACCGGTTCCGCATTCTACGCGCCCGCAACATCGGCAATCGAGATGGCCGAAGCCTTCCTCAAGGATCAGCGCCGCCTGCTGCCATGTGCGGCCTACTGTGACGGCGAACTGGGTCTCGACGGCTTCTACGTTGGTGTTCCGACCATCATTGGCGCGAACGGCATCGAAAAAGTTGTAGACATCAAACTGTCCAAGAGCGAGCAGATCATGTTCGACAAGTCGGTTGAGGCCGTGAAAGGTCTCGTTGAGGCCTGCAAAGCCATCGACGGCAACCTCGTCTAAGCACACTCAGCACACTGACGTACAAAGAAACCCGCCCTGTTTTGGGGCGGGTTTTTTCGATGCCTGCACTTTAGTCCTCGCGGGCCTTAGCGCGCTCAAGCAACGCATCTCTCGTTGATTCAATACTGCGGAGGCTTTGACGGGTTTTCCAGTTATTTTTCTGTAACACCGCCCGCTCGGCCGCCGCACAGCCCAGCTTTAAATGCCCCGCTCTATGCGCCGCCGCAACCAGACTAACCAGATAGGGCGCGGCATCTCTGCGCGCCCGCAGGTGATGATAAAACGATTGGCGCGTCAATGTTCCGCCCAGCGCCTCAAGCACGATCGGCTTGAGTATCTCCATACGCCGAAACATCGGCGGCACTTTATGGGTGAAATGACGCACAGGCAGCGGCTCGATCTGCGTGCCTTTCAAGCGCTCTACATGCGCGCGGTCTTGTGGAACAAATGGATCAAACACAACAAATGCGCGCCCTGTATCCAACGGGGTCGCCGCAACATCGGTGAACGCACCGGACCAATCGCCGATCCGCATGGCGGATGTATACCTACGTTCAAATTTCGCGCGGCGCGGGCGCAAGGTCGATTGTGGCGCAAAGGCGAGAACTGTCGGGTTGGATGCCAAAGGCGAAAACGCCAATGCGCCAAACCCGCCCATCGACGCACCGTAAAAGGCGGTATTCGGATAGGAGTCAAACAACCCCTGCGCCTGAATTTCGTGCAAATGCGCCTTAAGATCGGGGCATTGAAACCAATCCATGCGCTTGGCCATCACACCCAGAGTGCCCCACCCCTGCCTATCCACAAGAGGGAACCCGAACGGCGTGCGTTTTTCCTTTTCGCGCGACGAGGCGAGGTTGTCGAAACAAACGACAAGCCGCTCTGACCCCGGGATATATGACAACACATGATGTTCGGTTTCGACAAAAAAACCACCACGCTCAACGCACGCTGTGCGCAGCCACTCGAACCCTTGAGGCAACGGCGTGTGCGTGCCGGAAAGACTGCTTTGCTCGATCACCTGTGCGTCACTTTTTCTGGTTACTCATACGCTAACAAACGGGCGTTGCGCGAAACCTAACAGCGGTGGCATTCATCGACAAGTGTTCGGCCCGTCTCAACGCAGCATTGGCCTACCACACCTGCTGATTCTGAGATTGGCGATCTATTTGTGATCACACTATTTATTACTGTGATCACAAATGATCGAAACATGGCCCATTTATCGCTAACACGGCAAAAAACCGTTTCTTAACACTATTCGTGTGTGTCATGTCCTTGGGTAACCGAAAAAGGATAGGACAGTTTTATGAATATCCACGAGTATCAGGCCAAGTGCCTTCTCAAGGAATACGGCGCACCGGTCTCTGACGGGCGTGTTGTTTTAAATGCAAACGATGCAAAAGCAGCCGCAGGTGAGCTTGACGGCCCACTTTGGGTTGTAAAGGCTCAGATCCACGCGGGTGGCCGCGGCAAAGGCTCTTTCAAAGAAGCCAATGCTGGTGAAAAAGGCGGCGTTCGCCTCGCCAAATCCGTTGAGGAAGCCGCACAGGAAGCCAATCGTATGCTCGGCCACACTCTGGTCACGCACCAGACTGGCCCCGCAGGCAAACAGGTCAACCGCGTCTACATCGAAGATGGCTCTGACATTGAGCGCGAACTCTACCTCGCGCTTCTCGTAGATCGCCAGACATCGCGCGTGTCCATCGTGGCCTCCACCGAGGGCGGCATGGACATCGAGGAAGTGGCAGAAAACACACCCGAGAAAATCCTGTCCTTCTCCGTCGATCCCGCTACGGGCTTCCAAGGCTACCACGGTCGCCGCGTCGCGTTCTCGCTTGGCCTTGAGGGCAAGCAGATCAAACAATGCGCACAGTTGCTTGCCAACCTGTACCGCATGTTCGTCGAAAAAGACATGGAGATGCTCGAGATCAACCCATTGATCGTCACCCCTGCGGGCGACCTCAAATGTCTCGATTGCAAAGCCGGCTTTGATGACAACGCTTTGTACCGTCACGCCGACATCGTTGGCCTGCGCGACGAAACAGAAGAAGACCCCAAAGAACTTGCCGCCTCCCAACACGACCTCAACTACATCGCCCTCGACGGCGAAATCGGTTGCATGGTCAACGGTGCGGGTCTGGCGATGGCCACAATGGACATCATCAAACTCTACGGTGCGGAACCTGCCAACTTCCTCGACGTAGGTGGCGGTGCGACCAAAGAGAAAGTGACCGAAGCGTTCAAGATCATCACATCTGATCCAAACGTCAAAGGCATCCTCGTGAACATCTTCGGCGGCATCATGCGCTGTGACGTCATCGCCGAAGGCGTGATTGCAGCCGTGAAAGAAGTCGGCCTCGAAGTGCCCCTCGTTGTCCGCCTCGAAGGCACCAACGTTGAGCTCGGCAAAGAGATCATCAAAAACTCCGGTTTGAACGTGATCGCAGCTGACGACCTCAAAGATGGCGCTCAGAAAATCGTTAAAGCAGTGAAGGGCTAACAGACATGGCAATTCTCGTAGACGAAAACACCAAGGTTCTTTGCCAAGGCTTCACTGGCTCACAAGGCACCTTTCACTCCGAGCAAGCAATTGCATACGGCACCAAAATGGTTGGCGGCGTCACACCTGGTAAAGGTGGTTCAACCCACCTGAACCTGCCTGTGTTCAACTCCGTACACGAAGCCAAGCACGTCACAGACGCAAACGCGACCGTGATCTACGTGCCGCCCCCCTTTGCCGCGGATTCCATCCTTGAGGCGATCGACGCCGAAATGGAATTGATCATCTGCATCACCGAGGGCATTCCCGTGCTCGACATGATGAAGGTCAAACGCGCCCTAGAGGACAGCAAATCGCGCCTCATCGGCCCGAACTGCCCTGGCGTGATTACACCTGACGCGTGCAAAATCGGCATCATGCCCGGCCACATCCACAACCGTGGATCTGTGGGCGTTGTGTCCCGTTCCGGTACGCTCACATATGAGGCCGTGAAACAGACGTCCGATCTTGGCCTTGGCCAGTCGACCGCTGTTGGCATCGGTGGCGACCCGATCAAAGGCACCGAACACATCGACGTGCTCGACATGTTCCTCGATGATCCAGAAACCCACTCGATCATCATGATCGGTGAGATCGGTGGCTCCGCCGAAGAAGAAGCCGCTGAATTCCTCGCCGAGCAGCGCAAAAAAGGCCGCTGGAAACCAACGGCTGGCTTCATCGCGGGCCGCACCGCCCCTCCCGGCCGCCGCATGGGCCACGCAGGCGCAATCGTCGCCGGCGGTAAAGGCGATGCAGAAAGCAAGATCGAAGCGATGAAATCCGCAGGTATCGTTGTAGCCGACAGCCCAGCCACCCTTGGCGAAGCAGTGATGGAAGCCATCAAAAACGGCTAATCTGCCTTAGGGTCTAACCGCCCTGACACATCCTGCCTGCGCCCCGACAAAACGGGGCGCAGGCTTACGCACAAAAAGGCGATGCGCGCCGAAACTGCACCAGATAACCCTCGCGCACGAGCGCCCCAGAAAGGTCACGACGATGAACGACCAAAGCCCGAACGATACTTTCCACGCGTCCTCTTTCATGCAGGGCCATAACGCGGAATACCTCGAACAGGTTTACGCGCAGTACACCCAAGATCCCGCCTCGGTGGATGCGTCTTGGGTCGAGTTCTTCGCCGCACTTGGTGATGATGCGCGCGATGTTCAGGCCGAGGCCGCAGGCCCGTCTTGGGCCCGCGCCGACTGGCCGCCCGTGCCAAACGATGACCTAACGGCCGCTCTTGACGGGCAATGGGCCGAACCCGCCGTGGTCGAGCAAAAGATCAAATCGAAAGCGGCCGAGAAAAAGATCGATATTTCCGAGGACGCCGTCAAACGCGCCGTTCTGGATTCTGTTCGCGCGTTGATGATCATCCGCGCCTACCGCATCCGTGGCCACCTCGTGGCCGACCTTGACCCGCTGGGCATGCGTGACGCGACACCCCATCCCGAGCTTGATCCCAAATCCTACGGCTTCACAGATGCCGACATGGATCGCCCGATCTTCCTCGATCAGGTTTTGGGTCTGCAAACCGCATCCATGCGTCAGATTTTGGAAATCGTGAAACGCACCTACTGTGGTACATTCGCGCTCCAGTACATGCACATCTCCAACCCCGAAGAGGCCGGTTGGCTCAAAGAGCGCATTGAGGGCTACGGCAAAGAGATCGCATTTACCCGTGAGGGCCGCAAAGCCATCCTCAACAAACTGGTTGAGGCCGAGGGCTTCGAGAAATTCCTGCACGTCAAATACATGGGGACCAAACGTTTCGGCCTTGATGGTGGCGAAAGCTTGATCCCCGCGATGGAACAAATCATCAAACGCGGCGGCAACCTTGGCGCGAAAGAGATCGTGATCGGCATGCCCCACCGTGGCCGCCTGTCCGTCTTGGCCAACGTGATGAGCAAACCCTACCGCGCGATTTTCAACGAATTTCAGGGCGGCTCGTCCAAGCCTGAGGATGTCGACGGGTCAGGCGATGTGAAATATCACCTCGGTGCCTCGTCAGACCGCGAGTTTGACAACAACAAAGTCCACCTGTCACTGACCGCCAACCCCTCGCATCTTGAGGCGGTGAACCCCGTTGTACTCGGCAAATGCCGCGCCAAAACCGATCAAAACAACGACCCGTTGCGCACCTCGGTCATTCCGATCCTGTTGCACGGCGATGCGGCCTTTGCGGGTCAGGGCGTCGTTGCCGAATGTTTCGGCCTGTCAGGCCTACGTGGTCACCGCACCGGCGGCACGATCCACATCGTTGTGAACAACCAGATCGGCTTTACCACCGCGCCGCACTTCTCGCGCTCCTCACCCTACCCGACCGACAACGCGCTTGTGGTCGAGGCTCCAATTTTCCACGTCAACGGTGACGATCCAGAGGCCGTGGTTCACGCCGCCAAAGTGGCCACCGAGTTCCGCCAGAAATTCCACAAAGACGTGGTGATCGACATCTTCTGTTACCGCCGGTTTGGTCACAACGAAGGCGACGAGCCGATGTTCACCAACCCCGCGATGTACAACCGCATCAAGCGTCACAAAACCACGCTGCAACTGTACACCGAACGCCTCGTCAAAGACGGCCTCATTCCCGAGGGCGAGATCGAGGATATGAAAGCTGTCTTCCAATCTCACCTCAACGAAGAGTTCGAAGCGGGCAAGGATTACAAACCGAACAAAGCCGACTGGCTTGACGGACGCTGGAAACACCTCAACGCCGAAGGCGAAGAGTATCAGCGCGGCGAAACCGCCATTTCCGAGAGCACGATGGCGGACGTTGGCCGTGGCCTGACCACTTATCCTGACGCCTTCAACATCCACAAAACCGTGGCCCGTCAACTCGAAGCCAAGTCAAAGATGTTCGAGTCGGGCACCGGATTTGATTGGGCAACGGGCGAGGCAATCGCCTTTGGCTCGCTCCTCACCGAAGGCTACCCCGTACGCCTCGCGGGCCAAGACAGTACACGCGGCACCTTCTCACAGCGCCACTCAGGCCTGATCGACCAAGGCTCCGAGGATCGCTACTACCCGCTCAACTCCATTCGTGACGGCCAAGCCAACTACGAAGTCATCGACTCCATGCTCTCCGAGTATGCGGTTCTCGGCTTTGAATATGGTTACTCGCTTGCCGAACCAAACGCACTGACCCTATGGGAAGCCCAGTTCGGCGACTTCGCCAACGGCGCTCAGATCATGTTCGACCAATTCATCTCCTCAGGCGAAAGCAAGTGGTTGCGCATGTCCGGTCTCGTCATGCTCTTGCCACACGGCTACGAGGGCCAAGGGCCGGAACACTCCTCCGCCCGCCTCGAGCGTTTCTTGCAAATGTGTGGTCAGGACAACTGGATCGTCGCCAACTGTACGACCCCGGCCAACTACTTCCACATTCTGCGCCGCCAGTTGCACCGCAGCTACCGCAAGCCACTCGTGCTGATGACGCCAAAATCGCTTTTGCGCCACAAACTCGCGACCTCCGTGGCCGCCGATTTCACCACCGGCTCCTCGTTCCACCGCGTGTTGTGGGATGATGCAGACGCAGGCTACCGCACAGGTAAATCCGATATCGCGCTCAAAGCCGAAAAAGACATCAAACGCGTCGTGATCTGCTCGGGCAAAGTCTACTACGACCTGCTCGAGGCCCGCGATGCCGCTGGCAAAGACGACACCTACATCTTGCGCCTCGAACAGTTCTACCCGTTCCCTGCCCTCTCGATGGTCAAGGAATTGGAACGCTTCAAAGGGGCCGAAATCGTTTGGTGCCAAGAAGAGCCAAAGAACCAAGGCGGCTGGAGCTTCGTCGAACCCAACATCGAATGGGTTCTCACACGCATCAAAGCCAAACATACCCGCCCCATCTACGCGGGCCGCAACGCCTCGGCATCACCCGCAACGGGTCTTGCCTCGAACCATAAAGCACAACAAGCAGCGCTCGTGAATGACGCGCTCAATATCGAAGGATAACCAGATGTCCGTAGAAATTCGCGTCCCGACCCTTGGCGAAAGCGTCACCGAGGCCACCGTTGCCACATGGTTCAAAAAGCCGGGCGATGCCGTTGCCGTTGATGAAATGCTCTGTGAGCTTGAAACAGACAAAGTCACCGTCGAAGTGCCCTCCCCCGCCGCAGGCACATTAGGCGAAATCATCGCCGCCGAGGGCGACACCGTTGGCGTTGACGCCCTGCTCGCGACCCTCTCCGCAGGCGAGGGTGCGGCCCCCGCACCGGCCGCCAAAGCCGCCGATACTCCGGCTGCCCCTGCGGCCTCATCAGCTGGTGAAAGCATCGACGTGATGGTCCCGACCCTTGGCGAATCCGTCACCGAGGCCACAGTCTCCACATGGTTCAAATCCGTAGGCGACACCGTGGCTCAGGACGAAATGCTGTGCGAACTTGAAACTGACAAAGTGTCGGTCGAGGTTCCATCCCCTGCGGCCGGTGTCATCACCGCGATCGTAGCCAACGAGGGTGACACAGTGGACGCCTCCGCCAAACTGGCCGTGATTTCCTCCGGTTCTGGCGCCGTAGTCGCCGCTCCCGCAGCGGCCGCAGCGGCTGCACCTGTCTCCACAGGCGGCAAAGATATCGAAAACGCGCCCTCCGCCAATAAACTCATGGCCGAAAAAGGCATCGATGCCGCATCCGTTACAGGTACAGGCAAAGATGGCCGCATCATGAAAGAAGACGTGATGAACGCAATCAACGCCCCTGCCGCAAAACCTGCTGCACCCGCAGCACCACGCGCGCCCTCTGCGGCCGATGATGCGTCCCGCGAAGAGCGCGTGAAAATGACCAAGCTGCGCCAAACCATCGCGCGCCGCCTCAAAGAGAGCCAGAACACCGCCGCGATGCTCACCACCTACAACGAGGTCGACATGACCGAGGTGATGGCGCTGCGCAACGAATACAAAGACCTGTTCTTGAAAAAGCACGGCGTCAAACTGGGCTTCATGTCCTTCTTCACAAAGGCCTGCGTGCACGCGCTGAACGAAGTCCCCGAAGTGAACGCCGAGATTGACGGCACCGATGTGGTCTACAAAAACTTCGTCCACATGGGCATCGCCGCTGGCACGCCTCAGGGTCTCGTGGTCCCCGTGATCCGTGATGCGGACGCAATGTCATTTGCCGACATCGAGAAAGCCATCGCGGAAAAAGGCGCACGCGCCCGTGACGGCAAACTGTCGATGGCCGAAATGCAGGGCGGCACCTTCACCATCTCCAACGGTGGTGTCTACGGCTCGCTGATGTCCTCGCCCATCCTCAACCCGCCACAGTCGGGCATCCTCGGCATGCACAAAATTCAGGACCGCCCGATGGCGATCAACGGCCAAGTCGTCATCCGCCCGATGATGTACCTCGCCCTGTCCTACGACCACCGCATCGTCGACGGCAAAGGCGCCGTAACCTTCCTCGTCCGCGTCAAAGAAGCGCTCGAAGATCCACGTCGTTTGCTGATGGATTTGTAGTAATACTATGGGCGGGCCTCTGGCCCGCCCAACTCATTGCGAAAACCATAAAATGACCCCAGACCTCATCCCCCTCGCCATCGTTGGCCTCATGCACATCGCGCAGTTCGCCGTGGCCTCTTACATGGCCAATGTCGATCTTGGGCAGGGCTACACCACATCTGCGCGCGACCGTGCGCCGAGCCGTGAGATGCGTTTGACCACCGCGCGGATGTTGCGTGCCTATGACAATCATGTTCAGATGTTTCCGTTCTTTGCCGCCATTGTGTTGGCCATCCATGTCACGGGACAGATCAGCGGCGTGACGACAGTCGCCGCTTGGGTCTATCTTGTCGCGCGCATCGCTTATGTCCCCGCCTATGCGTTCGGGTGGCAACCGTGGCGCAGCTATATCTGGCTCGTGGCGATGGCCGCCACCGCCACACTTTATCTCGCGGCCCTCATATGATCCGCGCCCGCACAATCCGTCAGCGCCCCAATACCTGACAAAAATAGATGACATACGAAAGTCCGACGAAAAGCAGACGGGAAACCGATGCGGACAAAACAGCAAAAATCCAAGGAGAACAGCACATGGCTTCCTACGACGTAATCATCATCGGTGCAGGCCCCGGCGGCTATGTCTCCGCCATTCGCTGCGCTCAATTGGGCCTCAAAACTGCCGTGGTCGAGGGCCGCGAAACCCTTGGCGGCACCTGCCTCAACGTGGGCTGTATCCCGTCCAAAGCCTTGCTGCATGCCTCGCATATGCTGCACGAAGCCGAGCACAATTTTGCCAAGATGGGCCTAAAGGGCAAGTCCCCCTCGGTTGACTGGCCACAGATGAAAAAGTTCAAGGAAGAGACAATTGGCCAGAACACTGGCGGCATTGAATTCCTGTTTAAAAAGAACAAGATAGATTGGCTCAAAGGTTGGGCCACGATCCCCGCTGCGGGTCAGGTCAAGGTCGGCGATGAGGTCCACGAGGCCAAGAACATCGTCATCGCATCCGGCTCCGTCCCCACATCCCTTCCGGGTGTTGAGGTCGATAATGATGGCGGCGTGGTGGTCGATAGCACCGGCGCGCTCGACCTGCCCAAAGTGCCAAAGAAAATGGTCGTGATCGGCGCGGGCGTCATCGGTCTGGAGCTTGGCTCCGTCTACGCCCGTCTCGGCTCCGACGTGACGGTTGTTGAGTTCCTCGACGCCATCACCCCCGGCATGGACGCCGAAGTCCAGCGCAACTTCCAAAAAATTCTTGCCAAACAAGGACTTAAGTTCACACTCGGCGCAGCCGTTCAATCCGTCGACGCGTCCAAAACCAAAGCCAAAGTAACCTATAAACTGCGCAAAGACGACTCTGAACACACCGTAGATGCGGACGTGGTTCTGGTCGCAACAGGCCGCAAACCCTACACAGACGGGCTTGGTTTGGCGGACCTCGGCATCGAGATGACCGAGCGCGGTCAGATCAAAACCGATGCCCATTGGGCCACCTCCGTCAAAGGCATTTATGCCATCGGCGACGCCATCACGGGACCAATGTTGGCCCACAAAGCCGAAGACGAGGGCATGGCAGTCGCAGACGTGCTTGCGGGCAACCACGGCCACGTCAACTACGATGTGATCCCCGGCGTGATCTACACCACCCCCGAGGTCGCATCCGTTGGCAAAACCGAACAACAGCTCAAGGACGAAGGCCGCGCCTACAAGGTCGGGAAATTCTCCTTTATGGCCAACGCCCGCGCCAAAGCCGTGCAGCAAGGTGACGGGTTCGTAAAGATGATCGTGGACAAAGAAACCGACCGCGTTCTGGGCTGTCACATCATCGGACCGGGAGCAGGCGATCTGATCCACGAGGTCTGCGTGACGATGGAATACGGCGGCTCGGCCCAAGACATCGCGCTCACCTGCCACGCCCACCCGACCTTTTCCGAGGCAGTCCGTGAGGCCGCTTTGGCTTGTGGTGACGGCGCCATTCACGCGTAAGTCATTCAGATATAAAATAAAACGGGCGGCCAACTGGTCGCCCGTTTTTGTAGAATCATCCGGCTTGGGAAATTTCTTTCATCCGGTCCGCGTGTTCACGACGAAGCGTTTTACGCATTTCGGCGGCGCGCCATCGCTTGCGATCCAATGGCGTTTCAGGTTGAAACTGCGGCGCGACAACAGACACCCCGTTGTCATCCACGGCCACCATCGTAAAGTAACATGAATTGGTATGGCGCACCGTTTGGCTTCGGATATCTTCCGCCTCAACGCGTATCCCGATCTCCATCGACGTGCGCCCGACATAGTTCACAGACGCGCGAAAATGTACCAATTCACCGACATGAATAGGCTCTTTGAACACGACTTGATCCACGGACAGCGTCACGGCGTACTGGCTCGAAAACCGCGAGGCACAGGAGAACGCCACCAGATCAAGCAACTTCAAAAGCGCGCCACCATGCACCTTTCCTGAGAAATTTGCCAAATCAGGCGTCATCAGTTCAGTCATCTCTAAAAAGCGGTGTTGGGGCAATTGGCCTCTCCTTAAACGGTCAGCATCCGCAGACCTTGCGTGACGTCCGATCGTACAGCCAACCGCAAACCAGGCTCATCACCTGCCTTGAGCGCCGCTACGATCAGGCGATGATTATGGGGCACTTCCGTGCGATTGAGCCGCGCATAAAGGGCACGCATGGTCGGCCCGAGTTGTAGCCAAACCGTTTCGGTCAGCGCTAGCATCGCGGGGGCCTGTGCGCGCAAATATAGTGTGCGATGAAAATCGAGATTGGCGCGCAGGTAGCCCACGTCATCGTGCTTGGCCACGGCTTCGGCAATCACCGCATTGGCGCTTTGTAGCCGCTCAATCAGCGCCATATGGGCGCGCGGCAGCGCACGAGATGCAAGCTCCGGCTCGATCAAGGCCCTGATAGAAGCCAGCTCCTCAATCCGTTCGTTCGTAAGAGCCGGTGTCGTCACGCGCCCAGACGCAGACAGTTGCAAACCACCATCGGCCACCAAGCGCCGAACCGCTTCGCGTGCGGGTGTCATGGAGACATCGTACATTTTCCCGATCCCGCGCAGCGTCAACGCCGCTCCAGGTTTAAATTCGCCATACATGATCTTGGTCCGCAGCGCGCGGTAAACGCGGTCATGGGCGGCTGTGATCGTGTCGGATGGGCGGGGTACAGGTGTAATCATGAGCGCACTGTGTTCACAAAGGCGAAGGCGGTCAATGTGAGAAGTCCCATGCATGCAATTCTTGGCCGTAAACACGCAACCAATCGCGATGCTGGCGATACTGTGGGCACACACGCGCCACATGCGCCCAATATGCGGGGCTGTGGTTCATTTCCAGTAGGTGAGCCACCTCATGGGCCGCCACATAGTCCAACACGGCCTCAGGGGCCATAACAAGCCGCCATGAGTACATCAGATTGCCGTCAGAGGTGCACGATCCCCACCGCGACCGCGTATCACGTAACGTGATCTTGCCAAACGAGACACCGAGCGCCGCGGCATAACTGTCCGATGCCTGTCGCAGACGGGTCCGGGCCTGTAGTTTGAGATAGGCCGTGATCCGCGCCATCAGCATGTCTTCACCGCCCGGAACCACAAGGCATCCCGCCTCCATCCGCGCACCACGCCCTGCGCCTTGGATGATTTCCAATGGCGCGCCCAAAACCGGAATCGTGACCCCAAAGGCAGGGCGACGCACGGCAACCTGACGATCCAGCTGCCGCCGTACCCAGACTTCCTTTTCGCGCACAAACGCCACGGCCTCGCGCTCGGGGACATGACGCGGCATGGTCAACGTCACACGCCCATCCAGACGCGACACCCGCAGCGACAACCTGCGCGCCTGCGCTGAACGGCGCAAGGACACCCGCACGGGCGTCTCCCCCTCCAAAATGAACTCAGTCATATTTCGTCCAAAATTAAGCGCCCAAAGATGGGCAGATATAGCGCGCGCCGCCCGTTAGAGCCACCACGTTCATACAAAATCAACCCAAAAGCCTTTGACACCCTGCCCGTGATATGGCATGGCCCGTGAAATCTCCAATAATGGACATGAATTTACGAAAGGGATTGCAATGCCCAACGAGGAATGGGGTGTAAAGCGCGTCTGCCCAACCACGGGTAAACGGTTTTACGACCTGAACAAAGACCCGATCGTGTCGCCTTACACGGGTGAAACCGTGACGTTTGACGCCAACAACAAAACACATGTTGCCGTCGAAAAAGCGAAACCCGCACCCGAAGACATCGAAGACGACGAAGATGATCTCTTGGTTGACGACGATGACGACATCGATCTCGACGATGATCTGCTGGATGACGACGAGGACGACAACGTGTCGCTCGACGAAATCGCAGATGTTGCGGCAGACGACGACGATTAAGTCGGATCTGCAATTTTTGCTCTTGCACTCATTTGCGAGTCAAAATAGATAGCGCGGGCGGGCGGACAACGCCCCCCGCACGGCGACCATACCGGTAGCCACCCATTGGTTTTGGGGCCTTAGCTCAGCTGGGAGAGCGCCTGCATGGCATGCAGGAGGTCAGCGGTTCGATCCCGCTAGGCTCCACCAAACCAAACTTACCGTCCCCTAAAATTTAGGCTCGCTGTCTGGTAGTGATTTCGCTCCTTTGCGAACACCTCCCCTACTTTTCACTACATCCCGATCGTCACATTTTGACGTCACAAAAGGTCAAGAAACGCCCGCAAATCACTGAGGTCAGCGGGCGATAGACCGAGCGGCACCAATTCGCTCAGCGTCGATTGACCAACCAATCGACCATGCGCGCCTTGTGGGGCGTCATTGTAGTGGTTGAGCATGTCCTCAAGTGTCGTAAACTGCCCAGAATGCCCAAACACTGTGCGCTGCGTTACACCGCGCAAGGACGGCGTTTTGAACGTCCCGAGTGCGCGCTCCATAGCCAGTGACAAATACTCTACTTTGGGACATTCGCCATTTGGAGCATCCGAGTAGATGCTCAAACAACTAAACTCGCGATACTTAAGCTGGGCGACCACGGCCTGACGCCCCATATCAATTGTGGCCCCGTCCCGCTCTGGCATGCCCGTATTGTGAAAATCGCCATCGGTCAAAAACGGCCCCGAATGACAGCTTGAACACCGCGCCTTGCCTGAAAACAAATCGAACCCGCGCAACGCAGAGTCCGGCAATTGGCGCAGGGCATTGGGATCACGTGCCGCCTCTTTGGCAATGCTGTCCCACGCGGTCGCGTTAGGCAAAAGCGTTTCCTCAAACGCCGCGATCACCTTACCGTTGCGGGCTTTTAGTGTGATTTCGGTTTTCTCCGGATGGACGTTGCGAACGCCCTAAGACGGCTTGGCCTTTTCGAGATAGGCATCCATTGCAGGGCGATAGGCCGCCAACTCATCGGCAACCACCTTGAACCCCTGAAGGCGCGCATCGTACTCGGTTACAATTGCAGGCCATACAACAGGCAGGGACATCGCATCTTGGAACGCCTTGATCCATGCAAACGTTACGGCAAATCCGCAATCACATAGCCACAATTTATCAGTGTCCAACGGGTTTGCGTTGAGTAGTAACGCAAGTGACGACAGATGTTTTGAAATCAACGCACCACCCGCTTGCACGGCATCGCTATTACGTGTCGCGTAAGCGACCTGAGGATAAATCGCGCGCACGGCAGGCTCCAACCGTGTGTCGTGCGATCGGCTAAACTCACGTGCTTTTGCACGCAATTTCACACCGTTGGGGAGCATCGGCACCTCGGGGAATGCCTCTTCGAGATACTCCGCGATTGCTTCGGAATCTGACAACATGAACCCGTCATGGATCATTGCGGGCAAATTGCCAGACGGCACAATCGCGCGATATTCGTCGGACCCGTAGCCACCGGGCGGAGGCAATTGTTCAAACGGTATGGATTTGTGGCGCAACATGATGCGCAATTTCGCGCAGTAAACCGCAACCGGAACCGAGTAAATTGTCAGCATGTCGAGCCTTTCCGCGTCAGACATAAAAAGGGCCAACCCCGCAAGGCCGGCCCATTGTCGCTATAGTTGCAACGCGTTACTCAGCGTTCAAACCCCATTTGACGCCCAGCGCATCAAAGAATCCCTGCTCTTGCTTTAGCCCGATCCATGTGTTGACGTAGTTGATCCAAACCTGATCCGCCTGCGGCAGCAACATCGCAACCGGCGTTGGCGAACGACCGGCATCAACGGGAATAATCATCAGGTTATCATATTGCTCGACAAGCGTTGCAGCCTCGATGTTGGAGGTAATGCTGGCATCCGCACGGCCAGACAACACCTCTTGGAAATCGCGCGCAGGCGCCTCGACGATGCGGTGGGTTGCTGCAGGGAAATACTGTTTCACTTGCGTTTCTTGTGTCGTGCCAAGCGTGGCCGCGACAGAGACACCTTCAACGTTCAAATCGTCCCAATTGGCAAACCGTTCGGCATTTTCCTTGAGCGTCAAAGGAACTGTCACAAGAGAGAAATAGCTGTCTGAATAACCGGCGGCCTTGGCGCGGGCTGGTGACACGGAAGCAGATCCCGTGATGTGATACTGACCAGATGTCACACCTGCAACGAGTGTCTTCCAATCGGTTGGGACAAACTCGATCTCGACGCCGAGATCCGTGGCGAGTGCCGTCATGACATCAATGTCATATCCCTCGTAGGAATTCGTCGTGATGTCACGCATCGTCATCGGATTCCAGTCGCCCGTTGTGCCAACTTTCAACACGCCATCGGATAAGATTTCGTTCAGCGCAGATTGCGCATTTGCCTGCACCGCAGAGGTCGCAAGGATGACCGCAGTGGCGGCTACTTTAAAGAATTTCATGGGTTTCCCTTTTCTCACATTCGTTAGACATAGGATGCTCAGGCGATTTGGAAATACAAATAGTTTGAAAAAATGAAAATCCGCAACATATCATGACCTCCGCAAGCCCAACAGGAGCGCCGCCGCAGTGCCCATTATATCAATCCAAAACGTATCCAAGTTTTTTGGTGACTTCCAGGCTCTCAAAAATGTGTCTTTGGATGTGGCTTTGGGGGAACGTGTCGTGGTTTGCGGCCCATCCGGTTCGGGTAAATCGACGCTGATCCGCTGCATCAATCGCCTTGAGGCGCACGAGGCGGGCGAGATTTTGGTTGATGGCACGCGGCTCACAGATGTCCCCGCCGACTTGGAAAAAATACGGGGCGCCGTGGGAATGGTGTTTCAGCAATTCAATCTGTTTCCGCATCTGACCGTTTTGGAAAACCTATGCATTGGCCCTCGCCGCGTTTTGGGACTAACCCAAGCACAGGCACAGGAGCGCGCAATGCGGTATCTCGAGCGGGTGCAAATCCCCGACCAAGCCGATAAATTCCCCTCGCAATTGTCAGGCGGACAACAACAGCGGGTGGCCATCGCGCGTTCGCTGTGTATGGAGCCGCGCATCTTGTTGTTCGACGAGCCGACATCGGCCCTCGATCCTGAAATGATCGCAGAGGTTCTAGAGGTCATGACCGAATTGGCGCAATCGGGCATGACCATGATTGTCGTTACACATGAGATGGGATTTGCGCGGCGCGTTGCAGACCGGATGGTGTTCATGGACAAGGGCGAGATCGTCGAGATCGGCGCACCCGAAGACGTCTTTGCCGCGCCAAAATCAAAACGGTTTGCTCGCTTCATCAATCAAATTCTGAACCACTAGAGGCATGGCCATGAAAAAAATTGTCATCCTCACCCCCCTTTTATTTTTGCTTGCTGGCTGCTCAGGAAACTGGGGATGGTATGTGGTCGACCCGACAACCCCATCGGGTTGGAACAATCTAAAATTCATGGCGAGTGGTGCATACTACACCATTGTGATGTCGGTCACCGCAATCCTGATTTCTATCATTGTCGGCCTGTTGGTCGCCCTTCCCGGACTATCGCAAAAACGCGGTTGGCGCATGTTTAACCGCACCTACGTCGAAATCGTACGCGCCGTGCCGATCCTCGTTTTGATCCTTTGGGTCTACTACGGCCTTCCCGCGCTTTCAGGTATCAAACTGAACGTCTTTTGGGCGGGCGTGTTTGCTCTGGCCCTGAGCGATAGCGCGTTCCAAGCCGAGATTTTCCGCGCCGGCATTCAATCCATCGCGCGCGGGCAATACGAGGCGGCCAAGTCGATTTCGCTGAACTACCGCGACACCATGCGCTACATCATTTTGCCGCAAGCAATCCGGCGCATCCTGCCCGCCTTGGGCAACCAACTGGTCTATATGCTCAAAATGTCATCGCTTGTTTCGGTGATCGGGCTTCAGGAACTCACACGCAAAGCCAACGAACTTGTCGTGTCGGAATATCGCCCCCTTGAAATCTATACAATTCTGGTTCTGGAATACCTTGTTCTCATCCTTATTGTGTCTGCTGGCGTGCGTTGGTTTGAACGTCGCATGAATGCGGGGCACAACTGATGCGCCATTGCCTATCGGGTAGCCCACATAATCATTGGAATGGAGTGGCGCGATGAGGTTCACACCGACACGGGCCGCAGGCTTGGCGCAACTGGACGCCTTTAACGCAGGTGGTGCCGCCCACTACGGCCAGCGGCGCAATTTTGACTTGGGGGCCAAGGACCACAGCAACGTCTCTCAGTTGTCCCCATGGATCAGGCACCGGCTAATCACCGAAGAACAGGTGCTGACGCGCATTGCGAAAACACATGACCTGACCCAGATGACCAGCTTTGTACAAGAAGTGTTTTGGCGCGGGTACTTTAAGGGCGCGCTACAACATCGGCCAAGCATTTGGGACCACTATTTGGCGGGGGTTGATCGCGCGCACGATGCTGTTGGGACACTGTATGCAGATGCAATTTGTGGCCGCACAGGCATCGCATGCTTTGACCACTGGCGTGACGAATTGGTGACAACGGGGTATCTTCATAACCACGCGCGGATGTGGTTCGCCTCCATCTGGATCTTCACACTCAGGTTGCCGTGGGAATTGGGTGCAGACTTCTTTTTGACCCACCTCTTAGACGCAGACCCCGCATCAAATACGCTCAGTTGGCGGTGGGTCGGCGGACTGCACACAAAAGGTAAAACCTATCTAGCAAGTGCCGAGAACATCGCGCGCTTTACCGACGGACGATTTAATCCAGTTGGACAGTTGGCCCTCACGGCGGAGCCACTGGTCGAGCCGTTTGAGCACCCGCTAGTCCCGCTTGCTACCCCCCCTCGAATGCCGCTTGATGACGCCCTACTCGTGATCACAAAAGAGGACTGTACGCCCCGCACCTTTATGACAGGTGACCCGCGTGGTTTGCTTGGCATTGTACATCCCGACACCGGCATGTCTGCCGATTTTTCACGCGGGGCCGTGGAGCAGGCAAGTGCAGACATCGTAGCGACACACGACTGGGCGGGACAAATTGCGGAGGCCGCAAACCGCGCAGGCACTGCGCAAGTGGTGACGGCATGGGCCCCAGTTGGCCCCGTGGCCAGCGCCCTTGCAACAGCGCAGAGCACACTGCGCAAAGAGGGTATCACCCTCTCCCAAGGGCAACGCCGTTTTGATGGCCTAACGTGGCCGCATGCAACGGCAGGATTTTTCAAACTGAAAAAGAAGATCCCACAAATTCTACGCGACCTTGACTTGGCTAAACCCCCCGCTAATTGACCGCCATGAGCAAAGCACCGCAATTCCCACCCGAGCAGATTAGCGACATCGTGCAGATGGCACTGTCCGATCATGTCAGCTTTGCCACCATTCAGGCCGAGTATGGCATCCGGGAAAAAGACGTTAAGGTGTTGATGCGTAAAACCCTAAAACGGGGCAGCTACCAAACGTGGCGAAAACGCGTACGCTATTTCAGCGACCGCAGGGATAGCTATAAATAGACTGTCGAAGTCACTGAAAAAACGATGCACATCACGAGCCATTCCACAAATGCGATCTTGAACACTGTGAGCGAAATCGTCGCATCGTCATAACAGACGAACGTTTTATTGTTCGGTACATTCAATGTGTGATGGAAGTGGTGCACCCGAGAGGATTCGAACCTCTGACCCCCTGATTCGTAGTCAGGTACTCTATCCAGCTGAGCTACGGGTGCGCTCAAGGGGCGATTTACCGAGTGCGGCGAGAGGGTGCAAGGGGCATTCGTCATCATTTTCAAAAAAGTGTCGGGACGCGCAATCAAACACCTTATTCACCCGCCTTTGTATTTTCACGCTCCGAACTCTCATGGGCGGGTAACGCATCCGTCACAAAGCCTTTGGGCAAATGAATGCCAAACACTGTTCCGGTCTCATCGCTGCGCTCCAAAAGCAGCTTACCACCGTGGCCACGGACCAATTCTGCCGCAATGGCGAGGCCTAGACCAAATCCACCTTTTCGCGCACCGCCTTGAAAGGGTTGGAACAGGTGCTCACGCGCCTTGGGTGGCAAACCCGGCCCTGTATCGGACACGGTCAAAACCCATTCGCTTTCATCCTCGCGAGCGGCAACACCAATCTCGCCCCCATCGCGCTTTGTGCTCAAGGCTTGGCGCGCATTGCGAACAAGGTTGGAAAGCACGCGGTGCATTTGCTCCGCATCTGCGCGCATGACCATTGTCGCGGGGACATCCTCAGCGAATGAAATATCGGCATCTCCAGACGACAAGCGCTCACCCTCGATCACATCACCAACCAGTTCCGCCACACGCACGCCCGACATTGTTGGTGACGGCTCCTCAGCCTTGCCAAACGCCAATGTGGATTCGCAGAGGTTCACCGCACGTTGAATCGAGTTCATCAGCTTGGGCGCAGACCGGATCACCGCAGGGTCTTGCGATATCTCCAAGCGATCCGAAAAAAGCTGTGCAGTCGTTAAGATATTGCGCAGGTCGTGAGAAATTTTCGCAACCGCACTGCCAAGCTGCGCAAGTCGCTCTTTTTGGCGCAATGATGTCGTTAGATCGGTTTGCATCGAACATAGCGCCGTCTCGGCCTCACGCAGTTCGTACACTTTTGCGGACGGCGAAATAATCCGCCGCGCATCCTCCGGCGCTTGTGCATAATGCGTCATCGCGCCGACAACGCGTTTGATCGGATGAACAATCAGCGCGCGCACGGCCAGAAACAAAAGCAGCGCAGTGAACAACGAGATAACCGCAGACAGCATCAATATGCGCAAGCCATACTCTACCATCGCATTGCGCATCGGCTCGGTTGGCAATGTGACCTCAATCAACAACCCGGCTTGCTTCACAGGGTCGCCGATAACGCGGATCACACGATTGGTCGGGTCCATGAGTGTCAATGTCGCATCACGGATCAACTCAAGCGCGGGCGCGTCCCGTAGATCATAGGTGGCGTAAATCTGTTCTGGAATGGGAGACGACAAGACGAGTTGACGAATTTCATTGCGCCGAAGCACCACGTTATACACATCCGCATTGGCGAGAAGCTCGTCCTCGAGATCCATATCAAGGCTATCATTGGCCAATAACGCCAGAGACGCGATTTGTGCGCGCTCTAGGCGAGAGAGCAAAAAGTCTTCGCGAAAGCGGGCGATGGAGGGCACAAATATCATGATTTCTGCCGCCATCACAAAGATGATCGTCAGCATCAAAAAGCGCCCCGTGAGCGTATTTAAAAAACGCGGAAGTCTCATAAATCCTTTCCGGCCCCGCTACGGCAAAAACCGCTGAACCAGCTTCACAATCGTTTTCACCTTGGCACTCTCAAATAGCCTTGGTGTAAAATAGGCACCCGCCACGCGTTTGTTAAGCTCCGCAAGTGTTGGATAAGGCGCAATCATACCCGCAATCTGGCTCATTTTGAGATGTGAAGAAAGAACAAGTGACCAAAGAGTGATCAACTCACCCGCATCTGGCCCCACAATCGTGACACCAACCGGACGCCCCTTTACCACCATCACCTTGATAAATCCGACATCCGCACGCTGTGTTGCAATGGCACGGTCATTTCCCGACATCTGTGCGCGCACAACCTCTACCTTGTCACCATGAGTGGTACGGGCATCAGCTTCGGACAGGCCCACCTGCGCCAATTCAGGGGATGTATAAGTTGCCCGCGGAATATGGTGCGTTGCAGCCTTTGCAGGCAAGCCAAACAGCAAAGAGCGGATAACCACGCCCGCCTGATACCCCGCCACATGGGTGAATTGCAGATTGCCCGCCACCACATCGCCAATTGCATAAGCACGGCGGTTCGAGGTCCGCAGACGCGCATCCACCGTGATGCCGCCTCGGCTGTGATTGATCTCACCCTTTTCCAAAGCAAGGCTGTCGGAATTGGCGACACGGCCCGTAGCCACCAACAAATGCGACCCCCTGATCTGGCTTCCACTTTCAAGATAGAGGGTGATATCGCCCTGCGTGCCCGACACCCGCACAACCTTGTCATTCTCGATGATATTCACGCCTTCGCCCTTGAGGGCCGCAACAACAACCTCTGCGGCTTCGGGGTCTTCGCGCGACAGGGCCGTAGCGGCCTCGACCACCGTGACCTCACACCCCAAACGGCGATGCGCTTGCGCCATTTCCATTCCGATTGGACCAGCCCCCAAAATCAACAGATGCTCAGGGGCCTTCGTGACATCCCAAAGGCTCTCGTTGGTCAGATATGGAACATCATGAAGCCCGTCGATAGGCGGCACAAACGGGCGCGATCCGGTCGCAATCACAAACCGGCGCGCCGTGATTTCTATACCACCTGCCTCAACAGTCTTTGGCGAAGTGAACTGTGCATGTGCGCGGATCACTGTGCAGCCCAATCCCTCGAACCGCTCTTGGCTATCATGCGGAGCAATGGTCGCGATGGTGGCGCGGACATGCGCCATCGCATCCGCGTAGCTCACCCCATCTTGTCCCGCATGCAACAGCGCCTTTGACGGCACACAGCCGGAATTGAGACAGTCGCCCCCCATCCCACCCTTCTCGATTAAAACCACACGCGCGCCCATTTGAACCGCACCCGCAGCGACCGAAAGCCCCCCCGACCCCGCTCCGATCACACAAATATCTGTTTTGAGTTTCGTCATAGGTCAAAGATCCTGTTTGGTGCGAGAGTTCATAAATATCGGCAAGATCGCCAAAGCGCAGAGTCCAAGAATCGGCAAGAGGATATGTGGCTCAAAAATAAGACCGAGATCAGGCGATGCTCCTGCCTCAAACACCTTACCAAGCCCCGCACCGACCGATGTGTAGATAACCGCACCCGGAATAATTCCGATTGCCGTCGAAATCGCAAAGCGGTGGAACGATGCACCAAGAAGCGCAGGTAGTAGATTTGCGACGAAAAACGGCACCACAGGCGCAAGGCGCATTAAAAACAGCATCGACCACTGATTGTCATCAAGCCCGCGCTTGATCCGCTGCACGCGCGGCGACCCCGTTTCCATCTTGGTCGACAACCAATCACCCAACCCCCACCGCGCAGCGAGAAACAAAAGGCACGCGCCCGATGTTGCCGCAACGATATTGAACACCGCACCGGGAAAGGTCGCGAACAAAAAGCCGCCTGTAAGTGTCGCGATGGTCGCCCCTGGCAAGGAAAACGCGACGATACCCGCATAAACAACCATGAAAAGCGCAACCGAGAGGCCGAAATGTGCATCGCGGTACGCCAAAAGCGCGCCTCGGTTCTGTGCCAAGGACTCAAAGCTCAGAGAATCGCGAAATAAAACCGCCAACCCAACTGCAATGGTGGCGAAAACAACGATAGGCCCGATGTGGCGACGTGTTTTTGGTGTACTGGGTTGTGCCATGAGGCCCTCGCGTTCACTATGGACGGCGAACCTGCGCCATATGGCGCGGTATTGCCACCTTAACAGTCCTTCTATTGCACTGTTCTCACGCGCGGTTGATCTGTCGCGAGCCGTTCTCTAGGGGTTTCGGACTGATACTGTCGAATTGTTACAGAATTCCCCACGACACGAATTGACAAGCTGCCTTTGGACACCTAAACGCAGGGCTTCAATGAATGTCGGCCTTCGAATCTCACGCCTTGAGGTTTGGGTCATGACCAAACCGATGGAGATGGCGCGATGAAACGCACCTTTCAACCGAGTAACCTCGTCCGCAAACGCCGCCACGGTTTCCGTGCACGTATGGCAACTAAAGCGGGCCGTAAGATCCTGAACGCACGTCGCGCACGCGGCCGCAAGTCGCTGTCCGCATAAGGGCAGCCTTAGGGCTCTACGAATATGACACCGCCGGACGCACCCGAGGGAATGGCAATAGCCGGAACCAAAGGTCAGCGATCGGCGGTTTTGTCATGCTCTGACAACTCTTCAACCTCATCATTGATGACGTTGACCAAACGCGCAGATTTTTTGCGCGCTGCTCGTGCACGCCGGCAGGGCACTGGGAGTTTTTTGCTTCAAGCGCGCAAACGCAATGACGATGAGCAAACAACGGGAATTCGCGTTGGGTTTACCTGCTCTAAAAAGGTCGGCAACGCAGTCAAACGCAACCACGCCAAACGACGGCTCCGTGAAATTGCGCGCCATATCCTACCTGAGTTAGGGCATGATGGGTGGGATTACGTGTTAATCGGCAAAGCTGTAGACACCTCTGCGCGTCCGTTTGACCTCCTCCTCAAAGACATGCGATACGCAATGCGTAAAGTGCATGGCGAACCCAAACAGTCGCAGCCATGACCCCCCTCGCATTTATCGTATCGCTCCCCGTTCGCGCCTACCGCTTGGTGTTTAGTCCGATTGTTGGCTTTAATTGCCGCTATCAGCCCACGTGTAGCGCCTATGCTATGGAAGCCCTCGAAAAACACGGCGCGATCAAAGGTTCGCTCTTGGCCGCCAAACGTATCGGGCGATGCCACCCGATGGGCGGCACAGGCTACGACCCAGTCCCAGACCCCAAAACACCCCCCAAGGACTCTCCCGATGCCTGATGACCTCGACGACATCCACCCGCTCTTTCACGGTGCGCCCTCGACCACCGAATTCAAAAAGCTACGCAAACGGATTGTGCGCAATACACGCGAAGCGATTGAGCAGTACGGCATGATCGAACGCGGCGCGAAATGGTTGGTGTGCCTCTCGGGCGGAAAAGACAGCTATACGCTTTTGGCCGTCCTGTATGAGCTCAAATGGCGTGGACTTTTGCCTGTCGAGTTGATCGCCTGCAACCTAGATCAGGGTCAGCCCAACTTTCCCGCAACGGTTTTGCCCGCGTTTCTTGAGAAAATGGGCGTTCCGCACCGCATTGAATACCAAGACACCTACTCCATTGTGATGGACAAAGTCCCTGCGGGGCGCACCTTTTGCGCGCTATGTTCGCGCCTGCGCCGTGGCAACCTGTACCGAATTGCCCGCGAAGAGGGTTGTTCTGCGGTTGTGCTCGGCCATCACCGTGATGACATCTTGGAAACCCTGTTTATGAACCTGTTCCACGGCGGCCGCCTCGCGACGATGCCTCCGAAATTGGTCAACGAAGAGGGCGACCTCTTTCTCTATCGCCCCCTTGCCCACGTGGCCGAAGTCGATTGTGAGAAATTTGCAACCGCGATGAACTACCCCATCATTCCATGTGACCTGTGCGGATCCCAAGACGGGCTACAACGCCAACAGGTCAAACAAATCCTTGATGGCTGGGAGAAAAACGCACCCGGACGCAGACAGGTGATGTTCAAAGCGCTCACGAACATTCGCCCCTCTCATATGCTCGATCCAAAACTATTTGATTTTGCCGGATTGGAACTTTCGGAAAAAAGCGAAGAATCTACAGATATTCCGCGCCTGCGTTAACCTGACAGCCACCTTTTTGCGCGTATTTATCACTTAAGGATCGCCCACATAAACGGCGCGATAGATGAGGTGGCACGTGAGAAAACCCGTTGCAGTTCCAGATTTTGCGACCTTGCGCCGTATCGCGGCCAAGCCCCAGAGCATTGCGTTTCTTCCTGCGATATTTCTGGCCGCCTACTGGTTTGGGGGCGAGGCCGCGCTCATTGTATCCTCGGTGATATTTCCCGCAGCTGTCTATGCGTTTTACGCGGACCGCGCGCGCCCACACCAAAGAGATGGACAAACGGGCCTACCGCTTCGCCCTGCTTTTATTACAACACTTGATGGCGTTTTGGAGACATCTGTCGCTAACGGGCGCACAACCGCGTGCCTCATGATCGAAATTGAGAACCTTGGTGCGATATCTGCGTCCTATGGCGTTGAAACCACGCATACGTTACAAAAAATCGCGGCAAAACGCATTGTCGAGACGGTAAGAGAGCACGATATCGTAGCAAAGCTGGCTGAGAGCCGTTTTGCAGTTGCTCTTGCGCCCGTCCATCGCGCCGACCTTGAGACCTTGATACAGCTGTCGTCTCGCATTCAGGCCGCCCTCGCAGAGCCATATTCTATCAATGCATCCAAAATATATGGATCGGCATCAATCGGATTTTGCACCCCCACGCGCGCGCCAGCACAAACCGCAGCGGCGTATATAGACGCCGCAGAGGTGGCGCTTTTGGACGCTATCCATAACGGATCGGGTTCAATTCGGGCCTACTCGTCAGACCTCACTGGACGCCAGTCGGCACAAACCTGCGATCCTGATGAACTCGGAGCGGCCCTTGAAAATGGCCATATCGTGCCGTGGTTCCAACCCCAAGTATCGACAGACACAGGCGAAGTGACGGGAATGGAGGCCTTGGCACGCTGGGAGCATCCCGAGCGCGGCGTGATTCTCCCCGCCACATTTCTTCCCGTGCTGGAAGAACTTGGGCTTTTGGAGCGTCTGGGCGAAGTGATCCGGTTCCACGCTCTGTCTGCGCTACGCGACTGGGATCAGGGCGACGTCAAAATCGGCTCTATCTCTGTTAACTTCACGGCCACCGAACTTGCAAACCCGAAACTGGTGGAAAAGCTGACTTGGGAGTTGGACCGGTTTGACCTATCTCCTGACCGTCTCGAAATTGAAATTCTGGAAAATGTGATTGCTGCGACTGATGATGACATCATCCCACGCAACATACGAGCGCTCAAGGCAATTGGGTGTCGTATCGACCTTGATGACTATGGAACGGGCCACGCCTCGATTGCGAATATCCGCCGGTTTTCCGTGGACCGGATAAAGATTGATCGCTCCTATGTGGCGCGGTGTGATCGTGATCGCGAACAACAAAACATGCTGACTGCAATTTTGACAATGGCAGAGCAATTGAACTTGGAAACACTGGCCGAGGGCGTTGAAACGCTCGGAGAGCACGCGATGCTTGCCCAACTGGGATGTGGATACGTACAGGGATTTTCAGTGTCGCGCCCTCTCCCCGAAGCAAATGTACGCGCATGGTTGGCGCAACATCATACAAAAATTGCATCGGCTCCAACCATCGGACGCCACGCGGGATAAGCCGATAAACGCCTTGCGCGCGCGTCACACCGTTCACTTTGCCGCAAAACACCCCATTTTCGGGCAAAACAGCTTGACCTTTGGGCTCTAGGCAGATTGAACCTGCACAGATAGAATTCCAAAAATCAGGCGGCCGGAATGGACGATCAAAACAAGAATCTGATCCTTGCAGTTGTGCTTAGCGGGATCGTGTTGCTCACGTGGACATACTTTTTCCCCGCGCCGGAGCCAGTCATAGATCCGAACGCACCTACAGTTCAGCAAAGTGTGGCATCTCAAGGTGCAGCGGGCGACACAATCGCGCTTGCCCCGCCCTCAACCGATGCGGGCATAACGACAAATGGCGCGGTGACGCAACCCGCCACAACGGTTTCAGATGCGCCCCGCATCGACATTGAAACGGACCGCGTTGTCGGCTCGATTTCGCTGATCGGTGGCCGGATTGATGACCTGTCCCTCAAAGACTACAAAACCGAGCTGGATAGCGACGAGATTGTCACATTGCTGACCCCCGTGGGGTCCGATGCGCCATATTACGCGGTATATGGTTGGGCACCCGGTGGCGATCTGACCGGTGCTGACGTGCCGAGTGCGAACACCGAGTGGTCCGTTGAAAGCGGCAATGCACTTGGTCTGGACGCCCCTGTGACCCTCGTTTGGGAAAACGATAGCGGTTTGGTGTTTCGTCGTACAATTTCCATCGACAAAGACTACCTCTTCACCATCACACAGTCCGTTGAAAACAAAGGGGCAGATGCCAAACGCATGGCGGCCTACGGGATTGTCGCACGCCACGGCACACCCGAAGTGTCGCGTTACTTTGTACTGCATGAGGGGCTTGTCCGCTTGACAGACAAAACCCTCGAAGAGGCCGATTACAAAGACATTGCAGACTATGACATGATCGCACGCGAGGGCGCACAAGCCTCCGTCGCTCAGGTTGAAGAAAACGGTTGGGTCGGCTTTACCGACAAAAACTGGATGACCACACTCGTTCCGCAACCCGGACAATCCTTCACCTCCGTTGTGAAATACGTGGCAAACTCGGAAATCTACCAAGTAGAAAGCCGCCTACCCGCGCAAACCATTGAACCGGGCGCTTCGGTTGAAAACACCACCTATCTCTTTGCTGGAGCAAAGGAATGGGAGGCGATCAAGCGGTATCAAGACGAAGTCGGCATCTATCACTTTGTCGATTCGATTGACTGGGGTTGGTTCTTCTTCTTCACCAAGCCAATCTTTCGTCTGCTGCACGCTCTGAATGCCATTATTGGCAACATGGGTTGGTCGATTATCGTTCTGACGCTGATCATCAAAGGCATCATGTTCCCGCTCGCTTACAAATCCTACGTCTCTATGGCGCGGATGAAAGAGCTTCAGCCAGAAATGGAAAAGCTCAAGGAAGAGGCAGGTGATGACCGCGAGAAGATGCAGCGCGGCATGATGGACCTCTACAAAAAGAACAAGGTGAACCCCGCCTCGGGCTGTTTGCCACTGATCCTACAGATCCCCGTGTTCTTCTCACTCTATAAGGTGATTTTCGTCACCATCGAATTGCGGCATGCCCCATGGCTCGGTTGGATTCGCGACCTGTCAGCCCCCGATCCATCGTCGATCCTGAACCTGTTTGGCCTGCTGTCTTTCGCACCGCCCGAGCCCGGTTCGATATTCGCGATCCTGTCGCTTGGTATTTTGCCGATCTTGCTTGGCATCTCAATGTGGCTTCAGCAAAAACTGAACCCCGCGCCCACCGACCCAAGCCAGAAAATGATCATGGCGTGGATGCCATGGGTGTTCATGTTCATGCTCGGCAGCTTTGCGTCCGGTCTCGTCCTGTACTGGATCGCGAACAACACAATCACATTCACGCAGCAGTACCTGATCATGCGCAGCCACGGCCATAAGCCGGAAGTTCTGGGTAATATCTTGGGTTCGTTGCGCTCTAAGAAAAAGGAGGACGCGTCCTAACGGGCGCGTCTCACTCATGAAGCTAACATTCCCCATCGTAGAACCAGATGCTGCATCCTTGGAAAAGGGTCGTTTGCTCTTTGCGGGCGAAACCGACTTTGTCAAAGGTGTCGTCGCAATGGACGGCATGCCGCCAGATGACCGCATCGAAGTCTGTTTTGCAGGGCGCTCAAACGTTGGCAAATCATCACTGATCAATGCGCTAACAGGGCGCAAGGCACTCGCACGAGCGTCCAACACACCGGGTCGCACACAAGAGATCAACTTTTTCACGTGCGGTGAAAGTCACTACCTTGTGGACCTTCCGGGCTATGGCTACGCCAAAGCCCCGATCAAAACAGTCGAGAAATGGCAACGTCTTCTGAAAGCCTACCTGTCTGGTCGCGCGACTCTGCGCCGTGCATTCGTTCTCATAGATAGCCGCCACGGCGTGAAATCCGTCGACGAAGAGATCATGACACGCCTCGACAAATCCGCCGTTACATTCCAAGTGGTGATGACCAAAGCGGATAAGGTCAAAGACGTCGAGCGCGAGAAAATTATGCAGCAAGTCCGTGAAAAGATCGCACAACACCCAGCCGCCTACCCCGAGATGATCATTACGTCCTCGGAAAAAGGCTGGGGTGTCGATGTCCTGCGCGCAGTTATTGCAAACCTCGTTTGATCCAAGAATATTCGATAAGACATCTCCTTTATCTGTGTCTTATCGGTGACTTGCAGGGCGGCCCACCTTCACGGTATTGATGGATAACGCTCGTCAATGGATGCCATGGATATGAAGAAGCAAGATATGAACAGAGACTGGATCGCCACCGCCCGCACTCTTTCCCAAGCACTGCCATTCTTGCAGCGCTATGAGGGCGCAACTGTGGTCATCAAGTTGGGCGGGCATGCCATGGGCTCTGATGAAGCCATGGAAGATTTCGCCCGTGATGTCGTTCTCATGCAGCAAGTCGGGGTGAAGCCCGTCATCGTTCATGGTGGCGGCCCGATGATCAACCAAATGCTGGATAAACTCGGCATCGAGAGCACGTTCGTGAATGGCAAGCGGGTCACAGACAAAGCAACTGTTGAAGTCGTCGAAATGGTGCTGTCCGGACTTGTGAACAAGCGGATTGTGCAGGCAATCAACGGCCAAGGCGGACGCGCGGTTGGCATATCCGGCAAGGATGCCAACCTCATGATCTGTGAACAAACAAATGCTGATTTGGGCTTTGTTGGGACGCCTGTCGAGATGGATCCGCGCATCATTCGTGAACTTGGCGATGAAAACCTCATTCCGGTGATTGCGCCGCTTGGTGCGGGTAAAAACGGTGAAACCTTTAACGTGAATGGCGATACGGCCGCGGGTGCGATCGCTGGCGCGCTGAAAGCTGACCGCCTGCTGTTGCTCACCGATGTTTCTGGCGTTAAAGGCAGCGATGGCGAGGTACTCACCGCCCTCAACTCAGAGCAAATTATTGAGCTGACCAACGAGGGTGTGATTGCCGGAGGCATGATTCCGAAAACTCAAACGGCACTTGACGCACTCCAAGAGGGTGTTCGCGCTGTGGTCATCCTAGATGGGCGCGCCCCCAACGCCTGTTTGCTTGAGCTTTTCACAGAACATGGGGCCGGTTCGCTCATTCGAGACACGCCACCGACCGTACGTCCGCAAAGCGCGTAATGTCTTTGCGCCTCATTGCAATGCGTCATGCGAAGTCGAGCTGGGGAGATCCTCTGCTGTCAGACTTTGAACGCCCTCTCAATGAGCGCGGGCATAGTGACGCCCTTGCAATGGGGAATTGGTTATCACAAATGGGCTATGTCCCCGACACAGTTGTCTTGTCGTCCTCGGTGCGCACCACACAGACCTGTGCGTGCGTCCTAAACGCGTTAGATGCTGTGCCCAACCAGATGTCGACAAAGGCGCTCTATCACGCGCCTGATTTCCAGATTTTGCGTGCCCTAGCACAGGCCAAGGGCGACACTGTTCTGCTCATTGCCCATAATCCCGGTATCGGAGATTTCGTTTCGCACTTTGCGTCTCACCCCGTCGCACACCCAGACTTTGTGCGTTACCCAACCTGTGCAACGACAGTGTTTGACGTCGACGTGGCCACATGGGCGCAGGCAAAGTTTGGTGAAAACCGTGTGATTGATTTCATCACGCCGCGCGAGTTGAAACCGTAAACAGCACAGCACACGAAATACGAAAAGGGCGCCACATCGGGCGCCCTTTTGTTTGCTTGGTCTTGCGCGGAGGCGTTAGTGACCCAAAATTTGGCTCAAGAACAATTTGGTGCGATCTGACTGCGGATTGTTAAAGAACTCTTCTGGTTCGTTTTGCTCCACAATCTGGCCTTGGTCCATAAAGATCACGCGGTTGGCGACCTGACGGGCAAAGCCCATCTCGTGGGTCACGCACAGCATGGTCATGCCCTCTTCGGCGAGCTCGATCATTGTATCCAACACTTCCTTGATCATTTCTGGGTCAAGGGCGGATGTCGGCTCATCGAACAGCATAATGCGTGGCTGCATACATAGTGAGCGCGCGATAGCCACACGTTGTTGCTGGCCACCCGATAGCATGCCGGGATACTTGTCGGCCTGCTCGGGGATTTTCACCTTTTCGAGGAAATGCATCGCAAGTGCTTCTGCTTCCTTCTTGGGTGTTTTGCGCACCCACATCGGTGCGAGCGTGCAGTTTTCCAAGATCGTCAGATGCGGAAAGAGGTTGAAGTGCTGAAAACACATTCCAACTTCAGATCTGATCTTGTCGATGTTTTTGAGGTCTGAGGACAACTCTGTGCCATCCACAATAATCTGACCTTTTTGGTGCTCTTCAAGGCGGTTGATGCAACGGATCATCGTCGATTTACCCGACCCTGACGGCCCTGCGATAACGATCCGCTCACCTTGATTGACGGTCAAATTGATATCGCGAAGGACGTGAAAGTCACCATACCATTTGTTCATATTGGTGATCTGAATTGCGACCTCATCGGAAACCTGCATCTGGCTGCGATTGATCGTGCGTTCTTGTACGAGAGACATGTTCTGGTCTCCTTTCTTAATGATGATCTGTGCGCAGCTTGCGCTCTAGCCACTGGGAATATTGCGACATTGCAAAGCAACTGACCCAGAAAACCAACCCGATGAAGATAAACAATTCCCAATACACGCCGTTCCATGCCGAGTTGGCTCGAATGGCGTTTGACAGGCCAAGCATGTCAAAGATGCCGATAAACATCACCAACGTGGTGTCCTTAAACAGCCCGATAAAGGTGTTCACGATACCCGGAATAGAGATCTTCAAGGCCTGCGGCATAATGATGAGGCGCTGCGCCTTCCAATAGTCGAGACCAAGAGCATCGGCCGCCTCGTATTGCCCTTTAGGCAGCGCCGCGAGACCACCACGGATCACCTCGGCCATATAAGCAGAGGCAAACATCGTCACCATGATGATAACGCGGACGGTCAAATCGAAAGACGTGTTGGGCGGCAAGAAGTAGTTCAAGATCAAGGACGCCGTGAACAACAAGGTGATCAGCGGCACGCCACGAATGAACTCGATGAAGCCAACACAGATTGCTTTTACAATCAACAAGTCAGACTGCCGACCAAGAGCCAAAACGACACCGATGGGCAATGACATCGCGATACCTGCGATACCGATGATCACGCAGATCATAAAGCCACCAAGTTCGCGGCTCTCAACTTCGAGCAAATGCCCCACTGGCAGGGTCGCATCAAGCATGGATACAACGGCTGGACCCACAAAAATGAACCATACAAATGCGGCAGCTAGCCCTATGAAAAGCGCAATTAGGTCGCCAAAGCGCGCCGCGATCCGCATCGCGACGAAACCTACCGCAAATCCGGCGGCGGCCCCAAGTGGCCCCCAAACGGTTCCGCCCCAAACAAGCCAAACCATCAAAAATGGAAACGCGGCCGAGACCCATAGAAGTTTGCGCGGCAAAGCGTCAAACAGAATTGGCGCTATCGCAACGAGCATAACAACGAACGCTAAATTGGCGCGCCAATACTCTGTGTTCGGATAGAAACCATATAGGAGTTGGTTCCAACGTTCGGTCAAAACCGCCCAACAGGCGTAATGAGTATTCCCAAACTTCGCATTGAGGATGTCACGGCACTCGGACAGGCTATCAGCTTGCCATACTCCGCCAAGCATCCACGGCAACGAGCCCGCAAGAAGTTTGTAGATAACAAAGATAGAGACAATCGTGAGGATCGAGTTGAACCAACCGGAAAACAGGTTCTCTTGGACCCAACGCACGGCACCCACATTGGAACGGGGGGCCGGCTTTTGCTCTAGCATCGTGTCGCGGACATAGGCGACGGTGTGTGATTGTGTATCGTTCATCTTACCGCTCCTTCAGCTTCACTGATTTGTTGTAAAAGTTCATGCTCGACGAGATGGAAAGCGATACCACGAGATAGATCAGCATCATCAAGACCATCGCCTCCAACTCACGGCCCGTCGTATTGAGGGTCGTTCCGCCCAACGTCGATCGCAAATCCATGTATCCCACAGCGAGTGCGAGCGACGAGTTTTTGGTCAAGTTAAGGTATTGGGAAATAAGCGGTGGGATGATGACGCGTAGGGCCTGCGGCAAAATCACGAGATTCATTGTACGTGAGGGGCGCAATCCAAGAGCATATGCCGCCTCCGTTTGACCGCTTGATACGGCAAGAATGCCCGAGCGAACAATCTCCGCGATGTAGGACCCTGTGTAGAGACTGAGGGCCAGCCACAGCGCGAGCAACGAGTTGCGCAGATGCAGCCCACCCGTAAAGTTAAAGCCCTTAAACTCAGGGTATGTGAGCGTGACGGGACGCCCCAAGACGAAGTAGGCCAAGACTGTTGGCACAAGGAAAATGGCCAACTTGATCCAGAACGTTGGCAAAATCTGCCCCGTTGCTTCAAACTTGCGCTTGGCGAATTTCCCAAAGGCCCAAATGCCAACGAGCGACAACAAGAACGTGATAACGACCAATGCTGACCCTGCGCCCCAAATGGGCATCGGGACATATGTGCCTCGGTTCGTGACAGCCACTGTATCCCAAAGCCACATGGACGACTCGGCATTTGGCCCCTTGAACGAGCGGGGTACAGGAAGGCTTTCAGACAGAATTGCCATGAATGCCAAAATCCACAAAAGCACAGGGATGTTACGGAACGTTTCGACGTATACCGTCATAATACGCGCTGTGAGCCAGTTTTTGGACAGTCGCAAAACCCCTGCGATCACACCAACAACGGTGGCGAGAATGCAGCCGAGAAAGGCAACCAGTAGCGTGTTGAGCAAACCAACAACCGCTGCGCGCATGTTCGAATCTGACGACACATACGGGATCAAACGCTGATTGATATCGTAGTTTGCGGAATAGCCCAAAAAGCTAAAATTTATATCTTTGCCTAGGTTTTCGAGGTTTATGATTGTGTTTCGAACCAAAAACGCTGCGAACATCATAAACGCAATGAGCGCAATGACCTGAATAGTCATCGAGCGGTATCGCGTGTCGTAAAGTAACTGACTTAGGCGAAAGCCATCACCTTTCGGCGGATCGGTCATAGTCGTCATGTGAGACGGCCCCCTGTTGTACCCTGATAGCCCCTCATTCGGTCCGCATTTGTGCATCGGTCCGTGAAGAGTCGTTTTTTATAATACGGGTCGGTAAATGTAAGAAGGGCGCGGAAATCCCGCGCCCTTCTCTTTGACGGTAGGATTTAGCGGAATGGCGGGGAGTAGATCAGGCCGCCGTTTGTCCACTGTGCGTTCAGACCGCGCGCAAGACCAATAGGTGTGCTCTCGCCAATGTTACGCTCAAACGCTTCGCCGTAGTTACCGACTTGGCTAATCACGTTAAGCGCCCAATCGTTTTCGAGGCCAAGCATGCCGCCCAACTCACCTTCGGAACCCAAGAGACGGTTAATCTCAGGGTTTTCAGTGCCTTTAGCAAGCTCTGCCGCATTTGCGGATGTCACACCCAGCTCTTCAGCAGAAATCATAGCGTTGAGTGTCCAACGTACGATATCGCCCCATGCGCTATCGCCGTGGCGAACAAGCGGGCCGAGTGGCTCTTTGGAGATGATTTCAGGCAACACGACATACGCGTCAGGTGTCTCGAAAGACGAACGCGAAGACGCAAGTGCAGACGCGTCAGTTGTGTAAACGTCACATGCACCAGCAAGGAACTGTGTTTGCGCTTCGGTGAAGCTGTCCACAGGTACAGGCTCGTAATCCATGCCGTTGACACGGAAGTAATCAGCGAGGTTAAGCTCGGTTGTTGTACCGGTTTCGATGCAAACAGTCGCGCCAGAGAGCTCTTTTGCGGACGATACGCCGAGGTCTTTTGGAACCATGAAGCCCTGACCATCGTAGTAGTTTACGCCAATAAAGGTGTTCTTGAGATCAACGTCGCGTGTGAATGTCCACGTGGTGTTACGTGCAAGCAGATCGATTTCACCAGATGCGAGCGCGGTGAAGCGAACAGCGGAGCTAAGCGGTGTGTACTCGACTTTTTCCGGATCACCGAAAACAGCGGTTGCGACAGCGCGACAGAAATCGACGTCAAAGCCTTTCCAAACGCCATTCGCGTCTGGAGCTGCAAAGCCGGGCGTACCGGTGTTCACGCCACACTTCAGAGCACCGTGGTCCTTCACGAGGGCGAGTGTCGGAGACCCACCATCCTGAGCCATTGCGGAGCCAGCAACGAGACCGGCCACGGTCAGTGCGCTAAAAAATACGGATTTTTTCATTTTTACCTCTTCCTGATGTTGCGCCGATTATGGCGCACTTTCCGTCCTCTTACGGAACGGGTTAGATATCGAATTGGGCAGATGCCCTTTCAATGAGCTAAGTTGAGAGGATTCATTCCAGATCGTCAAGGGGACTATAAGGAATTAACATGTTTACTCTACGTCTCAGGGCGCCAAATCACAAAATGACTACGCTTTGAGCCGACCGATCTATTTTTGAACGGCGTGATAAAACTGGTGGGCGTCCATAAAACTCTTTTGTTTTATGGCAGATTCCGCCTCGGCATCATCATCCTTGCCCCATTGCTCGGACTGAAATGTCTCGTCTGTTCGTGAAATCGCCCAAAGCGCTTCGACAGGCTGTGCGTTTCTGGTCGCAGCCAGTCCAATGACAAGACTGCCCGACAGCGACACAAGGTCATGAAACGCCGCCAATTCAAACGGGGTCATCGCATCGACAAATGACCGCAAACGGTTCAGATCTGCTTTTGACTGCGGCACATGCATGACGCCAACGTGCACCTCTAGATGCGCCCCCAAGACATCAGATGCCCACGCCAAAAGCGGATCCCAAGCCTCCCGTTGGCGCGCAATTAGAGCCTCGGGGTAGCTTGCACGGTAGCACAAAAGGTCACTATCGCCGTAGTCAGAGATCATTGTGACGACATCGTCATGAACCAGACCTATGCGATCTATTGCAACATTTGCATGGCGAGTCGCGGGCATCGTCTCGGGGTCTATCTTGTCGACTTGGGCATCCCATTCTTTGGCGATGATCTGCGCAAAGGCACGAGTCGGAACGACAAGCGGCGCTTTCGCCGGTGTGCGCACCTGCCTGCCATCGAGGTGCACCGAGAACCCGTCACCATCAGCAACAACCAAGGCCTCTTTCCAAAACCGCTTTGCTGTCCAATCCGACATATCGCTAGTCCTTCCAAACGTCATCAAGTGCAGCAGGGAATTGGCTGAAGTTATCGATCACACGCGCAGCGCCCGCACTCAAAAGTGCCTCGCGCCCGTGATAGCCCCACAAAACACCAAGCCCGCGACAACGCGCCGCCGCCGCCATTTCCATATCGTAGGTGGTATCGCCTACAACAACCGTGTCATGCGCCGAAACATTGGCATCCAACAGACACGCGGCAACCATGGACGGGTTCGGCTTGGAGGGGTGTTCATCGGCACTTTGTGTACTCACGAACAGATCAGCAAACCCCCAACCCTCCATCAGCGCATCAAGTCCGCGACGACTATTCCCAGTGGCAATTGCCAGCTTGATATCGTCACGCGCACCTAACGCACGGATCGCGGCCTCAGCCCCTGGGTAAAGTGGAAATCCGTTAGATCCAACCTTAGAGCGGGTCGCATTGAACGCACTTTTATAGGCCGCAACCATGCGCGTATGTGTGTCTTCATCCGCCTGTGGCGCAAGATTGGCCATCGCATAGGGCAACGATAGTCCGACGATCGACAAAACCGTGTTGCGATCCGGACAGGGTAATTCGGCCTCACGAAATGCGGCCTCCATCGACGACACAATATGAGCTTGGCTATCAACGAGCGTCCCATCCACGTCAAAGATCACCAGCTTCATTTATGAAGCGCCTCGAACGGATCGACACTTGCAATATCTTCGCTCCACCCGAAGGTCTCCCACGAATGCTCCATGTGCTCGGGCAACGGTGCCGTCACAGTGATTGATTTGCGTGTCACGGGATGCTCAAAAGTCAACGAGCGGGCATGCAGGTGCAGCTTTTTGGAAATGATCCCGCCCAGTTGTGCGCCCCATCCATCGCCCATGTTTTCCTGACCTGATCCGCCGTATTTGCCGTCACCAATGATCGGGTGACCAATCTCGGCCATATGAACACGCAACTGGTGTGTGCGGCCTGTAATCGGCTCCATCGCAACCCAAGAGGCCCGCGAGGCCACACGGTAGAGCGTAGCGTACAGCGTATGTGCGCGCTTGGCGCCTTCTGTACTATCGATCTCGCGCGGGTGGACAGCGATCATCTTTTCGCCCTCGCCACCTTTGCCGCGACCGCGTGCTTTGACCAAACCGTATTTGATTTCACCCAGATAGGGGGTGGGGACACCTGCCACGAGCGCCCAATAAATTTTACGCGTATTGCGGTGGCGAAACGCCTCCGTCATTTTACTGGCCATTGCGGGGGTCCGCGCCAAAACCAAGACGCCGGACGTATCCTTGTCCAGACGATGCACCAGACGCGGCTTTTCCGCAAAATCCTCTTGGAGGGCGACACAGAGACCATCGACATGGCGTGTCTGATTTGATCCGCCCTGCGTAGGCAGACCCGCAGGTTTGTTGATCACGATGAGGTGCGCATCTTTGTAGATCACGCAATCGCGCATCAACTGAGCATCTTTTTCGGATACACGCGTGGTTTCCTTGGCGTAGGTCACGTTGGTGTCGGGCAAAGGCGGAATACGGATTTCAGTCCCAGGACCGACACGCGTGTTTGACTTCGCCTTGCCTCCGTCGACGCGCAAATCACCCTTACGGCACATCTTTTCAATCTGGCCCTGTTTGACCTGCGGAAAGACTTTGCGCATCCACCGGTCAAGGCGCTGCTCAGGTTGATCGTTATCAATAATGATGGTTTGGACACGGCTCATGCGTAAAAACTCCGTGCAGCGTAAAGGCCGAGGGCAATTCCCCCAAGGGCGAGCACAAGCGTGCCGATCACATAGGCCGCTGCCAACCCGATCTCGCCGCGCTCGAATATCGTCATCGCATCTAGCGAAAACGCCGAATAAGTCGTGAAGCCACCAAGAACGCCCGTCATGATGAACGGTGCAAACTTGTTGCCATTTTCATGGGCAAGAACAACGATGATCACTCCCATCAAGACAGACCCAACAAAGTTGACCGTGAGCGTTCCCCACGGGAATCCTTTGCCCAACACGCGCGCGATGCCAACACCCGTCAAATAACGGGCCGAAGCGCCGATTGCGCCTCCTATGGCAACTTGAATAAGCGGTGTCATGGGTCAGGATCCTTTCTCGCCCGTCTTGGGTCGCGCGGCGCAGGATGTCAACTCTCGCGCTGCGTGCGTAACTTTTGAAAATAGCTCACCCGCTTGGCCAACTCGCGTTCAAATCCACGCTCCACCGGATGATAGAACTGCGTGCGCGGCAATGTTTCGGGAAAGAAGTTTTGCCCCGAAAACCCGTCTTCGGCGTCATGATCATAGGCATATCCCGCGCCGTACCCCTGTTCCTTCATCAGCGTTGTCGGCGCATTGAGGATATGCTTGGGAGGCGGTTCTGACCCCGTTTTGCGCGCCGCGTCACGCGCCGCTTTATACGCGACGTAACCCGCGTTTGTTTTGGGGGCGAGTGCGAGATAGATCACGGCTTGCGCCAATGCCAACTCGCCCTCTGGCGCACCCAATCTCTCGAAGGTCTGCCATGCTGTCAGACAAATCGTTTGTGCTTGCGGGTCAGCCAGTGCGATGTCCTCAACGGACATGCGCAACAATCGGCGGGCAAGGTAGCGCGGGTCTTCGCCGCCTTCCAACATCCGCCCGAACCAATACAGCGCCGCATCAGGATCGGATCCGCGTACAGACTTATGAAGCGCGGAGATCAGGTTGTAATGTTCATCACCAGATTTGTCGTATTTGGCCGCGCGGCGCATGAGCCTCTTGGCGAGGCTATCGGTGTCCAACGGACCATCGACGCGCCACGCCATGATCTGTTCAATCAGGTTCAAAAGCGTGCGCCCGTCCCCATCCGCCATGTCCCAAAGTGCTAGTCGGGCCCCCGCATCCAAGGGCATCTCACGGCCCAACTCACGTTCTGCCCGCGCACCAAGCATGGCCAATTCACCCACACTTAGGCGCGTTAACACCATAACCTGCGAGCGCGACAGTACAGCGGAGTTCAACTCAAACGACGGGTTTTCAGTGGTCGCCCCGACAAGTAAAATGGTGCCATCTTCCATGTGGGGTAGGAACGCATCTTGCTGCGCCTTATTAAAGCGGTGAATTTCATCGACGAACAACAACGTCCCCTGCCCGTTCGCCGCGCGTATTTTCGCAGACTCAAAGACTTTGCGCAGTTCGGGCACGCCAGAAAAAATGGCTGAAATTTGAACGAATGCAAGATTGGTTTCATGCGCCAAGAGCCGCGCGATTGTTGTTTTACCAACACCGGGCGGTCCCCAAAAAATGATAGAAGCCAACGATCCCGAGGCGAGCATGACGCCAAGTGGCGCATCAGCCCCTAGAACCTGTGTCTGACCAATAACCTCACCTAGCACCATGGGACGCAAACGGTCGGCCAATGGACGCGTAGATGGTTCGATCGTGTCAGACGGGGAGGCGAAGAGATCACTCATTGCACAATCTTACGCGTTTGGACCGCAACAGGGAAGCGTTGCGTGGCTCAATTGAGAGATGTCATAACAGCTTAATGTCTTTGGCCTTTTGAATAGCTTCAGAGGTTGTTCGTGCCATAAGCCGCTCGCGCGCGGACCCCAACCGCGCCTTTAGTGCACTCTCGGAAATACCAAGTTTGGCGGCCGCAGCGGCGTAGCGATCACCGGATGCAATGCACCGCAAGGCTTGAACTTGCGCGGGCGTAAGCTGTTGGCGCGGCTCGGAAATTTGGTGCAGCAAACGCGCAATTTTAGCGATGCTCCCCATCTCGTCATCCGTAAACTCTCGGTCGCTTCGCGCGGAGGCAATGATCGACCGCGAGCGCACTTCGCCGCACGATACCGAAACACCGAACTGCAAACCATAGTCCGCCGCCTGACCCATGATGTTGAACGGGTCGGGCAGGCCAGTCTCACTCCAACGGGTCGCCCCCTCACAACTAAGGCCCCATGCGATCATTGGGTCGCGCAATGCAAACGCATTGATCGTATAGTGTTCAATCCATTCGCAGGGGTACGTCACATCCATAAAAAGCGGAGAGGCGTAGCGGATATGAAGGGCGGTGGAGTATCCCGAGGGACTAAGCCCGCCCAGCTTTGAGAGAAGGCGGGTCATTTCTGCGGGTTTACTCATCACGGCACTCTAACCTACTCATCCAACTGATACTCAACAACAATCCAACATGCCGCGTCACGTTCATTGCAGCCGAAAGAATTGATCTGTGTTCCGACATCAAAAGCAGTCACATGGGCTGATGCTTTTCAACGGGCACTCCCCTCAAGATGGTGGTGGTCGCGCGTAAAATCAAGTTTGAACTTGGAAACAGATCCTTTCGACACATGAAAAAAGCCCCGCCAAATTGGCGGAGCTTTTCAAAAAGTCGTTCAGCTTGTGGGCTTTAGTCTTCTTCGGCGTATGCGGCTTCTTCGGCTGCGAGACGCGCTTTGTCAGCTGCACCTTTTGCAGCTGGGTCGCGGTCAACCAGCTCGATGATGGCCATAGGCGCCATGTCACCGTAACGAAAGCCAGCTTTGAGAACGCGGGTGTAACCACCGTTGCGCTCTGCGTAGCGTGGGCCGAGAATTTCAAAGAGTTTCGCAACATCTTTGTCCTGCTTGAGCACAGCGGCAGCCTGACGGCGGGCGTGAAGATCGCCACGTTTGCCGAGTGTGATCATCTTGTCCATGATGCGCTTAAGCTCTTTGGCTTTTGGCAACGTGGTTTTGATCTGCTCGTGCTCGATGAGCGAGCCGGACATGTTTGCAAAGAGCGCCTTGCGGTGCTCGTGGGTGCGGTTGAGGCGGCGGTAGCCTTTAGCGTGACGCATGATATATCTCCTAAATCGTCATTTTGCTTTGTCTGACCGGCGATGCGTGTCACCGGCTCTCCTTGGGGAAACATTCATATGAATGCGGCCCGATCGTTCAAAACTTGTAAGACTTCGAGGCAGTCCCTTTCACCTCTTACAAGACTTTGTGACCCGAGTTTCAAACAACTCTGCGGTCAAATCCGGCCCCGAAACAACGTCCCGAGGCCGAAAATTCTTTAGAACTGGTCTTCGAACTTTTTGGCCAGATCTTCGATGTTTTCAGGTGGCCACTCTTCGACGTCCATGCCGAGGTGCAGACCCATGCCCGAAAGCACTTCTTTGATCTCGTTAAGCGACTTGCGGCCGAAGTTCGGCGTACGCAGCATTTCTGCTTCGGTCTTTTGGATGAGATCGCCGATGTAGACGATGTTGTCGTTCTTGAGGCAGTTTGCCGAACGGACAGACAATTCCAGTTCGTCCACTTTCTTGAGGAGAAGCGGGTTGAACTCGAGGCCGTCATCTTCTTCTTGGCGACCAGCCGCTTCTGGCTCGTCGAAGTTGACGAAGATGCCGAGCTGGTCCTGAAGAATGCGCGCGGCGTAAGCTACTGCATCTTCGGGGGTCACGGAGCCGTCTGTTTCGATCTTGAGTGTGAGTTTGTCATAATCGAGAACCTGACCTTCGCGGGTCGGCTGCACGTCATAGGACACTTTTTTCACAGGCGAATAGATCGCATCCACGGGGATGAGACCGATTGGCGCATCCTCGGGTTTATTTTTGTCAGCGGCAACGTAGCCTTTGCCCGTGTTCACGGTCAGTTCCATGAACAGGTCGGCGCCATCGTCGAGGTGACAGATCACGTGATCTTTGTTGAGAACCTCAATGCCTGCACTCTCGGAGATGTCACCAGCAGTGACAACGAGCGGGCCTTTTGCGGAGATGGAAAGACGCTTTGGTCCCTCGACTTCCATACGCAAGGCAACGCCTTTGAGGTTGAGGATCACATCGGTCACGTCTTCGCGGACGCCAGCAATGGAGGAAAACTCGTGCAGAACGTTGTCGATCTGAACGGAGGTGATGGCCGCGCCTTGCAGCGACGACATCAAAACGCGACGCAACGCGTTGCCCAACGTCAAGCCAAAGCCGCGCTCGAGCGGTTCGGCGATAATGGTTGCTTGGCGAGCTGGCTCGTTGCCAGGCTTCACTTCAAGCTGTTGGGGTTTAATGAGCTCGGCCCAATTCTTGTGGATCATGCAGTAGCCTCCATGCTTGTCTCTCGTCCATGTCCGTAAGCGAGAGACGTCCCGAGGGATCTAAAAACGCAAAAACGGACCGCACGCATGAGCGCATGCGGTCCATAAATAGTTCGTGATGATTACACGCGGCGACGCTTTGGTGGGCGGCAGCCGTTGTGAGCCATCGGTGTCACGTCACGAATGGACGTGATGTTGAAGCCGGCAGCAGCAAGTGCGCGCAAGGCGGACTCACGACCGGAGCCTGCGCCCTGGACTTCAACTTCGAGGGTTTTAACGCCGTGATCCTGCGCTTTTTTACCCACATCTTCGGCAGCCATCTGAGCGGCGTAAGGTGTGGATTTCCGCGAGCCTTTGAATCCCATGGTGCCAGCAGACGACCAAGCGATCGCGTTGCCCTGCACGTCGGAGATCAGGATTTTGGTGTTGTTGAAGGTCGAGTTCACGTGAGCAACGCCGGAGGCGATGTTCTTGGAGACCTTTTTCTTGGTAGTACGACGAGTATCGCGTGCCATTGATCAGATCTCCCTTATTTCTTCTTACCAGCAATGGCCTTTGCAGGACCTTTGCGAGTGCGAGCGTTTGTGTGCGTACGCTGACCGCGTACAGGAAGATTGCGGCGATGACGCAAGCCACGGTAACAACCGAGATCCATCAAACGTTTGATGTTCATCTGTGTTTCGCGACGCAAGTCACCTTCGACGGTGTAGTTCGCGTCGATGTGCTCGCGGATTGCCAGAACTTCGGAATCCGACAATTCGTTTACACGACGTGTGCGGTCGATGCCTACGGCTTCGCAGATAGCTTCAGCAGATGTGCTGCCGATGCCGGTTACATATGTGAGGGCGATTGGAACCCGCTTTGCAGTCGGGATGTTTACGCCGGCGATACGTGCCACGTGATATTTCCTTTTCGTTGCGGTTCCGTAAGTCCAGAACCTTTTTTCACAACGTCAAACCCGCGGGTCTTTCAACCTGCGGGCGTCAGCTGAATTCTATGATCATCGCATTGGGAGCGACCCGTCAGCGAATCTGTGTACCCATGAGGGTTGGTGTGCCTTACGGAGATTTTGGCGGACCGTCAAGTGGCCCGCCAAGTTTCTCAATGCTAGGCGAGCGCTTTAGCGATATCGCGCGCGACATCTTCGACGCCTTGCAGGCCGTCGACCGAGCGCAGATCCCCACGGGCGTAGTAGTAGCCGATGAGGGGGGATGTCTTTTTGTAGTATTCCATCAAACGAGTTTTGAGGCTGTCCTCATTGTCATCAGCGCGGGCTTGGCCGCCTGCGGCAACGGCCTCTTTCGCGCGATTGACGATACGACCGACCAACGCGCTATCGTCGACTTCCAACTGGATCACCGCTTCGAGTTGGGCGCCGTTGCGTGACAAAAGCTCGTTGAGCGCATCTGCTTGACCCAAGGTGCGGGGAAAGCCGTCAAAGATGAATCCTGCGGCGTTGCCTTCGCGAATTTTCTCTTCGATCAGACCGATTACGATTTCATCCGTAACCAGCTGTCCTGCGTCCATAATTGCGGCGACTTTATTGCCCATCTCGGTGCCCGATGTGCGGGCCTCCCGAAGCATGTCACCGGTTGACAGTTGCACCATGCCGCGCTCCTCCACGAGGCGTTGTGCTTGCGTCCCTTTTCCCGCGCCAGGCGGTCCAAGCAGAATAATGTTCATCGTCTTGCGGTCCCTTTCTTGCTGCGCTTCCTCCCGCGCAGCTGCGACTTTTCGATCAGCCCCTCATACTGGTGGGCCAGCAGATGAGACTGGATTTGCTGAATCGTATCCATCGTAACGGAAACAACGATCAGAACCGACGTTCCCCCAAAGTAGAAGGGAATCGCGAACTGGGACCGCAGAATTTCAGGCAGCAGACAGACAGCTGCGAGATAGGCGGAGCCAAGGACGAGAACACGCGCGACGATATAATCGAGGTGCTCTTCGGTCTTCTTTCCCGGACGAATGCCTGGAATGAAGCCATTTTGGTTCTTCAGGTTCTGCGCGATATCGTCCGTTTTGAACGAGACGTTGGCAGTGTAGAAATACGCAAAAAATACGATCATCCCAGTGAAGAACAAGAAGTATAGGGGCTGCCCCGGACCGAAGTAGGCCAAAAGGGTCGACATAACGGGACCGAGATCACCCTGACCCGAAAAGGTCGCGATCGTGGTTGGAAGCAACAAAAGCGAGGAGGCAAAAATCGCGGGAATAACGCCTGCGGGGTTTACCTTGATCGGCAGGTGGCTTGATTGTGCATCATAGACTTTCATGCCCTGCTGACGGCGCGGATACTGAATATGTACCTTGCGCAAGGACCGCTCCATAAACACAACAAAGGCAATCACACCGACGACCATCGCAATCACAACGAGGATAACAAGCGGGGAAATCGCACCGGAGCGACCGGAGGCAAAGAACTGAGCCAAAGCGCTCGGAATTTCGGCGACGATGCCGACGAAAATAATGAGAGAGATACCGTTGCCGATGCCGCGATTGGTGATCTGCTCACCAAGCCACATCAAGAACATGGTGCCGCCAACGAGGGTGATGATCACGCCTGCACGGAAATACCAACCGGCCTCATGCGCCAGATCACCGGCCTCAAGGGACGCGGCAAGACCGTAGGCTTGGAACAGTGCCAAAAGCACGGTGCCGTATCGCGTGTATTGGTTGATTTTTTTGCGACCTGAATCGCCCTCTTTCTTGAGTTGCTCAAGGGAGGGAACCATCGCCGTCAACAGCTGGACGATAATCGACGCCGAGATATACGGCATGATGCCGAGCGCAAAGATGCCCATCCGGCCCAGCGCGCCCCCCGTAAACATCGACAAGATGCCGCCGATCCCTGCGGAGGCTTGCTCCATAAAGTCACGGAGCGCGTTGCCGTCGATGCCAGGCACAGGAATAAATGTGCCAAGACGATAGACGATCAACAGACCGAGAGTGAATACTATGCGTTGGCGAAGCTCTTTCGCTTTGCCAATGGTACCCCAATTGAGGTTCGACGCCATCTGTTCTGCTGCGGATGCCATTTAGGTCTCTCTATTCACGAACAGCGCCGCCTCATCGGTTTCCCGACAGGCGGCGCTTGGAAAACTTACAAGCTGATGTAAGGGGCGAGGCCCCTCACCACAACCCTTATTCAGCTGCCGCTTCGGCTTTGACTGTTACGGTGAGCGTGCCGCCCGCCTTTTCAACAGCTTCAATCGCGGATGCTGAGGCACCCGTGACGTTGATCGTCAGCTTGGATTTAACGTCGCCTTTGGCGAGAACGCGGATACCGTCAAGCTTGCGGCGCACGAGGCCGGAGGCGATCAGCGCATCTTCGTTGATCTCTACTTTGGCGTCGAGTTTGCCTTCTGCAACGAACTTCTCGATGAGGCCGAGGTTCACAACAGAGAATTTCTTGCGGTTTGGCTTGTTAAAGCCGCGCTTTGGCAGACGTTGGTAGAGGGGCATCTGGCCGCCTTCGTAGCCTTTGATCGCTACACCCGAACGGGATTTCTGACCTTTGATACCACGGCCACCCATTTTACCGGTGCCGGAACCTGGACCACGACCAACGCGTTTGCGTGCTTTGGTGGCGCCTGCGTTATCACGCAATTCATGTAGTTTCATGTCGCTTCTCCTTTGCCGGAACTGCCCTCCAGCGACGGAGTGGGCAAACACGGCTTACAAATGTTGATTCTTAACGGACGTATGCCCGACTTGGGGCGTATAAACGCCGTAGATTAACTTGGCAAGTGGGTGCGCTCACACCCGTTTGGATGCCTTAGATGTCACCAGAGCGAAGGCAATTCCGCCACACACAAGTGCGCAGGCGACAACCGCGCGGATGGTGGCAGGTTCATCGAGTAGGATCAGTCCCGCGCCCAGCGCAATCACCGGCACCGAGAGTTGCGCAAGCGCCGCCGTGGTCGCACCAAGCCGAGGCAGTAGCCGATACCATAGCGCATAGCCCAAACCCGAGGTCAGCCCGCCCGAGACGATAGCCGCCGTGATGCCCTGTGCGCCAAGCGGCTCACCGCGCACGAACGGCACGCACACGATGGCCGCGAGCGGCAGCGCATAAGCGAAGTTCCACGCGGTCGCGGCGAGCGGGTCGGACACGCGGGTTCCGATCAAGGAATAGATGCCCCACCCCAAAGCCGCCGCAAGCATGAGCGCGACCGCACCCAACGGCATTGTGACCGTACTTGATGGCCAGACCAGAACGCATAGCCCGCCAAGCGAGATCGCCATGCCCACCCAACGCCGCGCGGCAATAGGCTGACCCGACCAGAATGCGCCGAGAAACATGGTGAATTGCACACCACCAAACAACAGCAATGCCCCCAACCCCGCGTCAAGCGACACATAGGCAAACGAGAACCCGACGATATATGTCGTCAGCGCGGCAACGGCGGCCATGTTGGGCTTGGGGCGCGCGGCAACGCGGGTGCCTTGCGCCCACAATAGAGCGAGCAAAACAATCGCGCCCGAGGCGAGGCGGATCATGGCAAACCCCGCAGGACCGATATCGCCGCCTGACAATCCCACACGATTGAGGATCGAATTTGCGGCAAAAGCCACCATCGCGAGGGCCGTCAGTAAAAAGAGATTCATGGGACGGCTCCGGTGGTGGGTGTTGGTGTAGATGGCGGCAGCTCAAACGACCACCTTTATACGCTGTGCGCAAATGGAAACCGCCCGCTCATGAGATTGAGCGGGCGGTCATGTGACTATGGAAAGGGGACGGACGCCCTACCCGAGTTCGCCGTCTTTATACCACGGCGCAAATTTGACCTCAGAGGCCGCGCCGACCAATTCGGCAAAATGCGCGGGATCTTGGGTGCCGTCGTCGCGACCACGGTAGTGGTAGGGGTAGACGTAGGTGGGCTTGAATGTCGCCACCGCTTCAGCCGCTTGTTCCGCCGTCATTGTGAATGGCAGGTTCATGCAGAGGAAACACAGATCTATATCGGTGAGGGCCAGCATCTCGGGTGTGGGTTCGGTATCGCCCGAAATATAGGTGCGGAACCCGTCGATAGAGAGGACATAGCCGTTGTCGCGCCCTGTGGGGTGAAAATTCATCCGCTCCTCGGTGGTATTGTGCGCGGGGATCGCGTCGATGGTGACGCCGCCCCATGTGTAGCTGTCACCATTGGCCATGGCCATCGCGCCGTCTTTGAGACCCTCGGGCAGCATGTCGAACACAGCGGGGTTGGCGATCAGCGGAGCTGTGCCTTTGAGAGCTGTGAGCGTGTCGGCATTGTAGTGGTCGCCGTGCTCGTGGCTGATCACGATAAGATCAGCGGCGGGCAGGTCCGCAAAGGCCGCCGGATCACCAACTGGGTCAACGTAGATGGTGCCCGCAGGCATCTGCATGACAAAGGAGGCGTGGTGAACGGGATGGATCGTCACGGCCCCATCCGCAAAGCTGTCAGACATGTGGCCTGCGGCGCGTGCGGCAAACGGCAGAACGGTGATGACCCCGCCAGCAGCGGCAGCATGGGCAAGGAAAGAGCGGCGTGTGTGCGTCATTTTAAATCTCCCTAATGGTTATGAGACATAAATAGAGCGCGGTGAGGCTGTGGCAAATCAAGATCAGGTGAAACCGTAGATAAGGCGGGCATACCGTCTGTAAGCGTTGACGCCTCAGCCCGTTTTCAGGTCATCAGCCAGTTTTGATAATGCGCCGGACATTGTTCGGTAAAACGCGCCATACGCTTCGATTCGTCCTTTGATGTCCGCTTCGTTCGTTGGGATCTCACCAAGCGTTTGCGCGATCTCGATTTGGACGCGCTCCAGACCAAGCACATAGTGTTCGAGCATCTGGGCGTAGGGGTTTTCGGCAAGTTGGAAATAATCCTGTCGCTGCCCGGCCTTTGCAATCCTCTTGATCAGGCGGCGATCCTCCAAGATCCGCGTGGCGGTGCTAATGCTGCCTCGGCTGACCTGCAACTGGTTGGCAAGATCGCCAAATGCAACGGCCTCGCCATCCCAGATAAACAGTCCAAGCATCCGTCCCGCAATGCGCGGAAGCCCGTCTGCCTGCGCCATCAGCCCGATCTTTTCGATGAACTCGCCGCGTATCTCTTCGATGGTTCTGGTCATTTGCGGTCACCTCAACCTCTTCACCTACTTGGTGATTTTCCTATCTATAGTCTGTCAACAAAACTGCAATTCAGGCGCTGCGTTGCTGGTTCGCCCCCAAAACACTCACCAGCCCGCGCAACATCCGCTGTCGTCCTCCGTCGATGACACTGAACAGGGAGGGAACAAACACGAGGGAGAGAACGGTTGAAAGCAAAAGGCCGCCGATCACCGCAATCGCCATAGGCGCGCGAAACTCGCCACCCTCAGCAATCGCCAAAGCACTCGGCACCATACCCGCCGTCATCGCGATTGTGGTCATGATGATGGGCCGCGCACGCTTATGCCCCGCGTCGAGCATCGCCTCTGTTTTGCTCGCACCGTCTTTCATCGCTTCAAGTGCGAATTCGACCAGCATGATTGCGTTCTTGGTTACGATGCCCATCAGCATCAAAAAGCCAATGACAACCGAAAGGCCAATACCCGCCCCATAGAGATAGAGGGCAAAAATCGCGCCGCCGATGGCGAGGGGCAAGGACATCAAAATGGTGACAGGCGTCAGAAAGCTCGAGAACAAAAGCACCAGAACCACGTAGACCAACAAGATGCCCGCCCCCATCGCGAGGCCGAATTGCGTAAAGATTTCTCCCATGACTTCGGCGTCTCCTCCCGCCTGAATAGCCGTGCCTTCGGGCATATTCATAGCAATTGGCAGCGCGTTGACCGCCGCCGCTGCCTCGCCAAGAAAGAAGCCGTTTGCGACATCTGCCTCGACGCTTGTACGGTATTGACGGTCGTAGCGGTCCACGGAGGCGGGGCCGGTCGAGAGGGCCAAATCCGCAACCACGTTTAACGGAACAGGCGCTCCGGTCGTGCTTGCAATGCGCAGTCCAGCCATACGGAACAAATCCTCACGGACATCTTTTTCCAACCGCACCACAATCGGGATTTGCTTGTCACCCGCGTTGAATTTGGCCACATTCCCACTTGTCTCCCCGATCGTTGCGATACGCACAGTTGAGGCCAGCGCCGCAGAGGTGACGCCCATTTCAGCGGCAAGCTCGGCTTTTGGCGTGATCTGGATTTCAGGACGCACCAACGATGCCTTGCTCAAGGCTCCCGTAATTTCGGGAAGTCTGTTCATTTGAGTGGCAAGCGTTTGTGCCGCTGCTGCCGCTGCATCAGCGTCGTCGCCCAGAACCGATATCGCCAAATCACGCGTACCGTTTTCAGACAAAACAAACAGGCGCACGTCAGGCACTGACGCAAGCAACAGCTCCAATTCATCAGCGATCTCAAACGACGACTTATCTCGTGTGGTTTTTGAGCCAAACCCGATCCGGATTGTCGCTGCTGTATCTGATCCATCGACGAACACGGTTTGAACTTCCGGAATGCTCTGAATCATCTGCGTGACGTTGCGCGATGCCAGTCGGGTTTGCTCCATCAGTGAGCCGGGTGGCAACTCAATCGAGACACTTGCCCGTCCCGTATCGGACGGCGGCACAAACTCTGTTGGCAAGAGCGTGGCCGAAAAAATCGACCCTGCAAAGATGACAACACCGAGCATGAGCGTGACAAACCGGTTGTGCAGCGTCCATCCCAAAATACGCATGTAGGCGCGCATAATCAGCCCGTCTTTTTCCTCGTGCGCAATTGTGCCGTCGCGCAGAAAATAGGCGGCCATCATCGGCGTAATCAGACGTGCGACCAACAATGAGAACAACACAGCCACGGCCACCGTGAGGCCGAACTGTTTGAAATATTGCCCTGCAATCCCAGACATAAAGCTAACAGGGGCAAAGACGGCAACGATGGTAAAACTGATCGCAATCACGGTTGTGCCAATCTCGCTTGCGGCCTCCTCGGACGCCTCATAGGCGGGTTTTCCCATATGGATATGTCGGACAATATTTTCGATTTCCACAATGGCGTCATCCACCAAGATTCCTGTCACAAGGGTGATCCCTAACAGGCTTACGGTGTTGAGTGAGAATCCAAGGTAGTTCATCACAATGAACGTCGGGATGATCGAAAGCGGCAATGCCACCGCCGTAATGAGTGTCGCGCGCCAATTTTTCAGGAACAAGAACACGACGATGATCGCGAGGGCGGCGCCCTCGTACAGCGTTTCCATTGCGGAATGGTAGGTACTGTTCGTGTAGGTCGTCGCGTCATCAATGAGCGCGAACGTCACGTTTGGGTAGGCCTCGGACAGGCGGGCAATCCGCGCTTTGGCGGTGTCGCCCGCGGTGAGGTCGCTGGCCCCCGTGGCACGAAACACGCCAAACGCAACAACAGGCTGTCCGTTAAACATTGCGAACGAGTCCGCATCTTGGGCCCCATCAAACACCGCTCCGAGATCGTCGAGACGCACAGCGCCCCCGCCCGCTAGTGTGATGGGCATGGCCGCTAGGTCGTCAATCGTCGCCGCACTGCCAAGGGCGCGGATCGAAAACTCTTGTCCAGCAAGGTCACCAGAACCGCCACCAAGGTCGATATTGTTTTGGCGCAACTGGGTATTCACGTCTGCTGCGGTCAGGCCGAGCGCCAACAGGCGATCGGGAGACAGCTCGACCTCGATTGCCTGATCGCCACCACCAATCCGGCTCACTTTGCCAATTCCATTCGCGCTCGTCAGGTCACGGGCCACGATTTCATCGACAAAGTATGACACATTCTCAATGGATTGGGTGGGGTCAGACACGGCATATGTCAGGATTGGCGCGCCCGTGACATCGACGCGCTGCACGTTTGGTTCGGTGATGCTATCGGGCAAGTCACCGCGCACCCCTGCAATCGCGTCTTTGACATCATTGAGGGCGCGGTCGGTGTCGACCTCTAGGTCAAACTCGATGGTAATACTGGCAAATCCATCCGTGGCTGTCGCAGAGACATGATTAACACCGCTGACATCTGACACTGCGCTTTCAACAGGCTTCACGATTTGATTGGTGATCTCGGAAGGAGCCGCGCCGGGTTGGGCAATTCCAATCGTTACAATCGGAATATCGATGTTTGGAAACTGGGTCACGGGCAGCCGCATAAAGCTGACCATGCCGACGATGACTAGGACGAGAAACAACGCAAGGGAGGGGACGGGTTTGCGAATGGCCCACGTGGACATATTCATTGGGTGGCGCCCTCAACGGTCGAAAAGATCGGATTGATCGTATCGCCCGCCGTAAAGAACGCGCCCGCGCGCGCCACAATCACATCGTCCTCGGTGAGGCCTGACGCGATCTCACGCAATCCGTTCCAAATAAGACCCGCCCCAACGGCGCGTTTTTCAAGGACGCCATCGTTGACCACAAACACATAGGTGCCGCTCGCATCGGTCAATACTGCCGTGGTTGGCACAGCGAGAGCGCGGCGTTCTTCGGTTATAATCGCGCCACTTGCAAAGACCCCTGTGCGCAACTGCCCCTCGCCCAGAATTTCGATGCGGATCGTGCCCAAACGGGTGCGCGCGTCGACGGTTGGCGAAATGCGTCGCACGACCCCCGCAACCGTGCCGTTGCCCGCAATGGTCAATGTCGCGGCGTCCCCGACCTCGATGGATCCCAATGCGGTTTCGATCACTTCCGCTTCGACTTCGACACGTCCGTCACGGATCATGCGAAAAATGGGATCTCCACCCGATGCAGCGATAGCGCCAACTTGACCGTTGCGCGCCGAGATCAAGCCATCTGCGGGCGCGCGCAATGTTGCGCGGTCTAGGTTGAGTTCTGCAATCTGTTGGCTTGCGTGTGCTTGTTGCTGTTGTGCCTGTGCCACCGCGAAGCCGTCTTGGGCCGAGGCGACCGCAGCGGCGGCGGTGCTTTGTGTCGCCGTGGCCTGATCCAATGCGGCCTGTGTCCCTGTCCCGTTGCGGCGCAACGCATTTGCACGCTCAAGGTTTGTGGCGGCCTGCGTTTCAACGGCTTTTGCCGATACAATTTGGCTGTTGGCCTGACTGACCGTTGCCTGAGCGCGTGCGAATTCCGCGCGGGCCTGTGCAAGCTGTGCAGTCAGTGTCCGGTCATTGAGGGATGCGAGCACTTGTCCCGCGACGACAGTATCCCCCACGTCGACAGACAGTGTATCAATCGTGGACCCTATCACTTGCGGATAGATTAGAATTTCTTCTTGTGGCACGAGGCTACCCGAAATTGCGACTTGGCCAACCATATCGGCAGGTTTAACCGTTGCAACGGTCACGGACGCGAGTGGGGCGGCTGCTTCAATCACCGCTTGTGTGCTCTGTGCCACGGCCACAATGGGCACGTGCGACAGCGATGCACTCACCAGACATAGGAAGAGTGACGGCGCGCGCAGCCGCTTTAAAACGGGATCATGTCTCATTGAATGTCTTTCCCAAAGGCGCGGGATGACCCAGCGCGGACTCGTATTTGGGGCTTTGCTAGAGGCTTCCCTAGCTCGCGTCAATCTATTTGTTCAGTACGGATTAAACAAAAAGACCAGCCGTAAACGAATGAGGCATATCGAGGCCCGTGGGGCGATTGCGCCCCCCTTGCGCGGCAACGGTGTCAAAACAAATATTGCTGCCAGAATAATTTTTATTGTTGACGCATTGGGACGACCACGACACTCTCACCCCAAAGGCTGCATAAAGGCGGCCTTGGGGGGCTATGTGTCAGAGTGCGCCACGCAAACACTTACCACACCATCAGCTGCTGCGCTTGGGACGCGCATGCGCGCCTTGCGCCACAGGATGTCGATGACGTTACAGCAAGTATCGGAAGCGTCCGGTGTTTCGGTTGGATATATTAGCCAAGTCGAGCGCGGAAACGCCACCCCGACCCTAGGTACGCTCAATCAGATTGCTCAAGCCCTTGAGGTCGACACAGGTTATTTTGTGCGCACACCCTGCGCCGTTGACAGCCTGACGCGCGGTGGCGCCCGCCCCAAGTTTTCAGTCCCCGGATCACCGATTGAATACGAACAGATCGGGGCCGAGCGCGCGGGGCATGAGTTGACATCCTTTGTCATCAATGTGCCCCCCGGATACGCCTCCGAAGTGGTTCACCACATAGGTGAGGAGATCATCTACATCCTTGAGGGTGAAATTTCACAGATGGTTGGAGAGCGTGAATATCTGATGGGTGTAGGGGACAGTCTGCACTATTTGGGCACGACTCCGCATTGCTGGTCCAACAAAACCGACAAGCCCGCACGCATACTTTGGGTGGGGCGGATGCAATACGGCAAATCCAGCGAAATCGCGGCCATCGAGACCATACAGATCGACCCCCCGCATGACATGCTGCCCCTGCGGGGCTAACAAATAACAAAAACGTTCAACAAGGAGAGAAAAGAAATGTCTATTCGGAAAATCATGACCACCGGCTTGCTGCTAAGCACGCTTGGTATGGCCGCACAGGCGCAATCGCTTGTGTATTGCTCAGAGGGTTCCCCTGAGGGGTTTGACCCGGCTTTGTTCACGTCTGGCACCACATTCGACGCGTCGAGCCACCCGCTCTACAACCGCTTGTCGGAATTCAAGGTTGGCACAACTGAAACCATCCCCGGTCTTGCCGAAAGCTGGAACGTGTCCGAGGACGGCAAGACAGTCACCTTCAACCTGCGCAAGGGCGTCTCGTTCCACTCGAACGCCGATTTCACACCCACGCGTGATTTCAACGCTGATGATGTGATCTTTAGCTTTGATCGTCAGGGCAACGCCGAGAACCCATACCACGAAGTCTCAGGCGGCACGTGGGAATACTATGGCGGCATGTCGATGCCTGATCTGATCGAGAGCATCGAGAAAGTTGACGACTACACGGTTGTGTTCAACCTGACCCGTCCGGAAGCACCCATTATTGCCAACATGGCGATGGACTTTGCCTCGATCGTGTCCAAGGAATACGCGGATGCAATGTTGGCCGCCGGCACGCCCGAAATGGTCAACCAAGCGCCGATTGGCACAGGTCCGTTCACGTTCCAAGCCTACCAAAAAGACGCTGTTATCCGCTATCTGCGCAACGATGCGTATTGGGGTGACAAAGCCAAAGTCGAAAGCCTGATCTTTGCGATCACGCCCGATGCGTCTGTGCGCTACCAGAAGGTTCAGGCGGGCGAATGCCACGTGATGGCCTATGCAAACCCTGCTGACATTTCTGCGATGCAGGCCGCGGATGATATTGTTGTGATGCAGCAGGAGGGGCTAAACGTCGGCTACCTTGCCTATAACACCAAGGTTGCACCCTACGACAATGCGAACGTCCGCAAGGCGTTGAACATGGCGATCGACAAACAAGCGATCATTGATGTGGTTTTCCAAGGGTCCGGTCAAATCGCAAAGAACCCGATCCCGCCAACGATGTGGTCGTATAGCCAAGCAACTGTTGATGACGCGTATGATCCAGAAGGCGCAAAGGCCGCGTTGGAAGCGGAAGGCGTGACAGATTTGAACCTGAAAATCTGGGCCATGCCGGTTCAGCGACCCTACAACCCGAACGCGCGCCGTATGGCCGAGCTGATGCAAGAGGACTTCTCCAAGGTTGGTGTGAACGTCGAGATCGTGTCCTACGAGTGGGGTGAATACCTTGAGCGGTCCAAAGCCGAGGATCGCGATGGTGCGGTTCTTCTTGGTTGGACAGGTGACAACGGTGATCCCGATAACTTCCTTGCCGTTCTTTTGGGGTGTGACGGCGTTGGCGCATCCAACCGTGCACAGTGGTGTAACGAAGAGTTCGACGCGCTGATCCAAAAAGCTAAGGTTCTGCCAACACAAGCAGAGCGGACAGCCCTCTATGAGGAAGCGCAAGCGATCTTCAAGGACCAAGCACCTTGGGCCACAATCGCGCATTCGGTTGTCTACATGACCATGCGTCCAGAAGTTGAAGGCTATGTTGTTCACCCACTTGGTGGCCACATCTTCAACCAAGTTGGCCTGTCGCAATAAGCGGCGTTTAAATCAGAGGGTGGCGCGTCATGCGCCACCCTCATCTATTTTCGGACCACCAAGGGAGCACGCAGCCTGTGTCAAATTCATTATCCGATCGCCTGTCTGGCTATGCCCGCGTTGCCAGTGATCTAGGCGTTGATGCCGTAGCCCTTGTGCCTGGTCCCAATTTTGCGCGCGCACTTGAACATAACTTCATGAGCCACGAGCGACCGTTTTTGATTGTGATCCCTGCGCATGGCCCCGCCGCTGCATTGGTGCCCAATCTTGAGCTTGGAAGCTGGGCCGGTGTCGGGTTTGATGGCGCGGTTTTTGATTGGCGCGACCAAACCGGCTACGGTGATGCCTTTGCCCAATTGATGGCGCATCTCAACATTTCATCTGTGGCCGTCGAGGGGCAGGTCATGCGCGTTTTTGTGCATCACGCCCTCATTGCCGCGCAGCCGACATTGAAAATCATTGATGGCGAGCGCGAGATTTCCGGCCTGCGGATGATCAAAACCTCGGCAGATATTGCCGCGATGCAAGAGGCCATTGATATTTCCGAGCGCGCCCTGCACCGCACATTGGCCAGTATCAAACTGGGCCAATCCGAAAAGCAGATCGAGCAAACGTTGATCAAATTCCTATTTGACGAGGGGGCCGACGATCTGGCGTTTAGCCCGATTGTTGTGGCTGGTGACGCCACCGCGATGCCGCACGCCCATGCGCGTTCTGATTATATGGTCAAAGCAGGCGATGCGATGTTGTTTGATTTTGGGGCACGCAAAAACGGCTTTGCCGCCGACATCACGCGCACTGTTTTTCTGGATCATGTCAGTGACGAGGGGCGCGCGGTTTACGAGACTGTATTGGCCGCGAATATGGCGGGATTGGCCATGACGCGCGCGGGCGTGACGGCGCATGAGATCGACGATGTTGTCACATCGGTCTTGGAGGCCTCGCCCTACGCCGAGCGCATCCGTACCAAGACCGGACACGGTTTGGGCCGCGATGTGCACGAGGCTCCGTACATCATGCGCGGCAATCACATGCCCCTGCCCGCAGGCACGGTCTACACCAACGAGCCGGGTCTGTATGACATTGGCAATTTCGGCGTGCGGATCGAAGACGATGTACTGATCACCCAAGACGGGTGTGAAACCCTGACCCGCTTTCCCAAGGAATTGATGGTGATCTCATGCTGAATTATGCGCTTAGCCGCCTGCTGACATTCATCCCCACATTCATCGGCGTCACGTTGATCTCGTTCAGCTTTATCCGCGCCCTGCCCGGCGATCCTATCCAAGTCATGGCTGGCGAACGCGGTATTTCCGACGAACGCTACGCCGAATTGGCAGCACAATTTGGCTATGACCGCCCGGTCTATGTGCAATTTTGGGATTACCTGACAGGGGTGTTGCAAGGCGACCTTGGCACCTCGTTTGTGACCAAACGCCCGGTCTGGGACGAGTTCTTTGCCCTGTTCCCTGCAACGCTCGAACTCTCGATCTGCGCCATGATCTTTGCGGTGGTTATTGGATTGCCTGCGGGTGTGATCGCCGCCGTGAACCGTGGCAAATTCGCAGACCGCGCGTTGATGTCCACGGCTCTCATCGGCTACTCAATGCCCATTTTCTGGTGGGCCCTTTTGCTCATCATCATGTTCTCGGGCACCCTACAATGGACCCCCGTATCGGGCCGTATCGATCTCATTTACTACTTCCCCAACCCCACCGGCTTTATGTTGATCGACAGTCTCGCATCCGGTCAAAAGGGCGCGTTCATCTCTGCTGTGCGGCACTTGATCTTGCCCACCATTGTGCTCGGCACGATCCCGTTGGCTGTGATTGCACGCCAAACACGCTCTGCAATGCTTGAGGTTCTAGGCGAAGATTACATTCGCACCGCGCGCGCCAAGGGAATGTCGCCCACGCGCATCAACGGGGTCCACGCCCTGCGCAACGCTTTGATCCCCGTCATTACCGTGATCGGTCTGTCAGTCGGCACATTGCTCGCGGGGGCCATTTTGACCGAGACCATTTTTAGCTGGCCCGGTATTGGCAAATGGATGGTCGATAGTATTTTTCGCCGCGACTACCCCGTTGTTCAAGGCGGGCTATTGCTGATTGCCGTGATGGTGATGATCGTGAACCTTACCGTTGATATGCTGTACGGCGTCATCAACCCCAAGATCCGGAAGCGATAGAATGAGCAATATCGAGCACACTCCCGACAGCCACGCACGCCCCGGCCGCCTTGGCGAATTCTGGTTCTATTTTCGCGAAAACCGAGGGGCCGTCATTGGCTTATGGATTTTTGCAGTCTTCGCATTCCTTGCCTTTTTCGGCCCGTGGGTCGCACCGCATGATGCCACAGAGCAATTTCGCAGCGCAACGTTACAGCCCCCCGTCTGGCAAGAGGGGGGATCGTGGACCCATATCCTTGGCACAGATCCACTCGGGCGCGACATGCTTTCGCGTCTGATTGTCGGTGCACGATACTCGTTCTTTGTGGGGGTTGTCGTCGTGAGCATCGCGGCCACGGGCGGTATTATCATCGGGTTGATCGCGGGGGTTTCCCCCAAATGGCTCGATAGCATCATCATGCGGATCATGGACATTGTGTTGGCGTTCCCCTCCTTGCTTCTGGCGCTCGTGCTCGTTGCAATTTTAGGCCCGTCACTCACCAATGCGATGATTGCAATCGCCATCGTGCTACAACCTCACTACGTCCGACTAACCCGCGCCAGCGTTCTATCGGAGCGCCAAAAGGACTACGTTACCTCCGCTCGCGTGGCGGGGTCCGGCGTTGTGCGATTGATGTTTGTGACGGTGCTACCCAACTGCTTGGCGCCTATTATTGTGCAAGCGGCCTTGTCATTCTCCACGGCCATTCTGGACGCGGCCGCCCTTGGGTTTCTCGGGATGGGCGCGCAACCCCCGACCCCTGAATGGGGCACGATGCTTGCCGAAGCCCGCGAGTTCATCTTGCGCGCATGGTGGGTCGTGACATTTCCCGGCATTGCCATTCTCGTGACCGTTCTGGCGATCAATTTAATGGGTGACGGGCTACGCGATGCCCTTGATCCGAAACTGAAGCGGAGCTAACCGATGACTCTTTTACGCATCAGAAACCTCAGCGTCGATTTCGCCACGGCATCGGGTAAATTTCGGGCCGTGGACAGCGTTGATCAGGACGTTAACAACGGCGAAATTTTGGCCATTGTGGGGGAAAGCGGTTCAGGAAAATCGGTGTCGATGTTGGCGCTGATGGGATTGTTGCCATGGACCGCGACCGTAACCGCGGACGAGCTAACATTCGATGGCCAAGACCTACTGACAATCGCCCCCAAAGCGCGGCGTAAAATCATTGGCAACGATCTTGCCATGATCTTCCAAGAGCCAATGTCATCACTAAATCCCTGTTTCACCGTTGGCTGGCAAATACGCGAAGCCCTACGTGTGCAATTGGGCATGGGGCGGCGCGAACGCCATGCCCGCGCTATTGAACTGTTCGAACAGGTTGGCATTCCTGACCCTGAAAAACGGCTCGCGGCCTTTCCACACCAGATGTCTGGCGGCATGAACCAACGCGTGATGATCGCTATGGCGATTGCCTGTCGGCCCAAATTGCTGATCGCGGATGAGCCTACGACCGCGCTTGATGTCACCATTCAGGCGCAAATTCTTGACCTGTTGGCATCCTTGCGCGACGAGACGGGCATGGGGCTCGTGCTCATCACCCACGACATGGGTGTTGTGGCCGAAACCGCCGAACGGGTCAGCGTTCAATATGCAGGCCAAAAGATCGAAGAGCAGCCTGTTGTGCCGCTGTTTGAAACACCGCACCATCCCTATACCGCCGCTCTATTGGATGCCCTGCCAGAGCGCGCAACCGAGCGCCGCTTGCCCACCATACCCGGTGTTGTGCCCGGCCAATTTGACCGTCCTGCGGGGTGCCTATTTGCGCCGCGCTGCACATTTGCCGATGCAAAGTGCAAGGTCCAAGCCCCGCCTGCCCTACACGGCGATAGCGATGATGCGCGGTGCTTTTATCCACTAAATATGAATGAGAGGGCTGCGTCATGACAGATCCGGTAATGACGGCCACGGCACTCGAGCGGCATTATGAGATCAGCGGCGGAATGTTCCGAAAGCCGCGCACACTCAAGGCCGTGGCGGGGGTCGATTTCGACCTCTACCCCGGGAAAACACTCGCGGTTGTGGGCGAGAGCGGGTGCGGAAAGTCGACCCTCGCGCGCCTTGTCACCATGATCGAAGAACCGACATCAGGGTCGATCACCTTGGACGGCAAACCCGTGATCCCGCAAGACTGGGCCTCATTGCGCAAGTCCGTGCAGATCGTGTTCCAAGACCCCTATGGATCGCTCAACCCGCGCCAACGGGTTGGCACGATCCTAGAAGAGCCGCTTAAAATCAACCGCCCTGATATGAGCGCCGAAGAGCGCACCGCCAAAGCCCGTGAAATGCTTGGGCTGGTCGGCCTGCGCCCTGAACATTTCGAGCGCTATCCACATATGTTTTCGGGCGGTCAACGCCAACGCATCGCGATCGCGCGCGCCCTGATGCTCGACCCAAAGGTGCTGGTCCTTGATGAGCCCGTCTCCGCCCTTGATCTGTCTATCCAAAGCTCGGTTCTAAACCTGTTGGTTGATCTACAAGAGCGGCTGCAACTGGCCTATCTGTTTATCTCGCACGATCTGAGCGTGGTGCGCCATGTCGCCGACGATGTCATCGTGATGTATCTGGGGCGCGCCGTGGAAAAGGGCAGCCGCGCGGCAATCTTTGACGCGCCGTTTCATCCGTACACCAAAGCACTGCTTTCCGCGACGCCGCAAGCCAATCCGCGTCTGAAAAAGGAGCGTATCAAACTTGAGGGCGAACTGCCGTCCCCGCTGGCGATCCCCGAGGGCTGTCCGTTCGCGCCGCGCTGTTGGAAAGCACAAGACAAGTGCCGCAAACTACGTCCGACCCTAAACAGTGAGGCCCATTGCGCCGCCTGCTTTTTCCCTGAAAACGGTGGAACAGCGGCCTAATTGGTCGCCCGAAACCACCAATCGCGGGGGCGCGCGTCCTGATTTAAGGTGCGTCTTGCGGGACAGGTGCGTCTTGTCGGATCAAGCCGTGAGATTTCAGGTCCAACCAAAGAGCGGGCGAGATTGCAGTTTCAAAAATCTCTACATTCTGGCGCACTTCGTGCGGGGTCGCGGCACCAGGAATCACAGATTTCACCGCGCTGTGGCAAAGTGGAAATTGCAATGCGGCCGCGATCAGTGGTGTGTTGTGATCCGCGCAGACCTCACTTAATTGGCGAACCCTTTGCATGATGTCGTCGGGGGCAGGCGCATAGTCAAAACGTGCGCCGTCGATTGCGCCAGTGGCAAGGATGCCAGAGTTGTAAGGCCCACCCAAGATAATCCCGACATCGCGTTTCAGGCAAAGCGGCAGAAACGTATCGAGTGGATCCTGTTCGAGTAGCGTGTAGCGCCCCGCGAGCAAAAAGCCGTCAAAATCGGCTTCGCCCAACAGGCGTTCACAAATTTGCCACGTGTTCACGCCCGCACCAATCGCCGAAATTTGGCCCGTGTCCCGCAATTCCGTCAGGGCACGATATCCGCCACGACTGAACAATTCGCGCAGCTTGTCCTCGACGCCTGCGGTGCCATGTGTGCCGGCGTCGATGTCATGAAGGAACAACATGTCAATTTTGTTTGTGCCCAAACGGGCGACGCTATCCGTGTAGCTTCTCATGATCCCGTCATAGGTGTAGTCAAAGACAATCCGTTTTTGTGGCACATCGACGAAGGCTTCGGGCGTGACATCTTCTATCGCACAGTCTTCGAGGAGCCGCCCCACCTTGGTCGACAGTGTCAGCGTGCCAGCGTCAAACCTCGTCAATGCATCTGCGAGTCTCGATTCGGAACGACCGAGCCCGTATTGCGGAGCGGTATCAAAGTACTGAATGCCCGCATCCCACGCGGCATCAAGCGTGGCTTGCGCTTGTGTGTCATCGATCTTTCGGTACAGGTTGCCCAGCGGCGCACAGCCAAATCCAAGCGGGCTCAACCGTACAGGCTGTTTCGTTCTATGATTCAAAAGAACCGTTTTAGCGCGCGTCATCGTTGCTCTTTCGGTGTGTTCGGAAGTATTCGGGGCGGTGGAGTTCAAGTGGCGCAACCCGTGTGATCAAGTGGCTCAAGTGGCGCGACATTGCCCTTTTCGCGGCGTTGACATCTTGTGCCTCAATCGCGTCAAGGATGGCTTTATGTTCCATCACGGATTCGGCTTTTCGGCCCTTTTCAGGAAGGATCAACACACGTGCACGACGAAGCTGTAGCGACATTTGATCAGCAGCGAGGGCGACTTTGGGATAGCCCGTAAACGCGAGAATCAAGTCGTGGAACGCCAGATCTGCCTCAAAGAAGCCCTGAAAATCTCCGTCTGCCACCAATAGATTTTGCATTTGAAGATTTCGTTTTAGCTTTCTGAGTTGCTCGTCGGTTCTCTCTTTGGCCACTTTGCCAACAGCCGAGACTTCAATCGCGTCCCTAAGAAAGCTTTCCTCGCGCAGCTCGCTCATCGAAAACCGCGACACACGCGTGACGGATTGTGGGATGATGTCGACCAAACCATCAGACGACAGTCGGCCCAGCGCCTCGGCAACGGGCGAACGCGACACACCCAATTGCTCGCAAAGCGCCCCTTTGCGTAGCGCCATTCCCGGCTCTAGCGACAGATCCAAAATACTGTTGCGCAGCGCGTAATAAATCCTCTGGCCCAATGGACCAGTCAGGTTTTCGATTTCAAGTGCATGGTGTGTATCAGGCAATTCACGCCCCCCTACTGGCATGTTAGTTGACAGGTGTCGCGAGTCAAGCTAGCACTAACGTAACAGATAAAAGTCCCCTTAAACCAGAGGAACACGCGCGATGAACCAGCCGCCCCGCATGATTATCTTGCACCCACGCGATAACGTGGCGATTGCAATGGCAGACATTGGCGCGGGTGAAGAGATCGGCTCAGCGGGGGTCAAAACACTCCAGTCAGCAAAGCAGGGACACAAGGTTGCAGTTGCACCCATTGCTGCGGGCCAAAATGTAATCCGCTATGGTCAGACGATTGGTCAGGCAACGGTCGATATCGCTGCGGGCGAACATGTTCATGTGCAAAATCTGGGCATGGGCGAGCACACCCGTGACTATGCGCACGCAAGCGAGGCTGTGGCACTAGATGCGGCTTTGGAGACGCGCACATTCAACGGCTATCACCGCGCTGATGGTGGGGTTGGTACGCGCAACTACCTTGGCATCCTGACGTCGGTAAATTGCTCGGGATCAGTGGCTAAATTCATCGCTGAAGCTGCGGAAAAGTCCGGCCTTCTTGATGCCTTTCCCAATGTCGACGGGATTGTCCCGATCACCCATGGGACTGGTTGTGGCATGTCGGGTGAAAACGAAGGGTATGACACACTGTTGCGGACGCTATCAGGATATGCGCAGCATCCCAATTTTGGCGGCATTTTACTGATCGGCCTTGGCTGCGAAGTCATGCAAGTCTCCGCCCTTGTGGGCGGTCGTCCAATCCGCGCTGATGGTGCGCTCCGGTATATGACAATTCAGCATGAGGGCGGCACCCGCAAGACCATAGAAAAGGGTCTTGAAGAGCTGCGCAGTATCGCAGAATTAGCGAACACTGCTGTGCGCAAGCCCGCAGCGATCTCGCATTTGATGGTGGGGATGCAGTGTGGCGGCTCAGACGGATACTCCGGCATCACCGCCAATCCTGCACTTGGTGTTGCATCTGACATGCTGGTGCGTCACGGCGGCACCACAATCCTGTCCGAGACATCGGAGATTTATGGGGCTGAGCACCTACTGACCCGCCGCGCGGCAACCGTCGAAGTCGGCGAAAAGCTGATTGACCGCGTCCGGTGGTGGGAAGATTACACCACCCGCAACAAAGGTGAGATGGACAACAATCCAAGCCCCGGCAACAAGCGCGGTGGGCTGACCACAATTCTGGAAAAGTCACTGGGTGCTGTTGCCAAAAGCGGCAGTGCGCCCCTGACAGATGTGTATCTGTTCGGCGAAAAAATCGACAAAAAGGGCTTTGTATTTATGGATAGCCCCGGATTCGACCCGTGTTCGGTGACGGGGCAAATTGCATCCGGTGCCAATCTGATCGTCTTTACGACCGGACGCGGATCAGTGTCGGGCTATATGCCGACACCCTGCATCAAGGTCGCCACCAATTCCGAAATGTACCGGCGGATGTCCGACGATATGGATATCAACTGCGGTGACATCGTCAGCGAAGGTGTCACCTTGGACGACAAGGGACGTGATATCTTTGAGATGTTTATAAGTGTCGCCTCAGGTGAGCAAACAAAGAGCGAAGAGTTGGGGTTTGGCGGGGTCGAATTCGTACCGTGGCAGATTGGCGCGGTGATGTGAGCATGAGCAGCAATGTGATACTCCACAAAAACACAATCCTGATCGCGTGCTGATTCAGGGGCATTTGCGACCAAGTGGAATTAGCGTTGTGACGAGTCGGATAGCCTTGGTTTATGGCGCAGCCGCGGGTTAACGGCGAAGCATTGGTTTGGGAGGGCCGAAGCACATGACTTATTTGGTGGAGATGAAAGGGATCGAGAAACGCTTTCCCGGCGTTCACGCGCTCAAAGCGGTGCAATTCGATTTGCGACCCGGTGAAGTTCACGCCCTGATGGGTGAAAACGGTGCAGGCAAGTCGACCCTGATGAAGATTATGTCAGGCATCTATTCGCGGGATGGCGGCGAGATGTTTGTTGATGGCAATCCTGTTGCCCCAGATAGTCCACGCGCCGCACAAGACCTTGGCATCGGCATCATTCATCAAGAACTCAGCCTAATGAACGACCTGACTGCCGCGCAAAACGTGCTGATCGGGCGTGAGCCACGCCGCAGTTTCGGCCGATTGGACGAGCCGGCGCTGAATGCGAAAACCGCTGAAATCTTTGCTTCGCTCAATTTGGCGATGGATCCGCGCACGCAAGTCAGCACCCAAACAATTGCCCGCCAACAGCTGATCGAAATCGCAAAGGCGCTATCGTATAACCCGCGCGTTCTGATCATGGACGAACCAACCGCCGCCCTGAACGACACTGAGATTTCCGAGCTGTTCAAGGTGATCAACATGCTCAAAGCGAACGGCGTGGGCATCGTTTACATCAGCCACCGCATGGACGAGATCAAGGTGATCGCCGACCGCGTCACCATTTTGCGCGATGGAGCCTATATCGATACGGTTCAGGCCGCTGATACTCCCCTGTCCAAGATCATCCAATTGATGGTGGGTCGCGATGTGACCCAAACGGCACCGGTCATTCCGGACACATCACAAAACGAAGTGGCGCTTGACGTTCGCAACCTGACACGAGGCAAAGAGGTGCGCGATGTTAGTTTTGATGTCCGCAAAGGTGAAATTCTCGGCTTTGCTGGACTAATGGGCGCAGGACGTACCGAAGTCGCACGCATTATCTTTGGCGCGGATCCACGTGACGCAGGCGAGATATTCGTTCATGGTCAACCCGTTGATATCCGCACACCTCATACAGCCGTCCAAGCGGGAATTGGGTATCTGTCGGAAGATCGCAAGCACTTTGGCCTTGCCATCGATATGACAGTCCGCGCCAACATTCCGATGGCGGATCTGGGACGGTTCACGAACCGGCTCGGTGTACTGAACGAGGCGTCTATGAAAGACGTTGCTGTCAACTACATCGACCAGCTGGGCATTCGCACACCGTCCGATATGCAAGAGGTGCGGCTTTTGTCGGGCGGCAACCAGCAAAAGGTCGTGATCGCCAAATGGCTATTGCGCGACTGTGATGTGCTCATTTTTGATGAACCCACACGCGGGATCGACGTTGGCGCGAAGTCGGAAATCTACGCCTTGCTTGAGGCCCTCGCGGCACAGGGGCGCGCAATCATCGTTATCTCATCCGAACTGCCCGAAGTCATGCGCCTCAGTCACCGCATCGCGGTGATGTGCGAGGGTCGCCTAACGGGCATTTTGCCTGGCGGCGAAGGCACCACACAAGAACAAATCATGGAATTAGCCACCCAGCGCGACACTGCGTTGGCCGGCGCGGAGGACGTAAAATGACCACGACAACAGTAGATGCCCCAAAGTCGACCTTGTCGCGCATTGTCGCGGCGGGCACGCATCAGCGGGTTTTGGCGTTTGCCAGTCTTGTGGTGTTACTGATCGGGTTTTCCATTGCCTCCCCTAACTTTATGCAGACGTCGAATATGATCTCCATTTTGCAGGCAACGTCTGTGAATGGCGTTCTGGCGATCGCTGTAACCTTGGTCATCATTACCGGCGGTATTGATCTTTCGGTCGGTACGATGATGACGTTCTGCGCGGTCATTACGGGCGTTGTGCTGACCTATGCGGGAATGCCATTGATGTTCGGCGTTGTCGCGGCTGTTCTGACCGGCGCCCTGTGCGGTGCATGTTCCGGCACGTTTGTCGCCAAAATGGCGATCCCTCCGTTTATCGCCACTCTTGGCATGATGTTGATCCTCAAGGGTCTGAGCCTCGTGATTTCGGGTACGCGCCCGATCTATTTCAACGATACGCCCGGATTTAGTGAAATTTCGCGCGGGTCTTTGATTGGTGACGTTCTGCCTGCCCTACCGCTCCCCAATGGCGTTTTGATCCTGTTCATTGTTGCGGCTGTCACGGCGTATATTTTGAACCGCACCGTTCTTGGTCGCTATTGCTTTGCGTTAGGATCAAACGAGGAATCTGTGCGGCTATCAGGTGTGAATACCGACCGTTGGAAAATTGCGATTTACGCGTTGGCCGGTGCCATCGTCGGCATCGCGGGATTGCTGATCGCATCGCGCCTTAATTCGGCACAGCCTGCATTAGGCCTAGGCTATGAGCTTGAGGCGATTGCCGCGGTTGTGATCGGCGGCACGTCCCTATCTGGTGGGCGCGGGTCCATTCTTGGCTCATTGATTGGGGCGTTGATCATGGCCGTGTTGACCAATGGGCTGCGGGTGCTTTCCGTAGCGCAGGAATGGCAAACGGTTGTGACCGGCGCGATTATCATTCTGGCCGTCTATGCGGACATGATGCGCCGCAAGAAATCCAGCTAACATACGAAATTACCACGAACCCTGACCGTTATGCGGTCAGGTCAATCGACAACCGAGGAGGAAACCACATGTTGTCACGTCGCGTTCTCATTGGCGCTCTTAGCGCTTCTCTTGCCTTTGGTTCGGCATCTGCCGTCTCTGCACAAGACGAGATTTACATTCCGCTGATCTCGAAAGGCTTTCAGCACCAGTTCTGGCAGGCCGTAAAATCCGGTGCAGATCAGGCCGCCGAAGAATTCAATGTGCGCATCACATTCGAAGGCCCAGACAACGAAACTATGGTCGACCGTCAGATCGATATGCTCTCAGCAGCATTGGCCAACAACCCTGCGGCTATCGGCTTTGCCGCACTCGACAGCCAAGCAGCGATCCCGCTGCTCCGTCAAGCATCCGAGGCTGGCATTCCAGTCATCGCATTCGACAGCGGTGTGGACAGTGACATTCCAATGTCAACGGCCACCACCGACAACGTTGCTGCCGCTGCATTGGCTGCGGATAAAATGGCTGACTTCCTTGGCGGTACGGGCACCGTTGCGGTTGTAGCCCACGACCAGACCAGCCGCACAGGTATTGACCGCCGCGATGGCTTTCTTAACCGGATGGCAAGCGAATACCCCGGCATCGAAGTTGTCAGCGTTCAATACGGCGCGGGCGACCAGTTGCAGTCCACCGAAGTTGCCAAGGCAATTTTGACCGCGAACCCTGGTCTGGGCGGCATGTTCGGCACCAACGAAGGCTCCGCCATCGGCATCGTCAACGCAGTGCGCGAAATGGGCACTGAAGGGCTAACAGTCATCGGTTACGATTCAGGCAAAGCCCAAACCGATGCAATCCGCGACGGCCTCATGAACGGTGCAATCACCCAAAACCCCGTTGGTATCGGCTATGAAACGGTCAAGGCCGCAGTTGCCGCTATGAATGGTGAAACACTACCAGCCATCATCGACACAGGATTCTACTACTACGACCAATCCAATATCGATAATGCTGAAATTCAAGCCGTTCTATACGATTGATATAACGATTGTCGCAGCCCAGCTTTGTCTGGGCTGCGACACTTTCGGCCCGATGAACTGAGGGTCGAACGTCAACCGGCGCAGCATTAGCACAGGGCGATCGAACGGTTCACGGTCTGGCACTTTTGCCCACGACCACCCCTGTCTTCAGAGCCAGTAGGGCGTGTCACACATCAACAGTCCCGAACTCGGCCAGAAACGGCGTCTGCGGCGCGATATCCTCGTAGTGCAAGTCTTGGTCTCGCAACCACGTGTTCAATGGCTCAAGCATATCTGAAGCGGCATATAAAACCGGGCGATGGCGTGGGTTCCAGTGATTGCCACTCCACTCATCCCATGGCTGATGCGGGTCGATGTGTGCGCCAATCCGCGAACATAAGATAACACATTTTCCAACTGAATTTAGCGTAGCCAAACTGATCGTTCCACTCGGTTCCAGATAGTCAGACACCTCACCAAGACTTACGCTGTACCCAGCAACGTTAGGCGTTCCGAATGGTGTGGCACGGACCCCTTCAAACCATTGTCGCCCTAGAAAATGGCGCGTGCCGTCGCGCTCGTCAGAGATGAAATCACAATCATGGAATACAAAGCCATACCGTGTACGAATGTCGGTACTGGGTGCCGTTGCCCACGTTTTGAGGGCGCGGCCGCCAAGGGAGCGTATTGTGCATCCTTCGAACCAGGCCGTCGACTGGCCAAATATAAAATCCACATCGCCCTCAATCTCACAGTCCGTGAAACAAGATCGAACGGTCGCGCCCTTGCGCGGTGATTGCAAGTACAAGGTGTCTTGCAAACTGCGTAACACGACATCTTGAACCTGCACTCGGTCCGCCCCTGCCACAAGAAGCGCCACAGCCTGATGTTGGCCGCTGCGATATTGTCCGTGGTTGTTCATCACATGATCGCCACCTTGATCGCGGTCGCAATTGTAGGTGTTGCGCACCGTCAAATTGACCATTTGAAAACCATCGTTTTCGACACGCAGCACTGAGGCGTTGGCGGTACTGATTGGAGACAGTTTAGAGATCCGTCTGAAAATCGCGGCTATGCTTTCGGGTGCATCACGAAACTGTGCCCCAAAGCGCTGTGCGTAGTCTGCACCATTCATTTCAGCATCGATGGTTTCGGACAGCACCACATCGGCCGGGGTATCGCCCAAGCCGAGTATCGTAACAGTGAAAGGCGCGCGCGGCACATAGACCAGACCGGCATGTACGCCGGCGGCCACACCGATCACGACGCGGCCGCGCCGTTTGTCTCGCACAGCACGATTAACGGCCTGTTGAACCGTGGCGCATTCGCGGCCATGATCGACCAAATAGTCCGGTACCAATGCTGCGCACTCAAGGCGTGCGGGAGACCATGGATCATCCTGATCCGCCCCTGCAGTCCCCACATAGCGCAAGACATTGTCGCGGCTAAAGCTGACAGCCTGCTCCGAGGTCAGATGGGGCCTCATCCGCGCGCCATTAGGGCTGCTGCCATCATCAGCGGCCCCACACCTTTTACATCATCTTTGACACGCGCCTCGCTCAGGTAGTACGCGGGGCTGCCATCGCGAAACCGGTTCTCGTACCAACCCAGCCCCGCAACCTCGCAAATATCGACCATCTCATGCCCGCCTGCGGCCTTGGGCTGCAACGCGCGGCCCATGACCGTAGCGGCCAGACCATCGGGCATAGTGGTCAACCCTAATCGCGTACCGCGCAACAGCGCATAGGTGAACATCGCCGAGGCAGACGTTTCCTGATAATTGCCGTCAAGGTCGGGCCTATCGATGACCTGAAGCCATAGGCCATCAACAACGCGAAGCGACTTGATCTTGTCAATGAGCGCGACCGTGCGCAGCCGTAGGGGCGCAAAATCTTCGCCGACAAGGTCTGCGACATCAACCAGCGCCATGGCCAACCAGCCTACAGCACGCGCCCAAAATGCTTTGTTAAAGCCAGTTACGGGGTCTGCCCATGGCTGCTCTAGCGCTTCGTCATAGGCATGCCAATAGAGGCCGCTAGCAGGATCAATCAACGCGTCTAATGCGGTCGAAAGCTGTGCGAGACTGTCGGCTACCGCGGCATCGTCACGCTTTAGTTGCGCATGCGCAATTCGAAATGGCTGGCCCATATACAGCCCGTCGAGCCAGATTTGCCATGGATAGCGTAGCTTGTGCCAATAGACGCCGCTTTGCGTGCGCGGGTGGGTCGTCAACTGCCGCGCCAGTAGGTCAGCCGCCGTCAGATACTGCGCCTCCCCCGTTAGCCCATACAAATAGAGCAACGTACGGCCCGGGAGAATGTTGTCGATGTTGTAATCTGATAATCCGTAGCCCGTCAGGCTTCCATCCTGACCGACCTGCACGTCGACGAGCCGGCGCAAATGATCCAGCCAACGGTCATCTTTCGTCTCGACGTGCCACAATTCCAACCCGCGATACAGGCATCCGTCCTCATAGCACCAGTTACCCCCTTTATAGGGCTGATATCGCCGCGCGTAGCTGTCAAAAAAATCAGCCGACATCAATCAAATCCTCCAGCATATGTATCAAAGGGGCATCCGCATCGATTTCGGTGAAGCGGTGCAAAAAACCCGCGTGGCTTACCGGCGGCAAATGGCAGGCCATAAGCGTGTCTCCCGCCGTGGCGGTCGCGTCATATTCAACCGTGATATTGGACAGGCGCAGGCCGCAAACCGGCGCTTCCGGCAGGCCTAGGAATGCGCCAGCCGCGTGGCGCACGCCGCGCAACTGGACGTTGGAGATCGTAATATCGGAAATCTGCGGTGTGGTGTCATCGACGGGGGCGGGGGCGCGCGATTGTACTGTCGCCGATTTCCCATCCGCATCGCAAAAATAGAACGCATTTACCGCAAGGGCTGTACCGACGCTGTCCATAACGACATCATCCATCGCAATGCGGGCCACATGCCCGCCGCGCCCCCGCCGGGTTTTGATCCTCAGACCACGGTCGGTGCCTTTGAACTCACACCGCGTGATGTCGACATCTGTGATGTCACCGCTCATTTCGGAGCCCATCACCACCGCGCCGTGGCCATCCTCCATCAAGCAATTGGCAATCGTCAGATGACGCGTGGGGGCGATGTGATCAACACGGGGATCATCGCCCGTTCCGCGTTTCCCTGCTTTTACAGCAATACAGTCGTCACCAACGCTGATGTGCAGCCCGCGCACCTGCACATGCATGCAGCTTTCGGGATCAAATCCATCTGTATTAGGACTGTCAGCGGGGTTCTTTATTCGCAAAGCGGCCGCTGTCAGGCGATCGCAACAAAACGGATGTACCGTCCAGGATGCCGAATTGCGCACCGTCATGCCTGACAGGATGGTCTGCGTGCAATGGGCCAGAAATAGCGCGCGCGGGCGGCGGGCCCCGTCGCGGGTCTCCTTTGGCCATGTCCACCAATCGCCACGGTCACCGCCACCGTCCAAAGTGCCACGCCCGGTAATGGTGAGGTTGTCGCATCCAATCGCAGTGACGGGCGAGGCAAAACTGGCAGCGGGCAGCCCCTCCCACGTGCCGATCACGCGGCCGCTGTCGTCATGTGCGGGCAAAACCGGCCAACCATTGCGGTCGGAGATGGCGGATAGTATCGCCCCTTCGGGCAGCCACAGCGTCATATCTGATTTTAGAAACACTGGCCCGCTTGCAAGGCGACCGTTTGGAACGCGCAATGTACCGCCGCGAGGCACGGCGGCCACCGCCGCGGCAAATGCCATTGCGTTGTTGGGTGTATCTACGCAAACACCGTAATCTGCAGCCTCGATCAATCCCGCACAGGGCGCCGTTCGAAAGCCCACTGTCTGTTGTCCGGCAACCAGCACGTAGTCCGTATCAGGTTCAAGGTCTTCGATAAACACTGGAACAATGTGTGACACGCCACGCTGCGCTGTCCCCTCAAGCCGCCACGAAACAGGCGTTTCCAGATGATAGCGCGCTGTGTCCGCGTGGATCAAAATGGTCGCCGTGTAAGGCGTTATCGCAAGGGCGGTGAGCACGATCGGTAGCTTTCTGTAATGAGGTGACATAGGGGCGCCGGACAAGATCGGCGCCCCTATGCATTTATTTGTCTTCGAGCGCTTCGTTCACGAGCATCAAAATCTCTTCCGAGGCGTCCGCGCTGTCCAGCTCGCCATAGGCGAACAACTCCAGCGTGTCTTCGATACCCGCACGCACATCAGGATCTTCGTTGTAGGGGCTGATCGCGGGCGCATCCGCCCCCATTACCATATTCTGCGCATCCACTTGGATCTGCTGAATGCCACCATTTTCAAGAAGCTGTGTGGCGGCGACATCCGACGATGGCACGCCGCGTGCCGATCCCATGGCATCGATACCAGATGGTTGGGTCAACATGCAGTTGAGCACTTCCGCTGCAGCTTGCTGGTTTGGTGAATTGGCCGAGATAGAAAAGACCATGGACGGCTTGCGATACACACCGTCGTTCTGCGCGCCTTCAACACGCAATAGACCGGCTGGAACAAGTTCCTGACCCTCGGACAACGGATCGGAGATTTTGAAGAAAGTCGTGTCCCACTGATAGCTGCCGCCGATCTTGCCCGAGGTCCAGTCCGCGTTTTCATGTAATGCCACATTACCGGCAGCGGCCATATCCGGCCATGCTTTGATCACGTGATTTTCCACCATCGCCTGATACATGTTGAGGCCCGCCTGTAGGTCCTCTTTTGACCACTGAACCTCGTTGGTTTCGGGATTGATGAACGACTTACCGGTCTGTTGGGTTACGACCATCTGGATCAAAAGGGACGCGTCCAGACCGATGCCTTCAAGTGGGTAGTAGTTGTCACCCAGCTTTTCGGCAAAGATCGGACCAGCGGCCATAAGGTCCTCAAAGGTGGTCGGGATTGCCAGACCAGCCTTATCGAAGGTGGTCTTGTTGAAAAAGAAGATGCGACCGGACACCGACGCAGGCAGGCCGTTCAGCGCACCGTTGCGAGTCGACGCCTCGAGTTCTTCGTCGGACCACTGCGACAGGTCGATCGTATCAGAGAAGTTCCGCAGATCGGCAAAGCCGTCACCGTTCTTTGAGAAGATCGGCAGCCACGGCCAATTGATCTGCATGATGTCGGCCTCTGTGCCGCCCGCCAACTGTGTGGCGACCTTTTCAAAGTGCCCGGACCAACCCGTGAATTCGGGCTTGATCGTATGGCCGAGCGACTCTCCGCAAACCTGAAGGGCCGCCTGCGTAGCCTCGTGGCGGCTGTCACCACCCCACCAACTCATCCGAAGCTCTTCTGCGTAGGCAGTGCTACCCAATGTCGTTGTGGCCAATACTGTCGCGATCAGTGTCTTGAAATGTGTCATGTGTTCCTCCCTATGACAATGCCCTGGTTTGGTCGGCGAGCGAGATGTTCGCGCCGCTTTTCTGGTCGAAAAGGTGAATCCGCGCGCCGTCTGGTCGGACACAGACATCATCGCCACGCTGGATGGTCGTGTCGAATTTGTCGTTCGGGATGACTGCAATAAAGTTGCTGTCACCTATGTGAACGTGCAGGTTTACTTCGTGCCCCATGAACTCGATGTTATGCACCTTCCCAGAAAAGGCATCGGGCGTATTGGTAGGGACGATCTCTACGTTTTGGGGCCGGATGCCGAAGGTCACTGGGCCCTCGTGATTGTCCATCCGCTGCGCCAACGCACGGGGCACGGCAATAGTCTGCCCGGCGAGGGTCAACGTCATCGCGCCATCTTTGGCCAGAACCGCAGGCGCCAGATTCATCTCTGGCATACCGATGAAGCCCGCCACAAAGGCGTTTGCTGGGCGCTCGTAAAGAGTGACCGGATCCGCCACTTGCATGATATGTCCCTCTTTCATGACACAGATACGGTCGCCCATAGTCATCGCCTCGATCTGATCATGGGTGACATAGACCACTGTCGCGGGCCGCCCTTCGTCTCGTAGGCGCTTGTGCAGGTCCGTGATGCGGATCCGCATCGAGGCCCGCAACTTTGCATCCAGGTTGGATAGTGGCTCGTCGAACAAGAATACCTCGGGCGACTTGATCAGCGCGCGGCCCACGGCCACACGCTGGGCCTGTCCACCCGACAATTGCTTGGGCAACCGGTCCAGCAGCTCCTCAATCTCGAGGATGCCCGACACCTCTTGAGTCGCACTTTCGATGCGCGCTTTCGGTTCGCGTTTAAGCTTCAACCCGAACGAAAGGTTTCGCCGTACCTTCATGTGCGGGTAAAGCGCATAGTTCTGGAACACCATCGCGATACCGCGTTTTCCTGGCACCAAATCATTGACGATGTTCTCACCGATACGGATTTCGCCGCCCGTGATGGTTTCAAGCCCCGCGATCATGCGTAGTGTCGTGGATTTGGCGCAGCCCGAAGGTCCGACCAGCACCATGAATTCACCATCCTCGACATGCAGGTCAATGCCATGTACGGCCTTGAAGCCTCCGCCATAAACCTTTTCGACGGACGTAAGTTGTAGATCAGCCATCAGCCTTTGACCCCCCCTGTTGAAATGCCTTCGATGAAGTATTTTTGAGCGATGAAAAACACGACCAACGATGGGGCCAGTGCCAGCACAGTCATCGCGAGGATTTGGTTCCAGTTGAACGCCTCAGTCGTGTCAATGCTCAGCTTGAGTGCTAGAGATACCGGATAGTTTTCGACCGACGAGATATAGATGAGCGGCCCTAGAAAATCGTTCATGGTCCACATAAACTGGAACAAACAGACCGAAATAATCGCGGGCATCAGCATAGGCACCACAACAAACCAAAGCACCTGAAAGGTGTTGGCTCCGTCGACCCGTGCTGCCTCTTCCATGTCACGCGGGATCGACCGCATAAACTGGATCAACATGAACACGAAGAATGCTTCGAGCGCGAACCATTGCGGAACGAACAGCGGCAGGTATGTGTCGAGCCAACCCAATTCACGGAACAACAGATACTGTGGGATGCGTGTGACGACATCGGGCAACAGCAGTGTGGCGATCAGAATGCCGAACAGGATTTTTTTGCCTGGAAACTCGAACCGCGCAAACCCGTAGGCCACGATCACGGATGAGATCGCTGTGCCGATCATTTTGGGGATCACGATATAGAGCGAGTTCAAGAAGAACCGCGCGAAGGTATAGGGCGTCGAGGTTTGCCAACCGTCGATGTAGCCTTGGATAGTCGGCTCTTTTGGCCAGAATGCAGCCGAGCTAAAAATCTCTTCATTGGTCTTGAATGACGCACCCACAAGCCAGATCAGCGGATAGAGCATCAGCAGACCGAACAACGTCAGCACCACATAGCGGATGATCGCGCCGCGCCGTTGAGCACGTTGGATCTGGAGTTCCTGAGGCGAAAGCGTGCGGTCACCTTTGCGCATTGGCTCTAGGTTCGTTACGGTTTCCATGATCTCAGCTCCTCTTGTCGCCGGCGTAATAGACCCATTTTTTCGACGACCAGAAGGCAATCAGAGTCAACGCCATGATGATGACGAAAAGGATCCAAGCGATGGCAGAGGCATAGCCCATGTCAAAGCTCTTGAAGGCCTTGTCGTAGATGTAAAGCGGAAGCAGATACGTGGATTTTAGCGGACCTCCGTTGGTTATGATGTAGGGGCCGTTGAATTCCTGAAACGCCTGAACCGTCTGCATGATCAGGTTGAAGAAGATCACCGGAGTGATCAGCGGGACTGTGATGAAGCGGAATTGCTGCCACTTGCCCGCGCCGTCGATGCTAGATGCTTCATACAGCGATTTATCGACCGATTGCAGCGCAGCAAGAAAGATCACCATCGCCGATCCGAACTGCCAGCAGCGCAGCAACGTCAGAGTGAACAATGCGTTTTGGGGATCACCGAACCAGTTAACAGGTTCCATCCCGATGGCCGTCAGCCCCATGTTTACAAGGCCCACCTCGGCAAAGATGTAACGCCACAGAACCGCGATCGCGATAGAACCGCCCAAAACCGATGGCACGTAATATGCTGTACGAAAGAACCCGATGGCCTTGAGTTTATAGTTCAGCACAACCGCGACAAGCAGCGCAAAGCACAGCTTCAGCGGAACGGTCATGAACACATATAGCAATGTCACGCTCAGCGATTTGTTGAATGTCCGATCGCGGGTGAACAGCCGCTCATAGTTATCAAGGCCGACCCATTCCGGTGTCGACAACAGATCGTAATCTGTAAACGACAGATACAACGAAGCCATGAAAGGAAACGCAGTAAATAGACACAAACCGACAACATAAGGCGACACATAGGCCATCCCTAAAAATTTGTTGTCACCACCCATTATAAAAACTCCTTAAAAAATCACTGGTCAAATAATGATGCGGCGTCCCTACGCCATTTCGTTGAACATTTGTCGTGCAACATCTGTGCTCGGTGGCGCGACTAGGGGAACAGATCGAACAGTTCGCCCCAGCGCTGCTCGACCGATACGCGCATGCGGCGGGGGCGGGACATCAGCGAACACTCCGGCCTCCACCCAACGGGCGTGCGGGTAGACAGGCATCGCATTCCATATCAACCCCTCGACGCACTGCGCATGGGTCATATCCACGAGGCAGGCGTGTAGGAGTTTGATCGGCGTCATAGGATAAGGATGGTGCGCCATGCCAGAAGGGAAAAGGCAACCGTTGTCCAGAAGTTCCATGTCGCCCCCAGTTAACCCCAGTTGGCCTGTGTCTCGGCCCGTGTCACCACACCTCATGCGCGGCTCCATAACTAATATCCTAGTTACCAAGAATCAGCCTGTCAACTAATATCCCAGTTGCACTTTGGATCGCAATCCGCCACACTCGAACATCGGCGACACAACTTGACGGAGGACATCCTCATGGATCACACAGAATTGGGCAACGTCAGCGACCTATCCCTTCCTGTCATTCAACATGAGACGCAGCCCTCAGTTTCGGATCAGGTTTTCAACGCCCTTCAGCAACGGATCCTATCGCTAGAACTCCCGCCGCAAACCAAGATATCAGAGGCAGAGGTAGCCAAAAAAATGGGCGTCTCGCGCCAGCCTGTGCGCGAGGCATTCAAGCATTTGGCGAAGCTCGGATTCTTACAGATCCGCCCACAAAGCGGCACCACGGTCAGCCTTATTTCCGAAGAAGCCGTTTTACGTGCGCGGTTCATCCGCACCGCGCTGGAGGTCAAAACATGCCGAACGGCCTGCGCGGTATCAACACCCGCGTCTTTAGCGCCCCTGCATGCCCTCATCGCTCGTCAAAAAGAGGCCGTTGAGGCACAGGATCGTAACATGTTCCACGCGCTGGACGAGCAATTCCATATCGCCATCTGTTCGCTTGCAGGTGCGCCATTTGTTTGGGATTTGATCCACGAAAGCAAAGCTCATATGGATCGTATTCGAATGCTATCACTCACGGCAGTGTCACAAAAGTTCGCACTTCAGGAGCATATCAACATTCTCGATGCGATCACTGCCGGCGACGCTGATGCCGCAGAAGAGGCAATGACCGAACATCTGTTTCGCATTGTCGTTCTAATCGACGAGGCCAAAAAGCAGCGACACAGCTTTTTTCAGAGAACAGAGACGTGACCCACACCGCTTTTATCGACACAAGACGACCACTTTTATCACCCACCAAGCTTGAATGAACGCTCGAAATTTGCAGGGGATTTTCTGAAGCTGTGGACTGCGACCTCCCGGTCGCTTTCGGAGGTTTCTATGCTTGCGCGCTCAGGTAATGCAGACATTATCCGGTAAAAACGCTTCATAGCGAGCTGCGTTTCTGTTTCCCAAAAGTCATCATAGCGCACTACAGGTGAAGTCTTTTTGTTCTGAGCCAATTTGACGTAAATTTATACATCACTCATTTCAATGTTCTAATCCAGATTTAACATTTCGTAGGACTTGGGGTGCATAAATATTTCGCCATGTAGAGCGGTATACGAACGGCACGAAAGCACGTATGATTGCAGCGTTTTGTAAGTGCAGTGAATCTCTTGGACAAGGCAATCGCAATTGCCACACAAGAGGATTTATCTGAAATTGATTGATTCAGTACGTATGTTTGAACTTCCCACGATCGCGTCGCTTTGGATTGGCGGAGACCTTAGTTTTATCGAGCAGGTTTGCTTAAAATCGTTTTCAGATCATGGACATAGAACAATACTATATACTTATGGTGGAGTTTCGAATTGCCCCGCGGGCGTCGAGCAAATGGATGCCAACCTGATCTTCCCGAATACAGATTTTGAGGTGCCCCTAGTTTCTTAGACACCTGCCTCGTTCATTTTCTGTTGTTTCATTTCATAGTCAACCGGTGACAGCATACCGTTATTCGTGTGCTTGCGTGTTGGGTTGTAAAACATCTCGATGTAGTCGAACACGTCCTGCCTTGCTGCGCTGCGTGTGGGGTAGATATTCCGCCTGATCCGTTCGCGTTTTAAGAGGTGGAAGAAGCTTTCTGCGACTGCATTCGACCATTGTCCTCGGACCAATGGCGGACAGGTCTCATTCATGACAATTTCCGCGTCTGCTCATGCTGGCCACCAGATTGTGTTTGCCGAGAAACGATTGCCACTCTTTGCTGGTAAACTGAGAACCCTGATCAGAATGTATCATGACCTTGGTTTTTGGTTTGCGCCGCCAAACAGCACTCAGCAGAGCCTGTAGCGCGAGGTCCGTCGTCATGCGCGATTGCATGGACCATCCGACGATGCGTCGCGAGAACAGGTCGATGACGACGGCCAGATATGACCAGCCCTCATGCGTTCTGATGTAGGTGATGTCGGTCACCCAGACTGTGTCTGGGGCATCAACCTCGAACTTCCGGCCCAATGTGTTGTCGGCGACGATAGCTGGTTTGCCGGTATAGCGTCCAGGACGACGCTTATAGCCAATCTGCGCAGCTATTCCTGCTAAGGTGGCCAAACGCGCAACGCGGTTCTCCGAGCAGGTCTCGCCCTGATCCAAAAGATCATCATGTAGCTTGCGATATCCGTAGACCTTACCGCTGTCGGCCCATGCTTGTTGGATCATCTCCGTCTGCCGCACGTCTTCGAGCGCTCGCTGACTTAGCGGTTCTTTAAGCCATGCATAGAAGCCGCTGAAATGGACCGCTAGCATTCGGCACATTGCGCGCACCGAAAACTCAAAGCGATGTGTCTCAATAAACGCATACCTCACTGAGACTCGCGCGCGAAGTATGCAGTCGCCTTTTTTAGTATGTTGCGCTCCTCGGTGACCCGCGCCAGTTCTCGCTTCAGTCGCTTGATCTCAGCAGCCTGTTCCGAAGTCTCGGCCCTAACTCGCGGCGACTTCGCGAACTGCGACCTCCATGCGTAAAGCGACTTGGTACTGATCCCCAGCCGCTCCGCCACCTCGCTGACCGCATAACCACGCTCAACAACCTGCGCCACAGCGTCCTGTTTGAACTCGTCTGTAAACCGTATTCCCTTGTTCATGTCTGTCTCTCCTTGGTTCCAAAATTACCAAACAAAGCGTCTACAAATCTAGGGGCACCTCAAAGTTCTCCACGGCCCAGTGGACGAAGACGCGCTTAAACGCCTTGGTTTGGGTGAGGCCAATCGATCCGTGCTCTTGGGCATATTGCAGCGTCAAAAGTGCGCCCCGCAGCAGCGGCGAGCGCATTAAATCTGGATGATCATCAGGGAGCGTACGGAATGCAATCATGCGCAAGTGATGCCACGATCACAACGGCGATGCCAAGAGGCCCGTGTGTGCAGGCCTAGACGAGATCGCTGAGCATCCGTGCCAGGCGCCGAATGGAAACGGCGGATCTAGCCGACGATCCTGGATAGACTAGGCGTGTTGCGCGGAGATTATCTGATCTATTCTCCGCAAAATTTCCGGAGATTAAACTGGGGATGGTCACGATTGCCGCCATCACCCGGCCAAGCGAATGTGGTTCAATGCAGTGGAATGTCACCGACCATCGTTGAGCGCGGCTGATTATCTTTGATTGCAGCTTTTCGGGGGTTGCGCCTCGCCAAACGTTGACGTGGTGTTGACGTAAACTGCAAAACTGCCGATGGTACTATACTACCACTGGATTAAGGTATTGATTTATTGGTAAGATTTGGTTGCGGGAGTAGGATTTGAACCTACGACCTTCAGGTTATGAGCTAAAGCATAATGTTTTCAATAGCTTATTTAAATCAATGCCTTAGCAGGCAAGCGTTTGAAAGCACAAACTTATCCACCGCTTCTCACCGGATTTCACCGTTTTGGCACGGACCAGAGTGTAGCACAAATAGCATTCACAGGTTGACCAGACGTTGACCAGCATTCTCCCATGATCACTAAGAAGAGCGATCGAAATAGGTCCCGCGCACCAACGATGTTCAACAAAGCAAGAAACAGTACGTCCTAACACTGACGGCAGCAAAATCGACGGTTTCGGCCCATTCCTGCCATTCACCGACCTGTCAAGATGCTGCGGTCGCAGCCCGCTTTGCAGACATTCGCCGCACCAGCACAATCATCCAGTCGTTGGACGACTGCAACGCGGGACAAAGTGTGCATTCGATGAGAGCAAGACAATGTCAGCTTTCGGCTGGTAGGTATGCTGGACAATAACTTGATCGTCGCGAAAGCTTTGCGATATTGGGCCAGCTATATTTTTAACTCAACTTCGTGCGGGAAAATACCTTTAGAGATGTAGTCCAATTCTGCAGGCGTAGAGATACGCCCCAAGACTTCATTTCGGTGGGAATGACGCCCAAACTGAGCAATGACGGCCCTATGCTTTCTGGGCTGTCCCGCCGCAAACTCGTACACATCTTTCAAATTATCAGGCGCATCTTCTTTGATTTGATCTGCAATGGCGATGACGCGGTCTAAGTTGGCCAAATGATTTGGGCACTCACAGTGTTCCATGGGCAACTTGAAAACTGACTTGAACCACACGTTTTCAAGCGCGTCAAAGTGGCCGTTCTCAAGTCCCTCAAGACAGAGGTGCAGTGCCTTAGGGTCCTGCGCATAAGCCTTTGCAGTTCCCGCCCACACGGTTCTTGGAAACTGGTCAAGCAAGATAATAAGAGCCAACCGCCCGATTGGTTCGTCCGCCCAACTATCAAACTCTCCTTGTGCGGCGCGCTCGGTGGCTTCCGTGTATTTCGCGATGATTTCATCGTTCGCGCCGCCCCTCATACGCCATGACCACAAATCCATATGGGCCTTTGGTTCTGGGCTTGGTCCGTCTGGAAACCAGAAGTTGATGATTTCTCTAGGCGTGATTTCAAATTGATTTGGCATTCTAACTCTCCAGAAATTTATCGAGTTCGCATACACGTTGACGGGAAACTCAAGTTAGTTCCAGCAAAATGCGTAAAGAGCGAGAAAACTGAGTTCTCAACCGATGACAGTTCGGTATGCGCGAGGCGGAAGTCGCCATTCGCTATCCTGCCGTGAGATCGTCGATCAGGGCTCAGTCCTGCCGACCGCTGCGGGAACCATGAAGGCCTGGTCTTGATTGGCGAACGGCAATAGCCGCACGCCAACTTCGTTCAGATGTCGATCCGTTCAGCAATGCTTAGCGCATCTTCCAGCTCAACGCCCAGATAACGCACTGTGCTATCGACCTTCGTATGGCCTAACAAAAGTTGCACGGCGCGGAGGTTCCCCGTCTTGCGGTAAATCTCCGCAGCTTTGGTTCGGCGCATCGAGTGTGTTCCGTATCCGCTGGGTTCCAGGCCAATCGCTGTAACCCAGTCACGAACAAGTCGACCATATTGACGTGTTGAGATATGCGGGCGGTCGTGGAAACGGCTCGGAAACATGAACCGGCACCCGATCATCTCAGGAGATCGCACCCACGCAATGACGGTATCTCTTGTGTTTTCAGTGAGTTCGAACTGAACGGGTTTCTTGGTTTTACTCTGGACTATTGAAACGCGTTCGCGAACGCGGTCATCTTTGACCAAATCGGCCACGGCGAGTTTGACCAGATCACAGCCGCGCAGTTTGCTATCAATCGCAACGTTAAACAGCGCAAGGTCACGAAGATAACCCGAAAGTTCAAGCCGCGCCCGGATGGCCCACACTTGTTTAGGAAGAAGGGGACGTTTTTGGCCGATGATCCGGCCCTTGTTCCAGGCTCTGTGTTTTGGGGTAACTGCGGGAAGTTGGACTCTTGGCATAATATGCCCTCCAATCCTCCCTCCAAACCCAGACATCAGCACCGCGCTGACAAAGAGAGCATAGCATCCAGCTGAATGGCCGTTATCCGAAGTTGTTGGAACCCTGTTTCTCTGCCAGTGCATTCGTCCGCACAGAGCCCACAATGACCGATGCTGCAGTGTGCATGAATGTCGGCTTAGGCATCAACAACAAATCAAATGCGCTTCCGACTACCAAGGTTTATCATCTCATTGAATTGCTAGAAAACCTAAAATCTGTCGATGACACTACATCTGCGGAATTTTCTCGTCCCGCGCTGTGTAGTCAACAATTTGCGCAATCCGCTTGGTCCGTGTTTGTGGTGTTTTGGCCAGCTTCACCCAACGTAACAAATTACGCCTGTAAGACGGCGCGCTGTCATCGAAGTTCTGCGCCGCAATCGGTTTGCCATCAAGTGCCGCGCGCAAATCGTCGGGCACGATCAGTGCATCCACATCCGCCCAATAGTCCCAAAGCCCGTTTTCTTTGGACGCTGCAATTGAATTTAGCCCTGCAACGGTCATTCGCCCATCCGCAATCAGCCGCGAGGCGCGGTCTTTGTAGCTTTTGGCCCATGCTTGGGTCTGGCGCGGTCCGATTATTTGCATTGTGCGGTCATCATCCAACTTGCGGCGGATGCCGTCGATCCACCCGAATGCAATAACCTCATCCAAGATGTCCTGTGTGGAGACATATTTGTTGGGCACGCTTTTCTTAAACGTCACCAGCCAGATGTTTTCAGACTGGGTGTGATGCGCTGTCAGCCAATCGCGCAGCTCTGCGACGGAGCTAACCGTCACTTTCTCAAAACGGTCTGTCGGGATACCGGCCATTACGCCACTGCCAGTGCGCTGGCGGCACGTTTGTCCGCGCGTCGTTCTTTGCGCAAATATGTATGGTAGAGCACCGGCACGCCGATCAGCGTCAGGATGGACGCGAAGCCCAAACCACCCATAATTGTCACCGCCATCGCCGCAAAGAACCCGTCGGCCAGCAATGGGAGCATCCCAAGAATTGTGGTGCCGGCGGCCAGCACGACAGGGCGCAAACGACTAACACTTGCAGTGATGATCGCCTTGTACTGCGGGAGTCCTTCGGCCTTTTGCGCATCGATTTCCTCGACCAGCACAATGGCGTTTTTGATCAACATGCCAGATAGGGATAACAGTCCCAGCATCGCCGTAAAGCTGAACGCAAGGTTTGCATAAAGCAGGCCAAGCGCCACACCATTGATCGCCATTGGCACAATCGTCCAGATCACCGCAGTCTGGCGCAGTTTGCCGAACAACAGGACCGTGATCAGCAGCATAGTGCCGAATGCCAATGGCATTTGGCGGCCCAGCGACGCTTGCGCCTCGCCTGCGCTTTCAAACTCACCACCCCATTCAAGGCGGTAACCGACGGGCAGATCGATCGCTTCGATTAGGGGGCGGATTTCACCAAAAACGGTTGGTGGTGTTAGCCCGTCGATGACGTTCGCTTGCACGGTGATTGTCGCGACACGGTTACGCCGCTCAATGACTGGGTCTTCAGCCACTACGGCAAATCCGTCGATGACTTGGCTTAACGGCAGATAGCCCCCGATGGCGTTAGAATAAACAATCTGGTCCAGAAGTTGCCCGTCGCGGGCCGTTTCACTGCGCGGGGTCCGCACGATAATGTCGATCAAGCGGTCTCGTTCGCGGAAGGTGCCCGCGGGTATCCCGTTCGTGGCCAGTGCAATGGCATTTGCCACATCGCTGCGCGCAATCCCGGCGGCTTGTGCGCGATCTTCGGCATAAATCGGGCGCGTGACAATTTCGCGTTCGCGCCAGTCGCTGTGTTCACTATGCAAAAGGGGCGTGGCCGTGCGCAGAATGTCTTCGGCTTGCAATGCCAGCATACGCAAAACCTCTGGATCAGGGCCGGAAAAACGCGCCTCAATGTCGGAGCTAACGGGCGGTCCGTAAATTATCCGTTTCGTTTGCAGTTCAGCCCATGGCAGCGCTTCGATACCGAACTGGTCCAGCTCGGCGCGCAAGGCAGGAATCGCCTCTGGCGATGTGGCGCGGATCACCAGTTGCCCGTAAGAGCTGTCGCGGCGCGCCGGGTTATAGGTCAGGATGAACCGCGTCAGGCCTTGGCCAATAGTCGCCGTCACATCTGCAACATCATCGCGGGCCAAAAGCCAGTCTTCAATGACTTTCAAATCGTTTGAAACTTCGCCAATTGCGGTGCCTTGAGCCGCCTTATACTCGAGGTAAAACAGCGGCGTCGTCGCGGGTGGAAAGAACTGTTGCTTGACCTGCGCAAAGGCCATCACGCACGCGACAGTCGTGCCGATTAACCCTGCAATGACCAACCATCGCAGCTTGAGCGCCCAGCGGACGACGCCACCATAGGCGCGAAAAACAGGGCCGTCATAGCCAGTATCATCACCGACCAAACCGCCCGTTTTGAACAAGTAGTGACCCAACAGCGGCGTCACCGTCACGGCGACAAACCATGACAGCAACAGCGAGATCGCGATGACTGCAAACAGCGAAAACATGAACTCGCCCGTGGCGTCAGGTGACAGACCAATCCCCGCAAAGGCCATAATGCCAATAATCGTCGCCCCCAGCAGTGGAATCTGGGTTTTCTTTGAAGCAGTATCGGCGGCCTCGCGCGAGGAGCGGCCTTTGCGCATTTCCTGCTGCATGCCTTCAGCGATGACGATGCCGTTATCGACCAGCATACCCATCGCGATAATCAATGCACCAAGGCTGATCCGCTCAACTTTGACGTCAAACAAATACATGAAAAAGAAGGTGGATGTGACAGTCAGCAACAGCGACACGCCAACGACAACAGCAGCGCGCGGTCCCATAAACAGTGCCAGAACACCGATCACGACGCCCACAGACATCGCCAGCGACACTAGGAAACTGCCGTTGGCATCGTCCACCACGCGATGTTGTTCGTAGATAGGCGTGACCGTGACGCCCACCGGCAAAAGTTCTTCAAGAACATCCAGTTCCGCCTCAACGCGCTGACCGACGTTCACGATATTCTCAGATAACAAGCCAGACACGCCAAGGGTAAACACCTCTTGACCGTTGTGGCGAAGAATGTGTTCGGGATCGTCGACACGACCGCGGCTGACTTGGGCGATATCAAGCAGGTTCAGAACCTCACCCTGAAATCCGAACGTCAGGCCGCTGATCTCGCTTACGCTATCCTCGGCAGAGGGGCCTTGAATGCGCAGATTGGCGCTTCCGTTGCTGACAAATCCTGTTGGATTAATTGCAGTTGACGCGCTGATCGCCCCGATGATCAGCCCCGGATCAATGCCAAGGGAGGATACGATCTGCGAGGATGGTTCGACAAAAATCGCTTCTTCCGGCAGGCCCTGAATTTCAACGTTTGCCACGCCTTCGACCGTTAACAGATCGCGGCGCATAAAGGTTGCGATGTCCCATCTTTCGGCGTCCGAAAACCCGGGCGCTGATACGGCATATAAAATGCCAAAGACGTCTCCGAAATCGTCATTCACGATTGACGGCAAAGCACCTGTGGGTAGCGCTCCACGAGCGTCAGCAACACGGTCGCGCAGGTCATCCCAAATCTGGGGGAGCTCGTCACCGCCGAACTGGTCCTCTACTTCGACCTCTATGACGGAACTGCCTTGCGTGTTGCGCGATGTAACAGTCTTGATCTCATCCATCTGCTGGATTTCGGCTTCCAGCACTTCTGATATTTCTGTCGCCACCTCTGCCGCTGTCGCACCCGGATAAGGCGTGATGACCAATGCAGATTTGAGGGTGAATGTCGGGTCTTCCAGTTTGCCGACCGACAAATAACCCACCGCGCCACCGATCAGCGCGAAAATCATGAAAAGCCAGGTGTAGATCGGATATTCAATTGAGAACCGCGCGATTTTCATCAACCTACTCCACACTCATGCCGGTGAAGGGGCGTACGGTTTCGCCATCGCGCAGCATTTGGATACCTGCGCCGACGATCCACAGGTCTGGACCAACGCCGGTAACAGTGATCTGCGCACCATTGGCTGAGGCCACATTTACAGGCACCAAGCCAACTGTTCCGTTTTTACCTTCAGCATTGGGTGTGTAGATCATGACCTGCGCACCATCGTTGGTCATCGTCACGGCTGATGGCGGCAGCGTAATCGCCGTTGCATCGCGGTCCCGCAGGCGTGCAGTCACAGTCATTGAAGCGCCCGGAATAATTGCCGTGGGCACCTGAGTGGACGGCAAGGCCAAAGTGACACGGTAGCTTTGACCGATACTTTGCGTCTCTGCGTTGAATTCGCGCAAGGTCAGCGGCACTTCGCCCTCAAACAGGGGGGATGTGCCGACAAATCTGATACCTTCAACATCAGATAGGCTTTGAAACAGCCGCTCTGGCACGTCGATTTCAACGCGAACTTCCGACATGTCATGCAAGCGCACGATGGGTTGGCCCGGCGATACATTCGCGAAATTGGGCGTCAAACGAGATGCCACCAGCGCGCGGAATGGGGCGTGGAGTGCTGCGTCCTCAAGCGCATCTGTGGCCTCGCGCAGCGCCAAAGCGGCCAGATCACGCGCCGTTTCTGCATTTTCGGCCTGCGTTGCCGAGGCCACGTTTGACTGGACGAGGGTTTGCGCGCGTGTCAGATCACGATTGGTTTGGGCGAGCTGTAGGGTCGCACGCTCGACTGCACGCTCAAACGGGGCCAAATCCATCGCCGCAATTTGGACACCGTCGTCCAGAAACTGGCCTTCTTGGGCATCAAACATGATCAACCGCCCACCGACCTCAAACGACAGATCAACTGTTTCGCGCGCCGCTACCTGACCGAAAAACACACGCTCGAGCTGTACTGCGCCACCCCCGGCCTGAATGAGCTTAACCGCCCGTATAGGTGCTGTGTCGCCCGACGGTGTCAAATCTTCGGTGTCTTGGGCGTGCGCTGGAACTGATAGGGCAAGAGTGACTAAGAGTAAGATGGTCGCTTTCATCAGGTGGCTTTCTGCATGGGTACTGCGCCGTACCTAGAGCATGCCACCAAGACGGCAAGTTAAAAGAGTACGGAGCAGTACTTTTCTTTTTGCACCACGCGGCTTAGGTGTGTTTTATGAGCAAGCAACCTCCACACGACCGCATTCTGCACACGGCACGCCGGCTGTTTTTCGAACACGGCTTTGAAAAAGTGTCCACGGATCTGCTTGCACGCGAGGCGGCAGTGTCCAAAGCGTCAATCTACCGGCACTTTGAAAACATGGCCGATATCCTGCGCTGTGTGACCGAAGCCGAGGCAGTGAAATTCCGTGAACTGACCCCGCCCAAAACCGAAACGATCCCGGAACTTCGTGAGGCCTTGATCCAATACGGCACTAAGCTTCTGACGTTTCTGAACGCCGCCGACACGATGGAATTTACGCGTCTGATGCACGAAGAGGCGCGCGGTAATCCACATATCGGACAGACCTTCTTTGATGCGGCCTACGGTCAGACACAAAAGGACTTTGCTCTGATGTTCCAATCGGCGCAAACGCAGGGCGTTTTGTCTGATGCTACTGACCCGATGGATATAGCCGAAGACCTGATGGGCCTGCTCGAAGGTCTGGGGATGGTGCGCGTGCAATTGGGCGTCATCAAGGTGCCATACATCGACGTCGAAAAGCGCACGACGCGCGCAGTGGACACAATTTTGCGCATGCATGAAGTAACACCGTAAGCCTGCATGCAATCATGGATGGCCCCAATGACCCTGATCTCTGACACGTCGTTCAACCTCTTGGCCCAGCTTGCGCAGAACAACACCAAAGACTGGTATGATGCGCATAAGGCGGATATCAAAATCCACTGTTTGATCCCTTTTGGCGAGATGCTTGAGCATGTTTCAAACCGTTTAATCAACAGCCCGCTCCCGCTTGAAGGAAGCGCGAAAACGATGTTTCGCATGAACCGCGACGTGCGTTTTTCCAAACACAAGAGCCCTTACAAGACATCCGTTTCCGGGCTTTTGACACCAAGTGGAACCAAAACCGAAACGGCCGGCATGGTTTACGCTGAACTGAATGCGACAGGCGGTTGGGTCGCGGGCGGGTTTTACCGGTTGCCGACAGCCCAGCTTAGCCTAATCAGACAGCGCATTGTCGATGAGACGTCAGCGTACCAAGCAATCTTAGATGGGCTGGCGGACGCTGGAACAGAGCTTGCCGACATCGACCGGCTGACGCGGATGCCCAAAGGCTTCAGTGATTGCGAAGATCACCCAAATGCCGAAGACATCAAACGCAAAAGCTTCATTGTACGCGTGGATATTCCAAAAGAAGTTTGGTTAAACGGAGACGTCACCGGCATTATCGCAGGCCTCGCACGGCATGCAGTGCCATTGATCCGGTTTGGCAAAGCAGCATTGGTGAAACCTGCTTAAAGACATCCGACTTCATAGCTGCTTTAAAGACAATTTGCTGCATACTAAGACTCTGCAACCATCTAGCCGCTCGTAAGCGGCCGTTGGTACAGCTATGGTGAATGGCAGCTCCGTCCCGCGACCTGTAAGTTCGCCGCTTGATCCATGCTGCCACCTGCACGAATGGCCGGTTGTTCTGCTGCGCGACAGCATGAAGATTTTCGCTCATGCCGCATTTCTCCCGCTGCGAGCGCACGCAGCATGAAAACAAAATGGCCGGGTCGGGCTAATTCTGTTGAAAAACTCTTGTTGATTTGAAGGCCTTTGGCTGATTCAATTCCCCTATAAAAGCGGGGGATTTGGCGATGATGGGACCGAGGCAGGAAGCGCAAGCGGCGCTGTTTTACGAGTTCTCTCTGGAAGATCACGTCCCGCAAGATCATCTGCTGCGGTCCATTGATCGGTTTGTCGATCTCAGTGATATCCGCAAGTATCTGTCCGAGTTTTACAGCCACACAGGCCGCCCATCGATTGATCCTGAGCTGCTGATCCGGATGCTTTTGGTGGGGTATTGCTTTGGCATCAGGTCCGAACGGCGGCTGTGCGAAGAGGTGCATCTGAACCTCGCGTATCGCTGGTTTTGCCGCCTTGATCTGTCTGATCCGATCCGAAATCATTCCACGTTCTCAAAGAACCGCCACGGGCGTTTCCGTGAGAGCGCGCTGCTGCGCCATCTGTTTGAAAAGACTGTGGCGCGGTGCATCGCCGACGGTTTGGTGAGTGGGCAACGGCTTGCTGCAGATGCCAGCTTAATCGAAGCTGACGCCAACAAACAGAACTCTACGCCAAAGGGAGACTGGGACCGTAGCGCCATTGATCCAACGGAGGCACCACGCGCCGTTCGCGAGTATCTCAACGTGCTGGATGACGCTGCCTTTGGTGCAGCATCTGAGGTTGAGCCCAAGTTCACCTCCCATTCTGACCCCTCCAGTCAATGGACGGCGGCACGTAAAGGCCCAGCATTCTTTGCCTATTCCACCAACTATCTGATAGATACCGATCACAGTGTGATCGTCGACGTCGAAGGAACGAGGTCAATCCGGCAGGCGGAAGTTGGGTCCGTGCGCACCATGTTGGATAGGATCAAGCATCGGCATGATTTGGATCCCGAACGCCTCATTGCAGATAGCGCTTATGGATCGGGGCCAATGCTTGGATGGCTGGTTGATCGTAAGATCAGTCCCCACATTCCGGTTCTGGACAAAGCCGGTCGAACCGACGGCACCTGGAGCCGTGCCGACTTTGAATGGGACGCCGAAAACAACCAATACATCTGCCCAGAGGGCGAGCCTTTGAAGCAGTTCCGGCGCAATTACTCGGACCCGAACCGTGGCCCGACTGGCAAAGGCGTCGCCAAGTATCAGGCGCTGAAACACACCTGCCAAGCCTGCCCATCGAAGATGCAGTGTTGCCCGAATGCTGACGCTCGAAAGATCACCCGCGAAGAACACGAAGACGCCCGTCAGGTTGCCCGCGACATTGCCAAAACCAAGCAATACGAAATCTCAATGCGGCTCCGCAAAAAGGTCGAGATGCTGTTCGCCCACCTAAAACGCATTCTTGGATTAGGACGGCTCCGATTGCGCGGACCGTGCGGCGCAAATGACGAATTCCTGCTCGCCGCAACCGCCCAAAACCTCCGAAAACTGGCGAAGATCTTTCCTGCGCCGCAGCAAACGCGCAAAGCCTGATAAGAAAGGCGCTCGCGCCGCATCCAAAGCGCGACTTTCTGCGCGCGCAACACGTTGTTTTTCCACAGAATCGGCTCAGAGCGGCCTTTCGCTGCGGGATGAACCGAGGTCCGCTAAGCGAACGAAGCTGGCCGTCGCATGCCAAATCTGAACCTATGCGAATTGTCTGTCTTCCACGAACAGTGATGTTCAGGGGTCATCGGTGCGATCATTAGGCTGATGCATGACTCACGAATTAGAGCTTAGCTCTGCACGCGCCAGTGCGCCTGGTTCCTCTCGTATGGGGAGGTGGATAAGCGCGGCCAAAAGGCCAAGTACTACGGCAGCCCACCACATAGGCGTGTAGTCCTGTGTTACATCATAAATGCGTCCACCTAACCACGCACCGACGAAACCGCCGGTCTGGTGGCTTAGGAAGACCAGTCCTGCGAGCGTTGAGAAGAACTTCAGTCCCTGTGTCTGTGCGACCAAGCCCATCGTCAGCGGCACAGTCGACAGCCACAAAAGCCCCATCAGCGCTGAGAAGATCAGCACGGTGACTTCGCTGACAGGTACAAGAATGAACGCCGCAATGACGAGTGCCCTCACGAAGTAGATACCGCTGAGAACACCTTTCTTGGAATATTTCTGACCTGACCATCCTGAGAGGAATGATCCCGCAATATTGAACAAGCCAATTAGTGCGAGCGACCATGCGCCGATCGATGCAGCCAGGCCCAGATCGACGACAAAGGCCGGCAGGTGTGTTTGGATGAAGGCGACGTGAAACCCACAAACGAAAAAGCCGAAGAAGAGGCAAAGATAGCTCCGGTCAGTAAATGCAATCGATAGCGCGCGGCCAAAATCGCCAGCGCTCGATCCCGATGCTGTTGGCTTTGAAGCTCTTGCGATGAAAATCAAGAATGGCAGGATCAGCGTAAAACTAAACCCAATTGCGATTAAGGCCGTCTGCCACCCTATCGCGCTGATCATCATGGTTGCTGTTGGCGCAGCCACAAACATCCCAAGTGAAGCCGCTGCCGTACCAAGACCGAGAATGAAGCTTCTGCGTTCGGGGCTCACAATCTTGCCAAGTGCACCGATTACAATAGGAAATGATGCGGCACCGGTACCTGCACCAACTAGTATGCCGGTCAGGATAAATGCTATCGGATCAGTGGTCATGCCACGCAGCGCGAAGCCAATCCCTGCGCAAATTGCACCAAAGGCAAGCACGCGTGCTGTACCATACCTGTCCGCAATCGCGCCTGCGATGGGCTGAGAAAAGCCCCATACAAGGGCCTGCACGCCAACGGAAAGCGAGAACGTCTCTCGCCCCCAACCAAGTTCACTCGACATGGGCGCGAGAAACACACCAAATGTCGCGGCAAACCCAAATCCCAGAAAGGCAATCATGCACCCGCCAAAAATGGCGGCATTCAATCCGACGGTTTTCGTATCATTGCTTGCCATAGGTACCCCCGCTACCGGCCGGATTATGCTGCCACTTACGGTCCTGCAAATCAACTGAACATATGCTCGATAATGGCCGTTTCGGGCTCGAAGCCGACCTCCGGTGCGATGCAGCATCATGTGCTATGATGTCTTGTCAACGTCGGGTTGTCGATGTGGGTGGGTGTGGTGGATGGAGGATCCATCATGGAAACACGAAACTTACCCGCCATCCGCGCGCTACGTCCTGCCTGGAACAAAGGCCGTATCGTTGGCCAAAAAAGACCGCTCAAGCCCAAACACGTCTGGGCCATCAGAGTGCGGCTGGAGCTGGCCGAGAACTATCGCGATCTGGCACTCTTCAATCTTGCCATCGACAGCAAGCTGCGTGGATGCGATCTGGTGAGAATGAAGGTGGCCGATGTCATGGCATCAGGTCAAATCAAAGAACGCGCGTCGGTTCTGCAGAGCAAGACGCAGAAGCCGGTCCGTTTCGAAATCTCCGAAGGCACCCGTGCATCGCTGGCAAGGTGGATGCGGGAGCCGTTGATGGTCGGGTCAGAATACCTCTGGCCCGGTCGCTTTCACGAAAGACTTCACATCTCGACGCGTCAATACGCACGTATTGTCCGTGACTGGGTGACGTCCATCGGGCTGGAGGCCAGTGCTTACGGCACGCATTCGATGAGGCGAACGAAGGTGACCCAGATCTACAAGAAAACGGGCAACCTTCGGGCCGTCCAACTGCTGCTGGGCCATACCAAGATGGATAGCACCGTCAGATACCTCGGCGTGGAACTTGAAGATGCGCTGATGATTGCTGAATCTATCGAGATCTAAGTCATGGGCCGTCTTCACGGACGGCCCTGAGCGGACGTTGGTAAGGTGCGCAGCGAATCGCGGCTTCTTAGCCCTAGCACGACATTCAGCAACGCTTGCACACAAATCCACAACCGACGCAGACTTGCACGTTCAGATCATGTAGCTCGTTCATCCTTGGGTGATCCCATCACGATATAGGACGTGATCGCATTGACGTGGGATTGGGTGCCTAAGACCTCTGTATGGAAGCGCTTGTATTCCGAGAGATCGGCGCTCTCGACGCGAAGGATATACTCGAAAGCCCCTGCTATATTGTGGCATTCGACGACTTCTGGCGCGACTGACATGGCGCGCTCGAAGCCCTCCTGTGCCGCCTTGGTATGGGAGGAGAGGCCGACCATGACGTAGGCGGAAAAACCACGGCCCATCCGTTCAGGGCTGGTCACGACCCTGTAGCCTCGGATCACTCCTATTCGCTCCAGCTCTTGAACCCGTCTCAGGCAGGCCGAGGGAGAAAGGCTGACACGTTCGGCCAGAGCGACATTGCTGATCCGCCCGTCGCGCCGCAGCTCGCGCAATATTCTATGGTCAATAGCGTCCATTTGCCGTCCATAATTGTGCAGATATCTCTCAGTATAGTATATTAGACGATATATTGCGACCTCTTCTCACTATTGTTGCGCACAGACAATACTAGAGGAACACCCCATGAGTTTCGCTATCCTGACCGCCCTTCTGGGCTTCGCATTCGTCACGACCGTCACGCCGGGGCCGAACAACCTGATGCTGATGGCCTCTGGCGCGAACTTCGGCTTCCGCCGGACCTTGCCGCACATGCTTGGCATCGTTGGGGGTTTGTCCGTGATGGCTCTGCTGGTTGGAGCGGGGCTGATGGCGTTATTCGACGCATTGCCTGCGCTGAACCTGGTGCTGAAGGTCGCCTCCGTCTGCTACCTGCTCTGGCTCGCATTGAAAATCGCGACGGCTGCTCCGATGGCAGAGCGGGACGCGGACAGTCGTCCGATGACCTTTCTGCAAGCGGCCGCTTTCCAGTGGGTGAACCCCAAGGCTTGGGCCATGTGCCTGTCCGCCATCACACTCTACGCGCCAGACCGCACGCTTCTGTCGGTCGCCATCGTAGCTGGTGCGTTCGCGGTCGTCTGCTTTCCGGCGATCTCTGTCTGGGCATGGCTCGGGACCGTGGTCCGGCAATGGCTGTCAAACGCAACCCGGCTCAAGGTCTTCAACATAACCATGGCGGCTTTGCTGGTGGCGTCGCTCTATCCCGTGCTCGGGCTCGGAAGCTGACGATTGAGTTGCCAAACTTGGTTCTGGCAAGGTGCAGCTGAACTGGCTGTGGCATTGGTGGTGGGGTCCGCCTTGTCCTGCAATCCGGTCATTGGCGCCAAGCGCCGCGAATGACCGCATTCCGCTACATATTTGGGCCATCTCCCACTTCCAGTCGACTGGGAGCCGACGGTCACCACACCCGCCTCGCTGAGATGCGCCGCCGTCACACCGACGTTCACCTTTTTCATCACGCATCCAGCATTGTGTACGATTGAACCGGTGCTGGAACGCTTCACGCCAGCTTTGACACTTCGCTGGTTTTGCGATGCCCGCCACTGCCTGCGCCCGGAATTCTCCCGTGCTTCTTCACGTTATTCGATCCGGTTGCGCTGGGCGGTGCGGCTAACCCATTGACATCGCTATGCGGAATTTCCTTCTGGCGCCAATTCCACCTTCCGCCTGTTTTCCGCCCCTGCCCCCGTGCTCTGACTTGATAGAGGCGTCGATCTACGCCTGTGTCGATCACGAAAGGAGGGCCAGGTGAATGGTCAAACGATTGAAGCTAAGTGAGAAAGTGCTGCGCGATGCAGAGCCGCTGGAAGGGAATAGTTACCAGATCTTCGATACCGACATACGCGGACTGGCGGCGCGTATACAACCATCCGGCAATCGCGCCTTTACTTTGGATTACCGTTTCGCCGGACGGCAGAGGCGGATGTCGATCGGGCGCTGGCCGGAATGGAGCGTTACGGCCGCGCGCGAACGCGCCAAAGAGCTAAGGCGGATGATCGATGAAGGTCAGGACCCTTTGGCAGCCAAGGAAGAGCTGCGCACGGCGCCACGCATCTCCGATATGATCGACCGTTACATCCGCGAGCACTTGCCCAAACTGTCTCCCACCAATGCCGGCGATCAAATATCAATGCTCAAGAAGATGCTCGACCCGGCATGGGGCAACCGCCTTGTCACCGACATCACCAAATCAGATGTAGCCACGTTTCTGGATCTCGTCGCCGAAGGCCGCCCCCGCCCGTGCAAGCTCAAGCCCAATAATCGGGCCCGCAAGCTGCAAGGGCACAAACCAACGCCAATCCGCGCCAATCGAATGGGCGAGGTGCTGCGCAAGATGTTCACGCTCGCCATGGAATGGGAATGGCGCGCGGACAATCCGGCACAGGGCTTCCACCGGCGTATCGAAAATGCCCGCGAGCGGTTTCTGAGCCCCGAAGAGCTTGTCCGGCTTGCCGCCACACTCGACGCGGCCACGGATCAGCGTGCCGCCTCGATCATTCGCATGTGCATGCTGACGGGTGCGCGGGTCGGTGAGGTCCGCACTGCGCGGTTCGAGCAATTCAATCTGGATTACGCCATCTGGTCCAAACCCGCCGCGACCACCAAACAACGCAAGATCCACCGCGTGCCGATCTCACAAGACGTGACCGCTATCGTGCGTCAGCGCCAACTGGTGGTGCCGAACGGCAATCCCTGGCTCTTCCCAGGCGATACTGTCGGACAACCCGTCAAAGAAATTCGCCGCTTTTGGGTGAAGGTGCAGCGTGAGGCAGATCTGCATGATGTTCGCATCCATGACCTGCGTCACACGTTTGCGTCCCTGCTGGTCAGTGGCGGTGCATCCCTGGAAATTATTGGCCGCCTATTGGGACACACCCAGATGCAAACCACGCAGCGATACGCGCATCTGATGGACTCGCCCCTGCGTGCAGGCGTGGACAGCGTGGCCAGTATCTTCCGCCCACGCCCCCGGGTTGTGCATGATGCTGAACCGGATCAACGCTCCGCATAATTGCGGAGCGTCACTTGTCGCCCCGCAGAATGCGCCAGACCAATATAATGCGCTTCCGGATCGTGCTGTCCTCGGGAACCTTGCCAGATTTCGAACTGCGGATGAACCATTCCTGTATTTCGCCTACCAGTGCCGCCTGACTTTCAGGCAATCCCTCTTCATTGATCCGCTTGAAGAGCCAGGCATACATGGCGTCCCAATCATAGCGCGGCGCAGCACCAGCGGAATGCATGCTACGACGCAAGATATCGCGCTCGTCCTCATAACACTGTACATCCTGACCAGGCACCAGAAGATCAATGCTGCGGATGACCAGCCCCTCCGCAGGTTCGGTGATGTATAACCACTCACCACCCTCATATGGCGCGATGCGGCGCAGCGTGGTGGTTTCGTCGCTGGGACCCGTCCGGCGGAACATCGGCAACATATCCCCGACATTCACCTGCACAAGACCACCGATGCGTTGATGACCACAGGTAACCGGCGAGATACCAATAAACACACGCAGCTGCCCGAGAATGGCCGCATCTACAACCTTGTGCAGAGGACATTGCCAGCGGATCGCCAGCTCCGCCATCGAAAAGAAAGCGCTTGGTGAGGCAGTCATATTCATTCTCCTTTATCCTTGTCACCCTTTGGCCAGCCACACATGCCCCGGCATTCCCCACGCTTTGCGCGGGCAATGCGCCTCCGGTCACGCGCCGATACGGCGCGCGTTGGTGGTTTGCGCAAGCGATGTGCAAGAGGGGAATAAGAATCGCCTCAACCGACTTGGACAGCTTGCGCGAAGCTGTACAAAATGCACTATTGAGGGTGGCAAATTATGGCACCCTACTGAGATGACCTATGTCCCTTTCTCGAAAACGCTGGAGCTTATGCAACTGGCCGACATGGCTGCCTTGCAGCCAAAAGGGGTTTGCCTGAAAGACATTCAGAGCACTTTCAAAGTGAACCACCGCAGCGCTCAGCGCATGGCACGCGCACTGGAAAAGGTATTTCCGACCGTCGACGTGAACATCGACCCGGATGATCGCCGCAAGTGGTGGTCATTCTCGGGACAAGAACGCCTGTTGCGCCTGCAAGGCATTCAGGACGATGAGCTATCAGCTTTAGAGATGGGTATTCGCCGTGCGACTCGCGACGGTGCTGTAACCGAGGTACGCGCGCTGGAAACCTTACGTTCCCGGATCATTGCGTTGCATCCAACAGGCGAGGTTCTGCGCGCAGAGACGGATGCAGAGGCGACGCTGCAAGCGCGAGGCCATGCCTGCCGCCCCGGTCCACGTACGTCCTACGATCCGGAAATCCTCACTGTGATCGACCTCGCACTCAAAGGCCCATTCAAGCTGGATGTGGACTATATCGGGGAGCGGGATGATGCCCCCCACACACGGCGGGTCGAACCTTACGGTGTGTTGTTCGGTCTGCGTTGTTATCTGATTTGCCGCCAACCGCAGCGAGACGCCCGTGTCCGGCATTTACGGCTCGACCGCTTGCGCGGAGCGCGGCTAGTCAAAGAGACATTCGTGCGTGACCCCGGCTTTGACATTGCGGGGCATGCGGCCCGATCTTTCGAGTGCTTTCATTCCGAAACGGAGTTTGGCACCGTCATCTGGCACTTCAACAAGCGTGCTGCGCCAGTGGCCCGCAACTATGTGTTTCACCCCAACCAGATCATGCAGGATGATAAGGAGGGTGGGCTGATCGTCAGCTTCGAGGCCGGTGGCTGGCTGGAAATGGCTTGGCACCTTTACAAATGGGGCGACACGGTCGAGGTCATCGCCCCCGATGAATTACGCAAGCTGGTTGCCGACCACCGGCGGCCTGATTTCCCCTCACTGCCGTAGTCGCCCGCACTTATCCGGCGGGTTTCGCCTGCAACCGTTTGCGTCGCGCTAAGATCTGCCTGACGCACTGCGAACCTGCGCGTTCACAAATCAAGCAGCCGCCGTGCCGCCACACCGCCTTTGGCAGGGGTGGAATTGCATCAGGAAATTCCGAATTTAGGCCACGGAAAAGGCGCGCTGGCATGCCGAGAAATCATAAAACCCAATAAAACATGGGGTGGAATTCACCTCTCTTCCCAATTCCACCTTCCGCCTCGTTTCCACCCCTCGACCTCTGCTTCGATCACCTGAGCCCGAACAGTCGGGCCCGATATAAGGAGATCACCCATGTCGCAGATGATGATACATGAACCGGCCCCAGAGCCGTCGAACCTGCTGGCCGACTGGATCAGCAGGGAACAGCTGGCCCAGGACCTGACAATCAAGCCCGATACATTGTCGCGGTGGGAAGCGCGACGCGAAGGGCCGCCCTGCATGCGCATTGGCCGTAAGGTCTTTTATCGCCGTAGCAGTGTTGAGGCGTGGCTCCTGAGCCGCGAGCAAAGTCACCCGACCCGCAAACGGGGGGCACGCCGATGAGCATCCCCCTGCCCTTCCGTCAACGGAGCCGGCGCGCTGAACGTGATGAGGCGCGCGCGGACTGGATTGACGAGCGGCGGCGCGAGGCCCGCATCGTCGTGGCTGACGTCATCCATCATTCCGACCATCTGCTGCGCATCGCCTGCAATGTCTTGGTCCGCCATGGCGAGACACCCGAGGAACGCGAGGACGCGCGGATCTTGCTGGTCGTGCTGGAGGCCAAGACCCCGGGGCGCCGCAATCATCACAACCAGGATCCGGAGGTAGAACGATGAAGCGGCGTAGAACACCCGAGGCCGATCTGCAGCGCGCTGTTGTGGTCGCCCTGCGCTTTGCCCTCCCCAAGGGGGCGATCGTGCATCACTGCGCCAATGAGGTCACCGAGGGCGGGCCCCGCGGTGCGCGGCGTCAGGCGATCTTGGTTGGCATGGGCGTGCATCCCGGCTTTGCCGATCTCATCGTACTCTGTGACGGGCGCGTACTGTTTTTGGAATTGAAGTCTCTGAAGGGGCGGCTCAGTCCCGCGCAGGAGGCGTTCCGCGATGCAGTCCTGGCGCAAGGCTTCGGTTGGGCACTGGTGCGCTCGCTTGATGATGCGCTGGGCGCGCTGGCGGATCACGGATTCACAACGCGGGTCGTGCAAACCAGTACACCGGACGCCCCGCGCGATGCAGGGGCACGCCACGATGGTACCGGTCCTTCGGCGCGGAGGGTCACCTCATGAGCCATGCTGCCACCAACTGGGCCATCCAGCGCCGCGGGCTCAAGCCCACCACCAAAATCGTCCTCTGGCATCTTTGCGATCGTCACAACCCAGACTTTGGCTGCTTCCCCTCCCAAGCGCGGCTGGCGCATGATTGCGAGATCAGCCGATCAACACTGAATGACCACCTGACGCTCCTTGAAAGCGTTGGGCTGATCCGCCGGGTACAACGGCTTAACCCAAGCACCAAGCGACAGATGCCGACCAGCTACATCTTGGCCTTCGAGCCGGGCTTTACCCAAGATCGCGCGGTGTCGTGTTTGGAAACCGGACACGGCTTCGAAGCGACCGAAACAGGTGCAAGTGAGGACTCGAAAACCCCACCCCTTTCTGTGGATAAGCCTGTGGATAACTCGTGTATGGGGGCGAAATCCACATACCGAGCCGTGTCCGATTTTAACCCCGACCCGTGTCCGGAAAATACCGGTTCCCGTGTCCGAAATTCGGACACTAACCCTGTAAGAGAACCAATAAGTAAACCTGTAAAGGAGGAGGACGCGCGAAGACGCGAACGCGTCGATGACCAGTTTTTTGGATCGCTGCTGATGGCGCTGGGCTTTGACCCTGACGGGCCCCTGCCCGACTGGTGGCAAGGCTGGCCACCGCGTGAGCACGCTGGACGATGGATTGATGATCTTGGGCTGAGCGAGGCGGAGATCATCGAGACGGCTAAAGGTTCTCGCCAATACCACCCCGAGCCACCTGACGGACCTAAGGCGCTGGATCGCGTCATGCAGCGCACAGCCCAGCGCAAAGGGGATGAGACGTCCAGCGGTCGGCGCAAAGCGCAAAAGCCAGCGAAATCAAAACGCCAACCAATCGCTGATATGGCCGCCTTCTACGCCGATTGGGTGAACTCGGAGAAATACCTCCCCTCTAGTGCAATCAGCAACAGCATGCGCGACCAGATACTCGCCCGGGGCCTTGTCACACCACAGCAACTTCGTGAGCGAGGCGTCCAATGAAACACGATCGCAATTTGCACAGCGCGTCACAGCAAGCTGGTCATGGGCGGCCCAAGCGCATCATGACAGTGCAGCAGGCTCTGGAATGGGCCTTTCGCACAGAATGCGCACAGCTGGAGCTGCCTGAACCACCCGATCCAGAGCGAGAGCATGGCTATGGGTTCGGCCTTGAATACGTGCTGATGCAACGCGCCGCGCTGGGCTGCAAAATCGATGGCGGTCGCTACAAGCTGGGCGATTACACCCACGAGGATGCCGAGGTCATTGCCGCGACTGTTTCTGGAATACCAGATAGCTTAGGGGGCAAACGCATGGCCATCCGGGTGGCAGAGCTTGCACGCGCTGGGCTCACACCGGACTGGATGCCGGGAGCCGTGCCGCGCTGTGTACCTGTGGAAATGAAGCGCAATCGGCATGGGGATCATGCAACGACTGTGGTGGTTGGAACCGAGAGGGTACTATCGCGAGGGAAGTGGCGGACGGTGGAGGTCAGGGCATGCCCAGTTACTTACTCCCCCTATCCGGAACAGATTGAAGCCGCACGGCGCGACTATCAGGCTTGGCGGCGGGCGCTGGCCTGGGTGCGAGACGGGCTCAAGGATGGGGGAATGCTGCGAGAGGTCGAAGTGATGGAAGGGATGCCACGGGTTAGGCCGTGGGTAAAGCCCAAGAGCCGAAAGCTTGCTGAACGCTAATCAAACAACGTTGACTTTTGGCAATAGGGCGTATATACAAAACGTATAAACACCCTAGCTGACTAACCAAACAAACAGAAAGCAAGCGGACACCATGGTGACCACAACCAATAAAATTAAGAAGATCGGAAACGGCCACTTTATACCGCTGTCTGCCCCGACGATGGACGCATTGCAACTGCGCGCTGGGCAGCAGGTTACGCTGTCGACGGATGACGGCACACTTGTCGTGCGTACCGTCGATGATGACTACGCCAAAACGCGTGAAGCAGCTGCACGGGTCACCCAAAGGTATCGGCGCACCCTCGTCAAGCTTGGTCGCGAAGGCGACGCCGCGTGACCGCAGAAGACAACGGGTATGCTTGGCCCAATGCAGATGCGATCTTAGACGAGACTTCGGCTTTCATGGAGACCATGGGGCATCGCATGGTCTTGAACGAGCGTGATGCATTTGAAGCAGGCCTCGAGCGGGCAAGGTCAGCCGCTAAATACCAGCCAGAAGCGAAGTTAGCTTACCTCGCAGCCTTGATGTACGATGGTGTCTCAACACGGCACGCGTTGATGGATGGTAACAAACGAGCGGGTGCAATCGCGTCTTTGACCTTCATTGCAATGAATGGTTCTTTTTTGGATGTTTCTGAGACTGAACTCGAAGCGAAGCTGCGAGCCCGTGTCGCCAGCGAGCTAAGCGTCAGCGACTTAGCCGAGTACTTCGAGGTCAACATTTATCCGGATATCGAGTAATCAGAACAGCAAAGCATGGGAGACGGGCAAATGAGCCGTCGTACTGTCAACACAGATGCCGAGCTGAACCAAGCTCTTAGTGAGATCGAAGGATACTTCGACACACCTCCCGAGCCCGGCTCAAAGGAGGCACGGACCTTTGATCGCCTTGCCAAAGCAATTGCTGACTTCGAAGACAAAGCCTACCCAGCCTCCGCTAGCAAATAGGTCCACCGTCGCCTATCTCCCCTCCCATGGTTCCTCCCCGACCCTTTGTGTATACGGGGGGGCTTGGCGCGCCATTTCGCTAGCGCGTGGCTTTTTCACCGGGGAATCCACTTTGGAATCCACCCCTCAAAGGGGCTATCTTTTACTGTTTATTTTCAGAGCCTTAATTGTTTTCAGGGTGGATTCTTGACTGTTTCAATCAAGAATCCACTTGGGAATCCACCACTGACACCTTTAGCGCATGACCCTCTTTGCAAAAATGTGACTCCGATTCACATTTGAGATTGACTTTTCTAGCCCCCTTGACGTACCCCTTGATCATCGAAGATTTGCGCTCGGAGGATCCCCCTCGCGGGCGCTTTTGTTTTCCTGACATTGCGACGCCGGATGAACCCTTTGGGGTATTTCCCTGCGCATCGCCCTCACCTAGTGAGCCCCCTGCCCGATGGATCTTGTTTTTGCGCCGCGCCAGATTGAAGTCTGGCCGATTGACCGTCTGCGCCCTTATGCCAAGAATGCAAAGATCCATGGCGAGGCGCAGGTGTCGAAGATCGCGGCCAGCATGGCCAAGTTTGGCTGGACAGTGCCATGTCTGGTTGCTGATGACGGTGAGCTGATCGCCGGCCACGGCCGTGTTCTGGCCGCGGGCATTCTGGGTCTGGAGGATGTGCCAGTCATTCGCTTAGGTCATCTCGATGAAGCGGAGCGCCGAGCGTACCGCATTGCCGATAATAAGCTGACTGAGCTTGGCGAATGGGATGACGCCATTCTGCGCGACGAGATCACGGGGTTGCTGGCTGACGATTTCGACCTCGACCTGCTGGGGTTTTCCGATGAGGACCTGGATGTCCTGCTTCAGGATCCGGACGCGCTAGGCAGCGAGGGTGCTATCGAGGGCGAGGATGATATTCCTGAGCCACCGGGGACGCCGGTATCTGTAGCAGGTGATTTGTGGCAGCTCGGGCCGCATCGTTTGATTTGCGGCGATAGCACATCTGCCGATGTAGTCGGACGGCTTCTTGGCGATGTGAAGCCACAGCTGATGGTGACCGATCCACCCTACGGCGTGGACTATGATCCCGGGTGGCGCAATAAAGCTGGCGCCGCGGCAACCAAGCGCACCGGCAAGGTCCTGAATGACGACCGCGCGGACTGGCGCGAGGCTTGGTCGCTATTCCCGGGCGATGTTGCCTATATCTGGCATGGCGCGCTGCATGCGGCGACCGTAGCTGAAAGCCTCACGGTGACAGGCTTCAATATCCGCTCCCAAATCATCTGGGCCAAGGACCGGCTGGTTCTGAGCCGCGGGGACTATCACTGGCAGCACGAGCCCTGCTGGTATGCGGTGCGCGCCAAGGGCAAAGGCCACTGGGCAGGCGACCGTAAGCAGACCACGCTGTGGCAGATTGCAAACAAGGATCAGGATGCCGAGACCGTGCATGGTACACAGAAACCTGTGGAATGCATGCGCCGGCCGATCCTGAACAATTCAAGCCCCGGGCAGGCCGTCTATGAGCCCTTCATGGGATCTGGCACGACGCTCATCGCCGCCGAGACTACGGGGCGCGTGTGCTATGGGGTGGAGTTGAACCCCGCCTATGTGGATGTGGCCATCGAACGCTGGCAAGCCTTCACCGGTGAAGAGGCTGTTCTAGCAGACAGTGGTGAGAGTTTTGCAAGCCTCAAATCGAAGCGGTTAGCAGCGTGATGCAGTCGCGGCGCCAATCGCTTATCGAGGCGATCACCAATGTTGTAGTGGGCTATGCGCTGGCGGTGCTGACGCAGATCGTGGTGTTTCCGTGGTTCGGGTTGAAAGTCAGCCTGAGCGACAATCTCGCGATCGGCGCAATCTTCATGTTGATCTCGCTGCTGCGCAACTACGCTCTGCGCCGGCTGTTCGAGCGCTGGGGATGACTAGTGCGCTCAGGTCGCGTCCAATTTGTAAACGGTGCCGCGCCCGTCTTGTTTCTCGGATGTGACAAGCAGGCCCAGCTTCTTCTTCAGGCCGCCCGAGATCAGGCCACGGATACTATGTGGTAACCAGCCCGTCACTGCGGCGATTTCTTTGACTGAGGCCCCACCCGGTTGCTGCAGCAGTGCGATAATCTGCGCCTGTTTGGTATTGGTGCGCGGCGTTGGTTTCTTCGTACTCGAGGTTGAGGCTGAGGCTGAGGCTGAGGCTAAAACTGCCCGATTGCGGACCGCGGCCATGGTTTTGACGACAACCGGCTCTATCCCGACCGCTAGGAGCCCTGCGTCGGTCACAACCAGCGTGGTTCCATGACCATCACCAGTTTCGCGCCAGAGTGGCTCGCCTTTACGCGTGTTGGCATCGATCTCTTCAAGCCAGCCGCGTTCACACATCATGGTGACCACCTTCTTGGCTGCTGCACCATGCAGCCCCTTGGGCAGCGGCATTGCAATATTGTCGGCGCGCTTGGCGCCTGTGGTAAGAAGCAAGCTTTGGGTTTTGGTCAGATTGGGCATTAGGGCCTCCGATGGGACGGGTGTCGCAAGATGCCCACCCTTCTACCGGCGCAGGGCCCGCGCTGGCGCGGGCCAAACAAAGCCTCATGGGTGTCGGTTAGCCTGCCTCTGCCAGCGGCGGATCGCTGACTTGATGGCGATCACGCGGCGGACAGTTTGTCATAGCACCGAAGAAGCCATAAGCTTCGTTTCGGGGCGGTAGCCTGGCAGGCGCGGTCATCGACCGGTCCTCCATTCAATCCAGCGGCCTTGCGCGAACACATAAGTGTGGCAGAAGTCGCAGCGCGGTTCGGGATAGATCACCGGCGCCCGCGGTGGATCGTAACAATCCAATGCATCGGTACTGACGTGGCGGATTTCGCGGGCAGCAAGAATGTCTTCAGGCGTCCAGCGGGCCAGCGCTGGCAGCATATGAGAGGGGTAGCCGTCGAAATGAACATAGATGTGAGCCCATTCTTGGGCCCCCGTATGGATGGTAATCTGCGCGCGCGTGCTCATGGTCTACTCTCCCTCAAATCAGCTGCAGATCAGCCAACGCTGCGCAGGCAGCAGCAAGCTGGCAGGTCGGCAGTTCGATCTTGATGTGGCTGATCACGTCCGCGGTCTCAGCCTTGATCCCGTCCTCACGCAGGGTCGTCTCAATAGCCTCGGCAACGGCGTCGGGGCGGCTGCGGTCAAAATGGTCAGGCAATGCGGCGTGGTCGATGCGGATGGTTGTGATGACGGTCATGGTTGGACCTCTCAATCTTGCTGGTCGATCATGGCAAGAATGGCGATCGCCATCCCGCCAAGCAGTTCGCTGCGGCGAAACACGATCTCGTCGATCTCGCCGGCGCTAGTGATGGTGGGATCGACTGCCAGGCTGTCTGCCATGTGTGGCAGGATGCGGCGGGTCTCGGCGTTGTAGCGTTCTGCAAGGGTCATGGTTTTGTCTCCGGTCAGGCATCTTTGCGTGCGACCAGAGTCGCTCTGCTGCGGAGTATAATCAACTCAAATATACAGTTTTTTATGTTTATTTTCAATATATTGAGATTAAGCCAAGCGCCATGGAAGGACTGTCTGAACGCGCCTATGCAGATCACTCCGGCCTGTCGCGCGGGGCCATACAGAAGGCCCGCAAGAGCGGGCGGCTGGTGCTGTTTGCAGATGGGTCAATTGATGCCGCGGCATCCGATGCACGCCGCAGCGAGATGACGGATCCGGATCAGCAGATGCGGTCCCGGGGCGGTTTGGGCGCTGGGGGTGATGCTGGAGCGATCGGAAGTGCAAGTGCCGGTCCGGGTGAAAGCACCTCCTATCTGAAGGCGCGCACGGCGCTCACTGTCTACCAGGCCCAAGAACGTCAGCTCTCGATCCAAAAGAAGAAAGGCGTTCTGGTTGACCGAGCCCGCGCCGAGACGCTGGTGTTTCGCCTGACCCGCCAGGAACGCGATGTCTGGGTGACCTGGCCCACCCGCGTATCCGCTCTGATGGCCGCGCAATTATCCGCACAGATGGAGAAGGTATCGGGCACCCCCGTGACAATCGAAACTGCGATCCTGCAAAGGGTGCTGGAAACCCATGTCCGAGAGCAGCTCAACGCCCTGGCAGACCTCAGGGTCTCGCTTGAATGATGAGGAGCGGTTTGGTGATAACCAAACGCAAAGGTCTGGGGGACCTTTGCGAGCGACGAACGACCCGAGTGACAACGAGGGGCGACCAACAGCAGATCTAACCGAAGGTCTCGACCTCGGCTTTGACGGCGCCGAGGACATCCTACGTGTCTGGCGGCGCGGCATACGGCCCGATCCGGACCTGACGGTATCGCAATGGGCGGATGCGCATCGCAAGCTGTCATCGCGGGCAAGCGCAGAACCCGGACAATACCGGACATCGCGGACGCCCTATCTGCGCGCCATCATGGATGCGCTGTCGCCCGCGCATCCGGCGCAGCGGATTACGTTTATGAAGGCCGCCCAGGTCGGGGCCACAGAGGCCGGCAATAACTGGATCGGGTTTGTGATCCATCACGCGCCAGGGCCGATGCTGGCGGTCCTGCCCACTGTTGAGATGGCCAAGCGCACCTCGCGCGGCCGGATTGATCCGCTGATTGAGGACAGCCCCGCGCTGAAAGAACGGGTCCAGCCAGCAAGGTCGCGCGATGCGGGAAACTCGATGCTGTCGAAGGAATTCCCGGGCGGTATTCTGGTTCTGACGGGGGCGAACTCAGCCACAGGCCTGCGGTCGATGCCCGCGCGCTATGTGTTTCTGGATGAGGTCGATGCCTATCCGGCTTCGGCCGATGAAGAAGGCGACCCAGTCAGCCTAGCTGAGGCGCGGACTACGACCTTTGCGCATCGGCGCAAGGTGTTCATGGTGTCGACACCCACGATCCGAGGGCTCTCGCGCATTGAACGGGAGTTCGAGGCCAGTGACCAGCGGCGGTATTTTGTGCCCTGCCCGCATTGTGATGCAATGCAGTGGTTGCAGTTCGAGCGGCTGCGCTGGGACAAGGGACAGCCGGAAACGGCAGCGTATCACTGTGAAGGCTGTGAGAAACCCATCGCCGAACACCACAAGACACAGATGCTGGAGCGTGGTGAGTGGCGGGCAACGGCGGTCAGCGCCGATCCCAACGCCATCGGGTTCCACCTCTCGGCGCTCTATTCGCCGATCGGCTGGAAAAGCTGGGAGCAGATCGCGCGAGACTGGCTGGCCGCCCAAGGCTCGGATGAGATGCTACGGGCCGCGCGCAACACCCTGCTGGGCGAGACTTGGGTTGAAAGTGGCGAAGCCCCGGAATGGCAGCGTCTCGCGGATCAGCGTGAACCCTTTGCGGCGCAGGTCCCAATGGGCGGCCTGTTCCTGACCGCCGGGGCCGACGTCCAGAAAGACCGCATCGAGGTGGATGTCTGGGCTTGGGGCCGCGGCTTGGAAAGTTGGCTCGTCGATCACATTGTCATCCCGGGCGGGCCGGATGATCCGGCCTGCTGGGATTCACTGACGGCCCTGCATGGTCAAACATGGACGCATGAGAACGGCGCAATCATGACGCTGGCGAAGCTTGCCATTGATACCGGATACGAGTCCGCCGCTGTTTATGCCTGGGCGCGCAAGCAGGGCATTGCACAGGTCGCACCTGTGAAGGGCTTAGAGGGGTTCAATCGGGCAACGCCAGTCTCGGGGCCAACCTTTGTGGATGCCACAGTGAATGGACGCAAACTCAAGCGCGGCGCGCGCCTCTGGACCGTAGCAACGGCCACCTTCAAAGCGGAGACCTATCGCTATCTGCGGTTGGAGCGGCCAGATGAGCCCGATGCCGCAGCACCTGCTGGGACGGTTCACTTGCCCGACTGGGCTGACAGCGAATGGCTCAAACAGTTGGTGGGCGAGCAACTGGTCACAATCCGCAACAAGCGCGGTTTTGCTCGCCAGGAATGGCAAAAGCTGCGCGAGCGCAACGAGGCGCTGGACACACGGGTCTATGCGCGGGCTGCCGCATGGATCCTTGGCGCGGACCGCTTTGATGAGCGGATGTGGCGGCAGCTGGAGAAGCAGGCCGGCGTGGAAACGGCAGCCATCGCGCAATCCGCTGAGACAGAGAAATCAAATGAACCCCAAGCGGGGCGGATCGCAGCGCCCCGGCGGCGCGGCTGGAAGATCAGCACGCCCAAATACATGGAATGATCAGAAGCCCGAGAACACCATATCGAGGGCGCCTCGGATCTCGTAGTCGGATGCGCGAAGATCAGCGACAGACCCACCCTTGAGTAGCGCCGACGGGATCGCAGCCATCTCCGCTGTATGGAGAACGTATGTTGCACCCTCAATCTTGAAGACTGGCTCGAGGCGTCCAATGGCCTTTGGCCCTGAACCGGTTGGTATAAGCGGCGCCACCACGCGTGTACCGGTCTCGACAAGATCAGTCTGGAGGTCGAGGACAAGTCGACCACCAGCGATAAGATAAACCTGAAACTGTGCCATCAGTCGATCTTCAGAACCTGAATATCCGCCAAGGGCGTTCCATTCGCTTCGATCCAGGCACAGCGCTCTGCGATGGCGGATGCATTCTCTTGAGCCCAAGCCTTTGCTTTTGCCAAGCGGACGGCTTCGGCGACTGCGGCATCACTAATGGCCGAAACATTAAGACCAAACTCCCGCGCAGCGGCCAGGTTGGCAGACGTCAGGGTGACGTTGGTACGTTGCTTTTGTGTTGTGGCGTGCTGCATTGGGCCCTCCTTACGCATACTAAATATACACACTCATAATGTGCTAGGCAAGTGAGTCTCATGAACCTCGATGATCTAAAATCCCGCCACAGCGCGCTGCTGGCCGCGCGCTACAGCGGCACGCGGTCGGTCAGCTATGACGGCAAGACCGTGACCTATGGCACCGATGCCGAACTCGCGGCGGCGATTGGCGATATCGAGCGGCGCATCGCCAAGCTGGAACGCGGCGCTAGGCGCATCTTGCGTCCCTACGCTGTGAAGGATCTGTGATGAACTGGAGACAGCGCGTCGGCGCATTTATTGGTGGGTTCGATGCCGGCCAACACCACCGACGGCTGCGTGGGTTCCAGGCCACGCGCGCTCATGTCAACGCACTGATCGCAGCATCTGGCCCCGATATCACCGCTCGTGCCCGCTGGTTGGTGCGCAACAATGGCTATGCGGTGAATGCCGTGGAAAGTTGGGCCGCCAACACCGTGGGAGACGGGATCAAACCAATCTCGAAGATTGCGGATGCCACACGCAAGGAAGAGCTTCAGCGGCTCTGGCTCGCCTGGACCGACGAGGCCGATGCCGAGGGGCTGACGGATTTCTACGGGCTGCAACGCCGCGCGGCGCGCGAGGTGTTCATCGCGGGTGAGGTCTTTGTGCGGATCCGGCCCCGACGGGTGGAGGATGGACTGACGGTGCCACTCCAGCTTCAGATGCTGCCCTCGGAAATGCTGCCCCTGCATGAAACGGGTGTGGCGCAAAACGGCAACGCGATCCGTCAGGGCATCGAGTTTGACCGCATCGGACGGCGCGTCGCCTATCACTTCCTGCGCCGGCATCCCGGTGACAGCACCGATCCCGGACTGTCGGGTGAGATCGTGAGGGTGCCAGCTTCAGAGATCATTCATGTGATTGATCCTGTTGAGGGCGGGCAGCTGCGCGGTGTGTCAAAACTCGCACCTGCGATTGTAAAACTGTTCTTGCTTGATCAATACGACGACGCCGAGCTCGACCGCAAAAAGGTTGCGGCGATGTATGCGATGTTCGTCACCTCGCCGGCCCCGGAAAACCCGCTGGCGCCCTTGGACGATGAGGAGATGCCCACGGGCGTGGAGATTAGCCCGGGCCAGATCGTGCGGCTGGATCCGGGTGAAGATGTGACCGTGGGCCAGCCCGCCGACAGCGGTGCGACCTACGAGCCATTCCAGTATCGGACGCTGCTGCAGATCTCGGCAGCACTCGGCATCCCCTATCCCTATCTCGCCAATGACATGGTGAAAGGAAGCTTCTCAAACTCGCGGCTGGCGTTGATCGAATTCCGCCGCAGGGTATCGGCCTGGCAGCACTCGGTGATGGTGTATCAGCTCTGCCGCCCCGTCTATGCGCGCTGGATGGATGCCGCCGTGCTATCAAGCGCGCTGACCCTGCCCGGCTATGAGGCCAACCGCGTGCAGCTACTCACTGCGGATTGGCTGCCCACGAAATGGGACTGGGTCGATCCGCTCAAAGACGCCAATGCCGAAATCGCCCAGATCGAAGCAGGGCTGAAATCCCGTAGCCAGGCCATCGCCGAGCGCGGCTATGACGCAGAACAAGTGGATCGGGAGATTGCGGCAGAGAGGGACCGCGAGCGATCGCTGGGTCTAGATTTCCGCCGGCCCGGCTCGCCCGCGCAAGGTGTGCAGGCAGTGCCAACCGCGGAAGACATCGTTGAAACAGAGAAACCTGATTCCCAAGATCGACCACCCACCGCAGCAGAGGAAGCATAGTAACGTTCAGCCCTGAATGAGGCGGACACCGGGCAGGCGCGCGGCTTTTCGATCGAAGGTCACCAATTCCACAGCCCCAAACCGCTTGGCGGCTGCGGCAATCATCAGGTCAGCAAAGCCAAAACCATCATTGCGGTAGAGCTCTAGCGCTGGCGCAACCTCATCAGCGCCTTCGATGTCCAGCTCGGTTGCCGATAGCAAACCGTCGAACGCAACAGCAATCTCAGCACGACTGAGACGATAGGCACGCTCTAACACCCAGACGAGTTCAATCAAAACTTCACGGCTGACAAAGCCCCGCGCGTCATCGGTCAATTGGTCGATTATATTTGTAGCCAGTTGCGCCTGTGCAGGGTCGTCTTGCACAAGAAAGCGCACCAGAACATTGGTGTCGAGCGCGATCATCGAACGAGAGCCGCGCTATCCGTTGCACCGGCTGCAATCGCCTCATTCATCTCCTCCAACGAGACAGGCTTCTGACCCGACCTTGAAAGGATGCCCCGCAATTCCTTAATGGAGCGCGCCTTCAGGATCCGCACCTCACCATTGAGGATCAGGTAGCGAACCTTGTCGCCGCTGGCTAGGCCAAGCGTAGCGCGCACATCTCTCGGTAGAGTGGTCTGGCCTTTTACTGTCACTGTCGATTCATGCATCGGCACACTCCTTACATATTTCGATGCCTCCTTACCATATGGGGATTGGAAATGCAAAGCCAAGGACCGATCCTCATGCTCCATGCCCGCATTGCCGCACGCGCGTTCAACACGCCGCTGCTTGTTGAACCCTCAAAAGCCATGGCGTTTCTGTCTGGGCTCGGCCCACGCATTCTTGGGCGGCAGCTCGATTTGGCGGATGGCGAGATAGAGGAGGGAACCGGCGCTGTTGCCCTGCCCGCCCGCGCCAGTATTCTAGCCGGCGGCCTGCCCGAGAGTCTGCGCCAACATGGCGATGCGCCTTACCCGGTCGTGGACGGGATTGCAGTGATCGAAATCTCCGGTGTGTTGATCCACCGCGGTGGCTGGATCGGGCAATCGTCAGGCCAGACCAGCTATGAAGGCATCGCGGCCCAGATCGACGCAGCAGCCAATGATCCGGCCGTGCGTGCGTTGGCGCTCGAAATCGACAGTTTTGGCGGCGAGGTGGCCGGGGTCTTTGATCTCGCGGATCGCATTCGGGCAATCCGCGCGACCAAACCAGTCTGGGCCTTTGTGGCCGAGCACGCCTTCTCGGCCGGCTATGCGCTGGCTAGCCAGGCGGACCGGATCCTGCTGCCACGGACTGGTGCGGTGGGCAGCATTGGTGTTGTTGTGATGCATGCCGATATGAGTGGCCAGCTTGATCAGGACGGCATGCGCGTCACGTTGATCCACTCCGGTGCGCACAAGATCGATGGCAATCCTTATGAGCCACTGCCCGAAGATGTGCGGGGCGATATCCAGAGCGAAATCGATGTGCTGCGGTTTCTGTTTGCCGAGACCGTTGCAGCAGGCCGCGCTGGGCTGTTGAGCGAGGAGGCAGCTCTTGCCACCGAAGCGGCCACCTATCGCGGCGTCGATGCCGTTGCCGCAGGCCTTGCTGATGAGGTCACCGATCTGGCAGGCGGCTTCGTCCGCTTCCGAGAAAGCCTATCGCGTCCATCGTCCACCGCGCGGCTGCCCCGCGCCACTTACACCCGACCAAAGGAGGCCGCCATGAGCGCCAGAACCGACGCCGAACCGACACATACCGAAACCACTCACACTGTAGGCGCTGTCTTGGACAGCGCGAGTGAAGAAGACGTCCAGGATAGCGAACTAAACATGGACCAAGAAGATCCAACACCCGCTGCGGCGGTTGCACCTGTGCCAGCGCCAACCGCTCTGCAGCTAAACAATCTAGCGGAACTGTCCGCGCAGCTTCGCGAGTCAGCGGCAGAGATCGCCGAAATTGCGGCACAGGCCGGTCGCCTCGGCATCGCAATTGACGCAGCGAAAGCACTCCGCGAAGGCACCGCCCCAGAAGCCTTGCGTCGGCTGGTTCTGGAGCGCGCCAGCGCAGCAGCAGACGCCCGCGATATCGTGGCAGCGCCACCTTCGCCGGTTATCCCAAAAAGCGCAGAGAGCCCAATCGTGGCTGCCGCCAAAAAAGCAGCCTCCGCCGGCAGTCGACACTAAAGCACTTACCACCCTGATACCTGACCGCCCACCTGATCCCCAATCCTTCGGAGATAGTCCATGTCCGTGCTGACCCAACCGCCCTCCATGGGCGATGTCCTCAAATACGAACTGAACCCCAACTTTACCCGTGAAACTGTCACGCTGCTGGCTGGCACCGCCTATCCCGTTGGCGCGGTAGTGGGCAAAATCACCGCCAGCGGCAAGTATAAGCTGTCGCCCTCCGGCGGGTCGGACGGTGCCCAAAACGCAGCTGCGGTCCTGCTCTATGCGACTGATGCACGCGCGGCAGACCAAGAGGCTGTCGTGATCCTGCGCGGCCCGGCCATCGTCTCCAAAGCAGCGCTGGTCTTTGATGCCACTGTCGATGATGCCGCCAAGATTGCCACCAAACTCAGCCAACTCACAGCCCTCGGCATCATCCCCCGCGATACCGCCTGATCCAGCCGTCCACAGCTACGAGCTATCCCTCTTCCCTCATGCCCTCGGAGTTCCCCATGACCATTACCCGCAACCCGTTTGACGCGGGCGGCTATTCGCTCGCTGAAATGACGCAGGCCATCAATATCCTGCCCAATCTCTATACGCGCCTGGGCCAGATCGGCCTGTTTCGCTTTGAGGGCGTCACGCAACGCTCTATCGTGATTGAGCAGCGCGAGGGCGTGCTCAGCCTTCTGCCCTCCGTGCCACTGGGCGCGCCCGCCACCGTGGGCAACCGCGAACAGCGCTCGATGCGCAGCTTTGCCCTGCCCTGGATCCCCCATGATGACGTCATCCTGCCTGCAGATATTCAAGGCATGCCCGCGCTGGGTGTGTCCGATGCGGCTGACCCGCTGGTCGAGGTGATGAACCGCAAGCTCACGCTGATGCGCCGTAAACATGCGCAGACCCGCGAGTACATGGAAATGAATGCCCTGCGCGGTATCGTAAAGGATGGTGCCGGCACTACGCTATACAACTACTTTACCGAGTTTGGCCTTGAGAAGATCTCGATCGACTTTGTGTTTGGCACCGCCGGCACAAACGTGCAGGGCAAAGTCCGCAGCGTGCTACGTGCCATGGAGGACAATCTGCTGGGCGAGACCATGACCACTGCCCATGCGCTGGTGAGCTCGGAGTTCTTCGACAAGTTGATCAGCCATCCCAAGACCGAAGAGGCCTATAAGTTCTTCTCGGCCACGGGCGGCCAGCCGCTGCGAGAGGACATGCGCCGGGCGTTTCCTTTTGCGGGTATCTTGTTCGAAGAATACAACGGTTCTGTCACTCTATCGAACGGAACATCCGAACGGCTGATCCCCGCTGGCGAAGGCATCGCCTTTCCCTTGGGCACGTTTGACACGTTCACCACCTATGGCGGGCCGGCCAACCTACTGGAGACCGCCAACACTATAGGTCTGCCGCTTTACGCGCGCCAGATGATCGACGCTAAGGGCCGCTGGATCGATCTGATGACCGAAAGCTCGATCCTGCCGGTCAACAAGCGGCCGCGCATGGCCATCCGTTTGCACTCGGGCAATTGAGGTGTTTGAGCCATGACCGCGTTTGCAGGCGCACTCGATCTCCTCTTCGCTGATCCTAACCTTGCCCATGAGGCCTGGCATCGTGACAGCGAAGGGCAGTTCACCCGTATCCACATTATAACGCGTCGCAGCGATGATGTGACCAAGTTCGGCGCGGCGCGCCTTGTATCGCAGACATTCCGCTTTGACGTGCGCGCGTCAGACCTGCCGGCACCCCGCCCCGATGAGCAAATCCTCATCGGCGAAGAGACCTTCCTAATCCAGGGTGAACCGCTGCGCGATCGTGAACGGCTGATCTGGACCATTGAGGCAACCCCCGCATGAAACTCGATCTCTCTGTCAGCGGTGATATCCTCACAGCGATGCGCGCTGAAATCCTGGCAGGCGAACGGGCCGTCACCACGGCGATGCGCATAGCCGAGACAGGTCTCAAGTCAGACTGGCGCGGGCAGATCACACAGGCAGGGCTTGGTCGGCGACTGTCGAATTCGATCCGAAGCCAGACCTATCCAAAAACCGGCGAAAGCCTAGAAGCAGCAGCCTTGGTCTGGTCGAATGCACCACAGATCATCAGCGCGCATGACACCGGCCCGTTGATCCGCTCCAAGGACGGGTTCTGGCTTGCGATCCCGACACCTGCGGCCGGCAAAGGCGCCCGCGGCAAGGCGCTCACACCCGGTGAATGGGAACGGCGTCGCGGATTACGGCTGCGGTTTGTCTATCGACGCCGGGGGCCAAGCTTTCTGGTGGCCGATGGCCGGTTGAACAGTCGCGGACTGGGCGTGGCATCTCGGTCCAAGACGGGTCGCGGGCGCAGCACGGTGCCGATCTTCTTGCTGGTGCCTCAGGTAAAGCTGCGCAAGCGGCTCGATCTGGCACGCGATGCTGACCGCGCGCAGGCATCAATTCCAAGCCTAATTGTTGCAGAGTGGGTTGACGCTAAACTGGGGTGACCGCTGGTTCAGTACCCGGCCTCACGTTGATGTCGCACACAAAGAACGACAGCCGCGTCGACGTCCAAACGGTAAAGAGCAACATACCCGCTACCACCGAAGGTGATGAACCACTCGCGAAACTCTGGATCCATGTCCTCCACAGGGCGCCCTGCTCCCGGCTGGTCGCGTAAGATCTGCATACCCTCACGGATGGACTTGGCGGCGCGGCGTGCCGCGTCAGGGTTATTCTCGGCCAAGAAATTGTAAAGCCGTTCCACATCCCGCAGCGCTGCGGGAGACCAGATCAGTTGTGGCATTGAGGAATATCTGCCTTTTCGCCAGCCTCGAGCTTGGCTAGCCAGGCATCTGCGTCCTCATGTGTCACATGTTGGCCCGTCATCTGATATTCCTGCCAGGCCGCGAGACCTGCCTGGCGAAAAGCCTCACGCGCCTCTTCACGGGACAGGAACTGAGAGACTGCTTCGCGCAGCATCCAATGCGTCGAACGATCCTTCGCATCCGCAAGCCGTTTGAGGCGGTCGCGGGTTTCCTGATCGAGCTTCACGGCAATGGGGCGAACAGCATTCATGGGATTAATCCTCGTGAGTATCAATAGGTATTACTTATAACACTTTCTTGGCTGTGACAACAGACACGAATTCAACGTTAGGCTCTTAAATGCCCACCCCACGAGAAACCATCCTGACCGCTTTGGCGGACCTGCTCAGCACGATCCCGCATGTGCCCGTTCTGCGCGGAGACGTTCTACCAGAACGCATTCCGTCCGCAGGGCTGATGATCCTGCGCGATGGCACCCCGGGCGAGCCCGGCGTGACGCTGTCGCCGCCGACTTATCACTTCCAGCATCGTTCCGAGCTCGAGGTCATTGTGCAATCGGCGTCGAACCGTGACAGCGTCTTTGACGCGCTCTGCGCTCAGGTCGGCGCAGTAATCGCCGCCGACCGGACATTGCGGGGATTATGCGACTGGGTTGAGCCAGAGGCAGCTGAACCCGTCGATCTTCCCGTCGAGGGGGCCGCGTCTCTGAAGGCCGGGATCATTCCAATCATTCTTCACTACGCGACCACCGACGCGCTGGGCTGACCAGATAAATTCAAGGAGGGACACAATGGCACGAGCCCAAGGGGCGCGGGCGCAGATGGCGCTTGCGTTTGAGACCACGTATGGCACGCCGCCGGCAGGCGGCTACACGAAGATGCCCTTCGCCAGTACGTCGCTGGGGGCGGAGCAACCGTTGCAGACCTCGGAACTGCTGGGGTATGGGCGCGATCCGCAGGCGCCGATCAAGGATGCCGTGACAGCGGACGGTGATGTCGTGATCCCGATGGATGCGGAGGCCTTTGGTTTCTGGCTGAAGGCTGCGTTTGGAGCGCCTACAACGACGGGCGCTGACTCACCCTATACCCACGAGTTCCGCTCTGGAAACTGGGCACTGCCGAGCTTCTCGGTTGAGACTGGCATGCCGGAGGTGCCGCGCTACGCCATGTATTCCGGCTGTATGGTCGACAGCCTCAACTGGCAGATGGCGCGATCGGGCTTGCTGACGGCAACGGCGAGCATCGTGGCACAGGGCGAGGAGATCGCCACGAGCACCGCCGCAGGCACGCCCGCCAGTATTGCTCTGAAACGCTTCGGTCACTTCAACGGGGCCATCACGCGCAATGGTGGGAACATTGGCAACGTGGTCTCCGCTGACCTCACCTATGCCAACAGCCTCGATCGCATCGAGACGATCCGCGCTGATGGCAAGATCGACGGCGCGGATCCCTCGATCGCGGCACTCACCGGCAATGTCGTTGTGCGCTTTGCCGATCAAACGCTGGTGACACAAGCGATCAACGGCGAGGCCTGTGAGCTTGCGTTCTCATACACACTGCCCACCGGTGAAAACCTAACCGTCACCGCACATGCCGTATACCTCCCGCGTCCCCGGATCGAGATATCAGGACCGCAAGGCGTGCAGGCCACCTTCGACTGGCAGGCGGCTAGCGATCCTGGGGTGGGCCGGATGTGCACCGTCACACTGACCAACGACTGGGAGGATTACTGATGCTACGATTGAACCTGTCTACCGAGCCGCAATGGCTTGATCTTGGCCATGGTGTCCGGCTGTTGGTGGAACCGCTGACCACCGCCATCATGCTGGCCGCGCGCAGCGATCCGGCGATCATTGCCGCGGCGAGCGATGCTGAGATCAGCGCCTCCAATGACGATCTCGCGCGTATCGTGGCCAAAGCCGTAGGGCGCATCGTCGTGAAGGACTGGGAGGGCGTCGGTGACGAAAACGACAAGCCTCTGCCTCTGACACCTGAGGGCATCGACGCGCTGCTGGAGCTCTGGCCAATTTTTGAGGCCTTCCAGACCACATACATCGCCGGCGCACTGATACTGGATGCGGAAAAAAACGTCTGACCGCTCTCGCCGACTGGGAGTTCGGCGGGGGCGGTGAGTATTGCGCGGCATGCTTCTGCGAGGAGAGCGTTTCTGTCTGCGCGGACTGCCCACGCAGCCTGCATGCGCCACGCACACTTGAGGGCTGGCAGGTCTGGGATCTGGTTCAGCGGCTTGGCGGACAGGTGCGCGTTGCAGGTGGGATGAACGGCGGCGCGGTCCTCGGCTGGGATATGAGTGCGGCGCTGCACCTTGGCGCGGCCCTCGGGCTGTCTCCCATCATCATGGCGGAGCTGCTGCCGCCCATTGAGGCGGTGATGGTCCGTAAGATCAATGAAACCATGCAGGCCGGATCAGGCCACATGTAACCTCGTTTCCATTGGGAATGAGGTTTTACCCTCCGAGGATCTACTCCATGGCGACCAAACAAGTCTCCGTCCGCCTGTCCGCGACTGGCGGGCGACAAGTGCGCGCCGAATTAGAAGGTGTCGGTGCGGCTGGGTCTAGGGGCATGGGGCGATTGTCGCGCGAGCTGGATCAAGCCAATGCCCGCATGGCGGGTTTTGCGCGCCGCGCCAAGATTGCGGCGACGGCTGCTGCGGCTGCCTTGGCCGGTGCTGTTGTTGTAATGACGCGCTCGACGGTGGCTGCTGCCAATGAGATCGATCAGCTGTCACAAGTTGCCAATGCGGCACCGGAGGTGTTCCAGCGCTGGGCGGCGGCCTCGGCCACGGTGGGGGTCGAGCAAGAGAAGCTCGCTGATATCCTGAAGGACGTGAACGACCGTGTGGGGGACTTCCTGCAGACGGGCGGCGGTCCGATGGCAGACTTTTTTGAGAACATCGCGCCAAGGGTGGGTGTCACCGCCGATCAGTTCGCCCGGCTTTCGGGGCCGGAAGCCCTACAGCTCTATGTCTCAAGTCTTGAGAAGGCAGGCGTCAGCCAGCAAGAGATGACATTCTATCTTGAGGCCATGGCGTCCGACACCACGCGTCTTATTCCGCTGCTGCAAAATGGCGGGGCGGAGATGACCCGGCTCGGAGCGCAAGCCCAAGCGCTTGGCGCTGTTTTGGATACTGACGCCATCGCCGCGATGCGCCGATCGGAATTGGCACTCGTCAGCATTGGCCAAGTGTTTACCGGCGTGCGCAACCGGATTGCCGTGGCGCTGGCGCCCACGCTTGAGGCGGTCGCGAACAACTTTGTCGCGCTGGCGTCTTCTGCGAGTCCGATCAGCCGGGCCTTCGATGCGGTTCTGGGCAATCTCGACCGGCTGGGAGTTTACGCAGGCACCTTTGCCACTTTCCTGGCAGGACGCTGGGTTGCCGCGATGGCCGCGGCAGCACTCTCTGTCCGCGGTCTGGCCACCACGCTGGTGGTTCTCAAAGGCGCGCTAATCCGCACGGGCATTGGCGCGCTGATCGTTGGCGCAGGCGAGCTGGTGTACTGGTTCACGCGGCTGACGTCCGGTGCAGGCGGTTTTGGCGCGGCGATGCGCCTCTTGAAGGATGTCGCCGTTGAGGTCTGGGATCGGATCAAGACGGGAGCCGCGGCTGCCGGCGCGCGCGTCACGGCGATGTTTTATGACCTCAAATCCGACGCCGCGACGGGCATGGCGGGCGCGATTGAAAGTGTGGTCGCCTTTGGTAATACCACGGCGAATACGTTTGAGGGGGCGCTCATGGCCGTCCGAGACATCTGGTCCCGCCTGCCAGCCGTGATCGGGGATCTTGTTTACACAGCGGCGAACCGCATGCTCGACGGTATTGAAGCAATGCTGAATGGCGCGATCGCCCGGATTGATGCCTTTACCGGCAAAATCCGCGATGCGCTGGCGGCGGTGGGGATCGAGACGACCTTCGGCGAAATCGGTGAGATTAGTCTTGGCGATATCGACAATCCTTTCGCGGGAGCGACAGCGGATGCAGGCAGTGCTGCTGCGGATGCGTTCCGGCGGGCTTTTGAAGATAACCCGCTCACAGCGCCTGATCTGGGCTTGGACGGTATGGCGGCTGATGCACTGGCCGCGGCCAATATTTATCGTGGTGCGTCTACCGATTTGGCGGCCGGAGCCACGGCCCCGCTGACGTCCTGGGCGGCACTGCGCGATGCTGTTGCGGGCACTGGCGCGGACGGAGCTGCAGCCCTTGATGACGCGACCGCCTCTGCCGACCGTCTCGCAGAAGCCATGGGCCAGGCTGGAGAGGCTGTTGCGGGTGGTGGTGCAAGCGGCAGTGGCGACGGGGCAGCTGAGAAGATCGTGACCGGCTGGCGCGCCGTCTCGCAAGCCCTCAACTCTTATGCCAAGGATGCCCTGAACTGGGGCAAAGGTCTCGGCGAAACCCTCTCCAGCGCCTTCTCTGGCGCCGAGAGTGCCTTCCGCAGCTTTGTGGAAACCGGCAAGCTCGACTTCAAGGGGCTGGTGCGCTCGATCCTCGCCGACCTGGCTGTGTTGGCGTTCAAAAATGCGGTTCTGGGCCCCATAGCCAATGCACTCGGGGGTGTCTTTGGCGGCGGCTCTGCCGCAGGTGGCGCAGGTGGCGCCGCATCCGGAGCGGTCACGGCAGCGGTCTCGCATGCGGGCGGCATGGTTGGGATCTCCGGTCATAGGCGGTCTGTGCCCGCAGCGGTTTTTGCGGGAGCGCCGCGGATGCATTCAGGCGGCACCGTGGGGCGGGCTGGTGCCTGGGCCGGATTGCGTCCTGATGAAGTCCCCACCATTCTGCAGCGGGGCGAGCGGGTCTTGTCGCGGGCTGAGGTTGCCCGCGGCGCAGGGGGCGCCATTCCTGTGGCCATAAATCTTAATGTGGACGCGCGCGGCGCGCAGATGGGCGTGGCCGAGCAGATCGCGGCAGTGATGCGCAGCGCACAGCCCGAGTTTGAGCGCATTGCGGTGGCCGCTGTTGGCAATGCCATGCGGCGGGGACGCATGGCATGAGCGTCATTGTGGACCTGCCGCGCACCTGGGTGGCCGGCATTGAGCGACGGCTCGTGACAGCCACCAGCCAGACGCAGTCACCCTTCACCGGCACGACGGAGGTGCAGGATTGGGGTGGGGAATGGTGGGAATACGACATTGAGTTTGCCGCGCAATCCGGACCGCTGGCGCGCTCGGTCTCTGCGGCCCTCACGGCGCTTGGCTCTGGGCGCGGTCTTCTGCTGTTTGCTGATCCCTCAATTGAGCCAAAAGGACTGACACAACAGGTGACGCTGGCGGCACCCATCACAGGCGGCAATGTCGTGCAAACGCAAGGCTGGCCGCCTGGGTTGCCTGCACTGGCTTCAGGGGACTTTGTCTCGATTGGCACGGCGCGCGACACGCGCCTGCACCAGATCGCCTTTGATGTGACAGCGGACATCAACGGTCTGGCAACGCTGACGCTCTTTCCGGCGATCCGCCGCGCACTGCCCGCCAATACGCAACTGGAAGTGAACAGACCACAGGTGCTGCTGCGCCCTACGGGTTCGGTGCCAACCCGTATTGAGCGTGCAGCGCGTCACCGCTTCACCCTATCAGCCCGCGAGGCGCTATGAGCCGGGATATCACAAATGACATGGCCGAGGCGCTCGACCGCGCGGATCTGCAGCCTGCGATCTTTTTTGAAGGTGAGTTCCCCTCGGGCATGGTGCGGATCTGGACGGGTCCGGGTCCGATAGATTGGGACGGCAAGACCTGGACCGGCGTCGGGGTGCTTCTTGGCCTTGGCGCGCTTGAAGAAACCTCTGATGTTGTGGCCTCTGGGACGACAGTCTCACTGTCAGGTGTACCGCTCGATCTGGTAGGTCTTGCGATCAATGAAGCGCGCCAGGGTCAGGCGGGACGCATCTGGCTGGCACTTCTGACGGAGGGGCGCAGAGTGATCGCCGATCCCGTGCAGGCCTTTACGGGTCGTCTTGATGTGCCGGAGCTACAAGAGGACGGGCAGAGCTGCCGGATCACAATCAGTTATGAAAGCCGGCTCATTGATCTGAGTATCCCGCGCAACTGGCGCTACACCCATGAAAGCCAGCAGGTCCTGCACCCGGGCGATCGTGGGTTTGAGCATGTGACGGCCATTCAGGATCAAGACATCACTTGGGGGCGCGGCTGATGGAGCAACCAATTGTTGCCCCACGCGATACTACCCGCGTGCCCCATTGGGAGCAGATCCTTGCTGATTCGTTAACGAACGCTCAGGCACGTCCCTTCGTCTGGGGCGAGCACGACTGCGCCACCTGGGCCTTTGATCTGCACCGCGATCTGACGGACGGCCCGGATCATGCGGCACTCTGGCGGGGGCGGTATCGCACACGGGTCGGCTGCGGACGGGTGTTGCGCCGCCTTGGCTGGACAAGCCTTGAAGACGGCGGGCGCGCTTTGCTGGGCGACCCGCTTGAGGATGTGCGGCTCGCACAGCGTGGCGATCTGATCCTGGGCGGTGCGCCTGAAGCTTTTGGTGTCGTCATCGGCGCCACGGCCGCTTTTGTTGCGCCTGCGGGTCTGGTGCGCCTGCCGCTCTCAACCTGCCGTCTCGCCTGGAGGACCTGAATAATGCCACCCGTGGTTTTAGGTGCTGTCGCCCTCGGGGGCGCTGCCATTGCGGCGGGCGGTGTGGCCGCGGCTTTTGCAGCCACGGGTCTCGTGGGCTTTGCCGCCCAGTTCGGGGCCTCGATGCTCTTATCAGCGGCAGCCCAAGCGTTGATGCCCACGCCCAGCCTTGGCCAAATGGAAATGAAGGCCCGCACGGTGACAGTGCGCGAGCCGGTGATGCCCCGCGAACTGGTCTACGGCCGCACGCGCAAGGGCGGTGTGATTGTGTTTCTGCATTCCACAGGGGCAAAGGACAAAGACCTGCATCTGGTGGTGGTGCTGGCGGCGCACCGCATCAAATCCATTGATGCCATCTATTTTGAGGGCGAAGAGGCCGTTGATGCGTCAGGGCGGCCCAGGGCCGATGGGCGGGCAAGGTTGCCGTTGAGAAGCGCCTCGGAGCGGATGACCAGACGGCCTTTGCGGGTCTGATTGCGGCGGCGCCGGAGCATTGGACCGACGCACATAGATTAGCAGGCTGTGCGGCGCTCTATTTGAAGCTGACCTATGACGCAGATGCCTTTCCGGGCGGCATTCCGAACATCACCGTGGATATGGAGGGCAAGGCCGACATTTTTGATCCAAGGACCGGCGCGCAGGTCTATACCGACAATGCGGCGCTGTGCGTGGCGGATTACATGGCTCATACGACCTATGGCATCGGGGCCGTGATCGGCGGTGCAGACGGGATCGAGACCGACAGTCTGATTGAGGCCGCCAATATTTGCGACGAGGCTGTGCCATTGGCTGCAGGAGGGTCTGAGGCGCGCTATACCTGCAATGGTGTGGTCTCGCTTTCGGAGACGCCCAAGACCATCATCGAGGCGATGCTGACTGCGATGGCAGGCCGCTGCATCTGGCAAGCGGGCCAGTGGCGCATGCGGGCGGGGGCCTACCGCGTGCCTGAGACGACGATCACGGCAGATGATGTGCGCGATGGTGGCATGACCCTGACCACACGCCAAAGCCGGGCGTCAAACTTCAACGCTGTGCGGGGCCAGTTTGTCAGCCCTGAGAACAGCTGGCAGCCTGATGACTTCCCGGCCTATGCCAGTGAGGCCTACCGGCTCGAGGACAATGGTGAGCGGGTCTGGCGGGATATCTCGCTGCCGTTCACGATCTCCGCCTCCATGGCGCAGCGGTTGGCGAAAATTGAGCTAGAGCGCGCACGGCGCCAAATGAGCCTCAAGGTGGCGGGCAAGCTGAAGGCCTGGCGCGTGGCGGCTGGAGAAACAACATATGTGCACTACGCCCGTTGGGGGTTTGGCGGCGCGGCTCTGCCGGAGGGCAAACCCTTTGACGTTGAGGCGGTGCGGCTGGATCTGACACAGGTTGGACAGGGTCCACGCTTGGCGCCAGAGCTTCTCCTGCGAGAAACCTCTCCCCTCATTTACGACTGGGATGCTTTGGAAGAACAGATTTATGCGGCAGCCCCACGCACAGCGCTGCCCACGGCCTTTGATATCGCCCCACCGGGTGCGCCGCAGATCACGGAACAGCTTTACGTCACACGCGACGGCTCGGCGGTGAAAGTCCTGGCGCGGATCGCCTGGGAGGCAGCAGCCTCGGGGTTCGTGGACACTTATCAAGTGGAGACGCGTAGGAATGGAGGGGATGGAGGTGACTGGCTGGACCGGGGTCGAACATCCGGCACGAGGATGGAGTTGCGCGACATCCAGCCGGGCCAATGGGACGTGCGGATCAAGGCGATCTCGGTGCTCGGGGTCTCCTCAAGCTGGCGTTCGGGGGCGTTGGAGATCGTGGGGCTCACGGCGCCACCGGCTGCCCTGACCGGACTGACCATCCAGTCTGCCGGCGGTCTTGCTGTGCTCAAATGGCAGCGCTCGGTTGATGTGGATGTGCGCGTGGGCGGCAATGTCATTATCCGCCACAGCAAGGAAATGACCGCCACTTGGGCGAACTCCACGCTGATGGACCGGGTGTCGGGTGGCGAGGCGATTGCGGTCGTGCCGCTCAAACCCGGGACCTACCTTCTACGCGCCGAAGACAGCGAGGGGCGGATTGGTCCTGTCAGCACGGTGAGCACCAAGGGGGTGCAGATCCTGAGCTTTGCCCAGCTGAATACGCTGGCGGCGGAGCCGGCTTTTGCCGGGCAAAGACCAATATTGAAGCGGTCAGCGGAACCTTAAAGCTTGAGAGCGCGCCTGATGCAAGCGGCCGGCCTGAAGTTGCGGCCCTTGAGGGGCTCTACGCCTTTGGCGATCGTCTTGATTTTGGCGGCCTGAAGCGTGTGCGGCTGCGCTCGGATATTCTGGTCGGGGCCTCGGCGCTGTCGGATTACATCGATGACCGCATGACGCCGATCGATGATTGGGCCGACTTTGACGGCTCCGAGGGCGCTGATATCGACGTGGTGCTTGAGGTCCGAGAAACCGATGACGATCCGTCGGGTGCAAGCCCCGTCTGGGGCCCATGGGGCGGATCGACAACAGCGAGATTGAGGCCCATGCGGTTGAGCACGCGCTTGGCTTAGAACCAGTGATCCGGCCTTTACGCCGATCGTCTCGGAATTGCGGCTGATAGCGGATGAGGTGGCCTAGTGTCTCAAACACCGAGTTTTGTGATCATCAACGACAACGGGGCGGCCGTGCGCGCCCAGATCAATCAGGTGCTTGCGGCTCTGCGCTCAACAAGCAGCGGCGTTGATGAGCCTGCGGCCACCGCGCCGGGCATGCTGTGGCTGGATACCAGCACCACACCACCGACGCTCAAGCTGCGCAATCTGGCCGATGCCGCCTTTGAGCCGCTGCTTGATGGCGGGGAGTACTAAGGATCAAAGCGTTTTTGCGCGCTTTTATAAACAGCACCACGCTCGCGCTTGCCCACAGCCACCACCGTTACTGTGACAGTGGTATCTTCAATGCGGTAGACAAGGCGGTAGCCCGCGCTGCGAAGTTTGATTTTGTAGTGGTTTGGCATGCCGTGAAGGCCGTCGGCCACAACATGGGGCTGTGCAAGCCGCTCTTTGAGCTTCTTTTTAAATTGCGATTGCAGCGTTGCACCAAGTTTATGCCATTCCTTTAGGGCTGACGGCAAAAATTGCAGATCATAGCTCATCCAAGCTGACCCGCACCGGTGTCTCGTCCACACGCTGCTTGATCAGATCGGCCAGCTCCAAATCGTCAAGATGCTCCATCATGGCCTCGTAGCGGGCGGCAGGCACCATGTAGGCCATGACGCGGTTGTGGTTCAGCACGGCAACAGATTGGCCTGCCGCCTGCGCCATGACCTGCGAGGGGTTCTTTTTAAGATCGGACACGCTGACGGCGACATTGGCTTCGACACGCTGCATGACAGCCTCCAAATAGTGCGAAATACAGCACCAAATATAGACCATAATAAATCCCACGCAAGGGTCTTGCGTGACTGAACCAGTAAGGGAGGCGCCCATGACCGAGCCGGGCTTTTTAGAAACGTTGAACAGTCTGTTTGGCGGGGCGATGACGACGCTGATCGGCGCGTTTACGGGACGGCTGATGTATCACTCAGGTGAGGTCAAGCTTGGCCGACGGCGGTTTTTTGGCAAGGAGCTGTTGTGGGAAATCCCCGTCGCCATCGGCATGGCGATTATTGGCGAGGCTGTTGCAAGTCACTTTGATCTTGGCCAGCCGGTGCGCACAGGTCTTGTGGCCACGCTTGCCTATCTGGGACCGCGCGGGGCGGAGGCGCTGATGACGGCCTGGCTTTGCCGCAAGAAGTAAGCCGCGCCTCGTAAAACTGAACACAACCACGACCACACACATCCAGCGCTGCCCTTCGGGGCGGCGCTGTCCATTTGCATGGGAGAGCATCATGACACCTTTTGACATTGCCCGCGGGTATATCGGCACCACTGAGGGCCTAGGCCCTGCAAACAACCCAGTCGTCATGGAGATGTACGCCTCGGTCGGTCACGATTGGGTGGAGCATGACTCTGTGGCGTGGTGCGCCGCCTTCGTTGGACATTGCTTGGAGAAGGCCGGCATGCGCTCGACGCGCAAGCTGACCGCGCGGTCCTATCTGGACTGGGGCATCCCGGTCGATATTGCGGATGCGCAGCCTGGCGATATCGGGGTCATACCTCGGGGGTCGTCCAGCTGGCAGGGTCATGTGTTCTTCATTGACCGGATTGAAGGTGCATGGGTCTGGGGCTTAGGCGGCAATCAGAGCGATGCGGTCAATGTAAAACGCTATCCCATCTCTAAGCTCTTGGGTGTGCGGCGCGCGGGTCATGTGGCGCCTGCCGTCAAGATGAGCGTCCGCGATGTGCAGACCCGTTTGAAGGATCTCGGATACCATGATGTCGGCAGCATCGACGGCATCATTGGTCCACGCACGCGCGCAGCGATTCTCGCGTTCCGCGATGACGCGGCACTGCCGCTGGTTCCGATCATTGATGTGGCGTTAGAGGAGGCTTTGACCGTGGCGCCGCATCGAACGGTGGGACCCGAACGAGCATCAGGCGCGCCAGAGAACAGCCGCATCGTGACGGCCGCGAATGCGCAAATCGGGCTCGGGGTTCTGGGGGCTGCAGGCTCCATCACCTCTCAGATCGCACCGGCCTTGCGTGAGGCCGAACAGGCCCGCGATACTGCATCGCGGATCTTTGCGCTCGCAGGTCTGGAGGCGTGGCTCGCCGTGGCCCTGCCTTGGATCGGGATGGTGATGTTTGTCGGTGTAATCTTTTATGCGCTAAAGGCGCGCTCCGCCCGCATTGACGATCACCGGACAGGACGCACGCTATGATCACAGTCATCCGTGCGCTCCTGAGTGGCCTTGGCAGGCGGGCTGTTCTTTACGGCGCCATCGCTTTGGCTGTCCTAGCTGCCCTCTGGGTTGCCTTTCGCCAGGGCCGCCAAGCAGCCAAGGCCGAATTGGCCGTGCGCCGCGCCGATGCGCGCGTCAGATCCATGCAAACCTCAAAGGACACCCGCCATGACGTGCAAAACACTGACCGCACTGATCTTGAGCGCCGCGCTGACCGCTGGATGCGCGATTGATCCGGCTGTCATGTATGAGGATTGCGACTGGGCCGAGCCTATTCGACCATCGCGGCAGGACGTTTTGAGTGACGTGACGCTTGGGCAAATCGTGGCCCATAATGAGGTGGGCGCGCGGCTGTGTGGGTGGCGGCTATGACAACCACAACTGTCACAGAAGGTCCGGCCGTGCTGATCGGCTATGCGTGGCGGCTGCAGATTGAGGCGGAAGCACCGGTCTTTGTCGAGGGTGCAAGTTATGCAGGGCAGATACGCGAGCGCCCAAATGCGGCAGACGTCTTGGCGACACTCACCAGCGCTGATCTCGGGATCCTGCGGATCAGCGACATGGTGCTAGAACTGGCGCTACGCCCCGCGCAAACCGCCGGTCTCACGCCCGGACGGGTGGTTCTGGACCTCGTACGGACCGATCTCGCACCTGATCTACATCTCGGCTTCCTGCTGGAACTGCCAGTCATCCTGCCGGTGACGCGCGGGCTTGCTCCATGAGTGCTGCCATGCCTCAAACCGGCCCTATCACAATCACCGCACCGATCAAGGTTCGCGTTGTGACTGGGCCGTTACGCATTCGCCTTGGCGGCCAGCCGGGCCCCGAGGGCAAACCCGGTCCCCCCGGTGACAAAGGCGATCAGGGCGATTCCGGTATCACCGTTCTGCCCACCAATACCCCAATTAACGGAGGCTTCTTTTGATGGCCAATACGATCCAGTTCAAACGCCGCCAGGCCGGCAATGCCGGAGCACCCGCTGCGCTCAAATCCGGCGAGGTCGCCCACAATGAGGTCGACGATACGCTCTATATCGGCAAGGGCGATGACGGGAGCGGCAATGCCACAGCCATTGTGCCACTGGCGGGCACCGGCGGGTTTGTCGCCCGCGTTGGCAGCCAGACCATTGGTGGCGCAAAGACCTTCTCGGTTGCGCCCAAGTCGAGCCAAGATGCGAGTGGCAGCACCGATCTTGTGCGCAAGTCGCAGCTCGATGCGGGGCTGGCGGGCAAAGCGGCGACCACCCACGGTCATGCCATCTCGGAGGTCAGCGGGCTGCAGGTCGCTCTTGATGGCAAAGCTGCCGATAGCCACAGTCACGCCATCGCAGATGTCACAGGGTTGCAATCGGCGTTGAGCGCGAAGGCCTCGGTGAACTCGCCAAACCTGACTGGCACGCCTACCGCGCCCACGGCCACTGGTGGCACCAATACCACCCAGCTGGCCACGACCGCCTTTGTGCAGACGGCACTGGCAGGCTTTGGCGCGGGCGATATGCTCAAGTCTGCCTATGACAGCGACAACGATGGTAAGGTTGATGCAGCTGAGGCGGCAGACAGCGTGCCTTGGGCAGGTGTTGCCGGCAAACCCGCCACCTTTGCCCCAGCGGCCCACAGCCATGCGATCTCGCAAGTCAGTGGTCTCCAGGCGGCGATTGACGGGAAAGCCGGGCTCGCCTCACCCGTTTTGACCGGCACGCCGAGCGCGCCGACGGCATCGAGCAGCACCAACACAACCCAGATCGCAAATACAGCATTTGTACAGGCCGCTATCGCAGCCCTGATTGATGCGGCCCCCGGCGCGCTGAACACCTTGAACGAATTGGCCGCGGCCTTGGGCGATGATCCCAGTTTTGCCAGCACCGTGACCAATGGGCTGGCTGGCAAGCTGGCTGCAGCATCAAACCTGGCAGATCTGCCAAATAAGGGCACAGCACGCAGCAATCTCGGTCTCGGCTCACTGGCTGTGCAAGCGGCCAATGCAGTGGCCATCACAGGTGGCAGCATTACTGGCATCGCACTTGATGGCGGCACGTTCTGATCCGCTTTGATCTTGCCTCATATGAGGCTGAACACCAGGAGGCCCCATGGCCAGCACAATCCGTATGAAACGATCTGCCATCGCCACAAAGGTCCCAACCCCCGCCCAGCTGGATCTCGGAGAACTGGCGATCAACACCCGCGACGGCAAACTCTTCCTCAAACGCGCCGACGGCAGCGAGGAGATCATTGAGGTCGGCGCCCGTTGGGGGGCGTTTACGGCCCATGCTGCGGGATCAAGCCTGACCTTCCGATATAATGGCACCGACGTGATGACGCTCGACGGCGCCGGCAATCTGACGCTGCTGGGCGATGTCACCGCCTTTGGGAGTCTGTGACTCATGGCGCTTCCATCGACAGGACCGCTCTCGCTGAGCCAAGTGAACACCGAGCTCGGCCGTACCGCTGATGCGACGATATCGCTCGGGGACGCAGGTGTCCGTGGCCTTGCCGGCCTGGCTGGTGGCGCCATCGGGCTTGGGACTTTGCGCGGCAAAAGCAATGCATTCGCCTGGACCATCACAAGCAACATCCAAGAGCTGGATGTGCATGCGGCGGCCTTAGCGCGCGGGTGGAACGGCAGTGCAGCGGTGACAGTCACAATCGGATCCGGGGTCTACATCTGGTCGGATGATGTCGCGGTGGCCGCCCTGCGCACGGGTGGCGCATATCCAGGTGGGCTGACGCTGATCAACCGGGGCTTCATCATGGGAAAAGGCGGTGCGGGGGCGTCAAATGCGACCACACATGCGTTCAACATCTTCAGCACGCGTACAAACGGCGCA